>JAFIFY010000136.1 GCA_020831765.1 Phycisphaeraceae bacterium | reverse complement strand
AGCTGGCGAAGCCAGCCTGAAGCCAAGCGCCTGGCCGCGGCGCTGGAAGTCGGTTCAGCCGACTCGGACGGCGGCTTGCGCGGATGGCCGTCCGAATCTCCGCGCGCGAGTTTGGGTATATTGGTCGCCGTAAGGATCGGTCAACGTTTCGAGTGAGGATCTCAATTTGCGTCGAGCTCGTCGGCCACTGGTCATCGTTTCCCGCAATAGCCCGCTGGCCCGATGGCAGGCAGAGCATGTCGGCACCGGCATCACCAGGCAGGATTCCCGGCAGGCGGTCAGCTACCAATGGTGGACCGGCTCGCCCCAAGCTTCGGGTAACCATCATCCGGATCGCAACAAGGGCCGCTTTACTTCAGCGCTTGAGCGCTTGCTTTTGAAGAATGAGGGTGATCTTGCGGTCCACAGTCTCAAGGATCTGCCGGTGGAGGATACGCCGGGTCTGCGTATCGCGGCCGTGCCGGCGCGTGAAGATGTGCGTGATTGCCTCATCACGCCCGATGGATTGGCCCTGAGCGATCTGCCCGAACGGGCGACGGTCGCCACATCCAGCCCACGCCGGGCCATGCAACTGCGCGAGCTTCGCCCCGACCTTCAGATCGTTCCGATCGAGGGCAATATCGAAACCCGCCTCGCCCTGGTGACCGAACATCGCCGCTTCGATGCGACCGTTCTTGCCCTGGCCGGCCTTCGTCGATTGAATCTCGAGTCGAAGGTGCCGATGTCCACGTTTTCGATCGAACAGATGCTGCCGGCCGCCGGTCAGGGCGCGCTGGCCGTGCAGTGTCGTGCCACCGATCATCATGCCATGCTCAACGTGCTGGGCCTGAACGATCCGACCACCTCGCAGGCGGTCCATGCCGAACGGGCGCTGCTTGCCGGACTGGGCTGCGACTGCGATTCACCCGTTGCCGCGCACTGCCGGCCGGATGCCCAGACACCCGGGACCATGCATCTGACGCTCCGCTGGTCCCCGACGCTTGAGGCCGATGGCTATCGCGAGCTTCAGGGCTCGGCGACGGTCAAGCGCCTTTCGCAACTGGTCCGCGAGATGGTGGCCGAGATTCGTCGGCCGGGCCGGAGGTCCTACAGCTACCTTCGCGGCATCAGCGGAACCAGCCGGCTCGGCTCGCCAACGATCTCGACATAGTCTCCGGTCAACGCCCCCGCGCCCCCCGGAACGCCCCCTCAGCCCGATCCCCGCACGACAAGCGATCCCGCACCCCCGGAAGTTTTCCCCGGAAGTTCCCCCCGGAAGCCCGGAATCTTTGCCGCGCCATCTGTTTACCGAGGTCAACACCGCCGTCAGCCATTGTGGGCCTGGCTCAGCAACCGTTACAACCGTTACAGACGGACCGACCGGGTAAGCGGGCATAAAGTCCATATGAAGGGCATGTTATGGCTCGAACGTCGGCGCGGCGTCGGTTCGGCCGACCGGGTGCTGCCTCTGGGGCTGATGTCCATCATCGGCCCATCACCGCGGACCTTCTCCGGCATCGGTCCATCGTGCCACTCTGCCGCCGCGCGGCGAGGAGCGCCATGGCGAGGCCATCAGTCGCTCGGCAACGCAGAGGCGGTCTGCCTGGCGGCACGTCGGCAACAGGTTCCGGAGTTGATGGGCGGCCCGGAGGCGAGCAACGCCGGCCGACCCGCCGACTCCTGGGCGGAGGAACCGGCGGAACGCCCCGAACGGGCACCGAGCCGAGCCCAGCCGACACTCAGGCCGATCCGACGCTACCCCGACTGGCTCCCCTCACCCGAACCTCCCCCACCCGCATCCATCGCCCCACCCATCACGCCAAAGGGCGCAGCACTCTCCGGCCGTGGCCAGATGATCGATATTTTCTGCTGAATCAGCGTCATTCGCGGTGTCGGCCTGGGGCGCAAATGGCTTTTAACATCGTATATTCATCGATTTATGGCTACGCCATCGAGATTGGTGGCTGCCGGCGTCAGGGGCAGTGCCGCGAATGAGCGAACCATCCAGCGCAAGGCGACGGCTCCCTGCAAATTGAAGATTCAATGTTCAATCATCCCGCAGAGAACATCGGCCCCTCGGACAAACGAGCTTGCCGCCAGGCCGACCCAGCCCGCCGAAGGGCCGCGCGCGTGACCATTCGCCAGCGGCGGGGACGCCAGAAGCACCTACGAGCCAGAGCCGGAGGAGGCCACACTGCCCGGCCAATTCAGTTCCGTTCACCAATCAGGATGGCGGCGAATGCCACCGTCAACCCCGGTGTTCAAAATGGCCCAAAAAAGGCGCCGGCCGGGCGCTGATTATTCCATCACTTCCACTTTCACCGGCTTGCGGATCACGATCAATCCCGGATTGGTGGTGCCCTGCTTGCCATCTTCGGTGGTGTATAGGGCGAAGACTGAATGAGCGCCCTGCGGCGGTGAGGGCCAGGTGAAGGTGTATGGCGCTTCGGTGACTTCAGCGATCCGCTTGTCGCCCACGAAGTACTGCACCTTCTGGAGTTTCACCTCATCCTGTTCGATCGAAACGCCAAGCGAAACATCCTGGCCCAGGTCGGTCATCATCTGAAACTCGCGGCGCGGCCGGAACCGCCCAAGCCGTGCCTTGCCATCGTCGCTTGATGCGGTCAGATGCACGGGAGAATCGCGGACCTGATACGCCCGCCAGATGTAGGCCGTCGCGCGGTCCGGCAGCCAGACGGCCTTGGACTTATCGCCTTCATACTCCCGCCACGGCGCCACCGTGGGCAGGTGCGATTCCCACGTTTCACGATCGCCCAGCCAGCCATCTTCTTCGGCGATGTCCTTCAGTTTCACCTCTTCATCGCGGTTGACCGCCTCGGGCAATCGTTCAGCCGCGACGGACTTGATCCACTGGGCAAAGAGCGTTCCGGCATTGCCGAAGGTGTGCGCCTTGTCCCATTCAAAACCAAGACCGTAGAGAAAGCCTTTACGCCGCGCCGGGTCGTAGCGCTCTTCGATCGCCGGAATCATGTTGAAACCATCGGGAATCGCGCCGAGCGTGAACAGCATGGGCGTATTCTTGAGTTGTGGGAACTGTTCGCTGTTGCCCACCCAGGAACAGTCGATGGTCGTGGTCAGCATCCGCTCCGGCGTCTGAGCCAGCACGTTGAGCGCCATGCCGCCGGCCGAGTGTCCCAGACCCGCCAGAGGAATCCGCTGTAACTCCGGATGCCCGCTTTTTTCCGCCAGGACGGGCAGCGAAACCCGCAGCGCCTGGGCGAGAATACGCGGACGCTGATTGCGGCGCATGTCCATCTGCATGACCACGTGGCCGAATTGCAGCTCACGGGCCAGTTCGGTCCAGCGGTTGCTTGGATTCATCCGGTAGTTGGCCACATGAAGCAGCAGGCCACGATACACCTCGACGCCCTCGGGCAGGAACAACTGAACCTGAACGCCATCGGTCTCATGGGAAAAGATGCGGTCCTGGGCCTTGAGCGTGCTGGTGATCAGCAGCAGGGCCAGCGTGGTCAGAAGAAGAACTCGAACGGACATGATCCACCTTTTGATTGTCAATGATCAATTCCCCCGCCCGCCCCGACGGACAGGCCCCGCGGCGGCCGACGGATATCGTGCCAACCGGATTACGACGCCCGAACGTCGCGATTATTGCCCGCGCGGCGATGAATTCAGAAGTTCAGGTCCGGGGAGACCGAGACGCTGATGGAAAAGTCACCGCTGGTTTCGTCGTAATAACCCCCGACCAGCAGTCGCCACTGCGGAGCCTGGCGTGCCAGTTCCACGCCGTAGGTCCGGCTGCCGCGCGGTCCGAAATCGTAGGACTGATGAAACTCGATGCGGTAGATATCGGTGATCTGATAATCAGCGCCCCAGGTCAGCCTTCGTTCGCGGAGTGAATCGATCTCGGCGTAGCCCACGTGCAGGCGCATGCGGGCGCGGGTGTCGAACGAGGTTCCCACTTTCCAGAGCTCGACCTTGCCCGACTCAAGACTGTATAAACCTTCGGCGCGCAGCGCCAGGGCATCAGTCAACATCCAGAGAAGCTCGCCGCGCACATGGTCGCCGCCGGTGCTCAGCTCCGGGCGTGTTTCGAAGAAATGCGGCAGGGGGTCGTTCGGGTTGATCGATTTCTGCCGGAGCACGATTTCCGAATGCACGGTCAGCCAGTCCACGGTGCGCCACTCACCGGGCCCGCCACGCTGGGTCTGGAATATCTGCCTGGCGCCGGAGCGCACGATCCACCCGTCCTCGATTCCCTCGACATCACGATCGAATACCGGAAGCTTGCCGGCCGATGATGTGCCGATGCCAAAGGAAACATCGGCGAAGGGTTGGACGATGTGACGCATGCCGCGTACATCCAGCAGTGGCAACGTGATCCCCGGCCAATCGCGGGCGAGCTCTCCGGTCAGCGATACGCCCACCGCGCCATGAACTCGATATGGATCGCCCATACCGCGATAAGCCTCAAAATCATTGTCATAGGCGGTCGCCGAGCCCACGGCGTAAGGCGTCAGTCGCCAGTCGCCCAGGTCCAGGGGCATGCGCACTTCGTGGCGGGTATCAACACGCATCCTCGCATCATCGGGCAGCCCCATGTCCCGCATGCGATCGCGGAACCGAACATCCCGATCCACACCGAAGATCATCTGACTCTGCGCATCGCTGAAGCCGCGCCGTTCCGGCGTATCGTTGCCGGCGATCATGCGCATGTAGCCGGCTCGGGTCTGGCCGTAGTAGGTCAGCCGGTCATCCCAGAAACTGACACCGATCATGCGGTAGCCCAGCTCCACGTGCCGATCGACCACATAACCCGGTGCCTGAAGCGCATAGGTCTGCGGCGTGAAGTCGGTCAGCGTATAGCCAAGGGCGAGCGTGGCCGCGGCGTCCTCGCCCTGCTGCTTGATGCGGACTCGCGTGGTCCAGGGGGCATCCGTCTCGGCCTGAGCGCGGCGGAATTCTTCAAGGAACGTCGGGTCGGAAACATACGAAAGCTCGGCCTCCAGCACCAGATTCTCCTCGGTGAAGGCCTGCTGATGCAGGAAGCGCGTCATGCCCCGGACGCGGCCATCAAAATCGATGGCGGCTCGGTCATCGATCAGGTCGGGGCCGGTATCCCATGGAACGATGTATCCCTCCAGCCGGCCGTGCAGATTCGGCTGGTCGTACTCGATCCACGTCCCGAGCCCGATATTGTGTCTTCCCTGCCAGTCGATGTTCAGTTCCGAATCCACACCCTCGGGCCGGGGGCGGCCGACCAGCGCGAAGGTATCCCAGGCGGTGGTCACCACGGGCCCGCGCCGGCTGGTCAGGTCCATACCGACGCCACGCAAGGGATAGTCCGGAATCTCGCCCGAAATTCGGGGCAGGTAGAAGAACGGCAGCCCACCGGCTTCGAGGCGAACCCGCCTGGCATCGACATAATTCACCTCGCGCTCACGACTGTCAATACGCTGTTCGAGGGTCAGCCTCGTCGCGCCCAGGGCCAGGTGCGGTCGGGCGAAATCGGTCGTGGTCAATGTCGCATCGAGGGCGGTGAAGCGCCTCTGTGATTCCTGATGCACCTGCCGGGCGCGAAGGTACAGAGGTGCATCACGGTCCTGGCTCGCCACATCCCGCGAGAAGATCACCGCATCCAGCATCATCGCCTGGTTGCGGCTTGGGTCATAGAAAACGCGTGGCGCCCGCGCGGTGAACTGGCCGTCGGTCGCCACCACATTGTCTTCCAGGTAGATGCCCGTCACGATCGAGGCATCGATCGCCCGTCCGACAGCGCCGGCATCCTCATCCAGGAAGATCACGGCCCGATCCGCCTGAAGCGATCGCCCGGTCTCTCCCGGTACACCGTGATAGACCACCGCCACATCGCCCATCAGCACAATCGCGCGGCGCTGACCATCGACAATCACCCGGCGCGCGGCGAAGCTGACCTGGCCTTCGGCGGGCAGAATCCGCTCGAAGGGTGAGGGCCGTTCCTCGATGGGTGGCTCGACGGGTTCAACCTCCGGCACCTCGGGGGGCGGCAACTCGGGAGGCAGCACTGCCGGGGGTTCCGGGCCTTCCGGGGGTTCCGGGGGCGGATCGCGTTCAGGCGCGGGTTCGACCGGCCGCTCGACGATGCGCTGCCTGGCCAGATCACGGAGTTCGGCGGCGACTTCAGCGCGTCGGGCATCGCGCAGGCGCTCGACTTCCGGGCCGAAGAGGTCCACGGTCGGCACGGGCAGCGTCGGCGATGCCAGCACGCGGTCGAACTCCTCGAATCGCTCGGCCGCTTCGATGCTCAAGGGGTGGGCGACCGCCGAGCGATAGTCCAGGATGTCGGATGCCAGTTGAAGCCGGCCCTCGGTCAACGCGGTGACCAGCAGCCGGTCGGATTCGATCCGGGTCTGGGTCTGTGCGTTCGCATGGCTGCGGGCATCCTGAATAAAGGCGGCGATCTGATACCGTCCCACGCCCACTTGCGCATCTTTGGGTTGAATGCGAACCACCATCCGGGCACCGCGCAGGCGGTACAGGCCGATATTCAGTCGCACATCGCCATCGACCAACAGATACTGCGTGCCCTGGTCCGGGTCGGACCATGCCTGCACCCGTTGCCCCTCGATTCTCGTGTCGGCCCGGATCAGGGGCTGACGCAGGGGTTGACCGGTCGTCGGGGACGCGGCGGCGGCCGGCTCGATGGCTGTTCGTGGAGCGGGTGCCGGCTCCTGGGCGAGAATGGCGCGATGGGCGGGGAGATGGCCGGCGGCGATGATCAGCGATGCGGAAAACAAGGCGATCCGGGTGATGCGACGCCAACGCCTGGCCAAGCCGGAAAGTCGCCGGCGCGGCGGGAGGGCAACACGTTGGGCGGTCGGTTCGCTCACCGGCATCGACGGGACACTCGGGTTGGCCTGAAGAACAATGGCCGGATGATAAAGCCCGGGCCATGATTCCGCCAAACCCCCCTTGACCGCCCTGTCATGGCATCCAACTCAGCTTGTTGCCGGAGCCTTCGATTCGGGCACACCAAGTCGGGCCAGCGTCCAGAGATCGATCTTCCTGAGCTTCCACCGGCGATCCACGGAAAGGTTCGAACCGCCGACGGCATCCTCGAAAGACAGATCGCTTCGCCAGCCCAGCCGGATGCAGATCGGATTGAGCAGCCGTTCCATCATCGCGATCGGGGCGAAATCCGAGCGGAAATGGTTGAGCAGCAGAATGCTTCCGCCGGGCCGGATCAGCCGGGCCGTGGCCTCCAGCAGGCCGGGTGGATCGGGCACACAACTGATGACATGCGTGATCACCGCCGCATCGAAGGCGCCGGCGCCAAAAGGCGGCTGGAGGGCATTGGCCTGAACGAGCCATCGGCCGGGCCGGCGCGATGTCGGTCGAGCGGCCGCCTTCTGGAGCATTCCCGATGAGAGGTCAACGCCGACCACGTTGACTTCCGGCGGGTAAAGGTCCAGGGACAGTCCGGTGCCGATGCCCACATCCAGCACCCAATGGCCCGGCTGAAGGCCCAATTCCTCGATGCCGATCCGCTGCCTGTGATGCACCAGACGCCCGAAGGTCGCATCGTACACGCCCGCCATCCGGTCATACAGAATCTGCGCGCCTCGGGCGCTACGAACGTCGGCCACAACCCGTCTCCTTGCATACAGCTCGACGTTGAGAGCATATCATGCCCCGGTGACGGCCTGCCCCATGGCGAGCCAAAGCGACCTGATGCCGGAAGCCGGAGTTTTATGGCCCTCGAAGCATTCAGCAATGGTGAGTTCGTCGATCCGGATCGTGCGGTGATCTCGGGGCGTGATGCCGGTCTGCTGCACGGGGTCGGACTGTTCGAGACCATGGCCGCGATCCACGGCCGCATCATCGCGCTGGACCGTCATCTCGAGCGTCTGCTGACCAGTGCCCGGACACTGGGGCTGCCGATTCCGTTTGAGCAATCCGAACTGGCCCTGGCGGTCGAACAGACGCTTAAACGCAACGGCCTTGTCGAGGCGCGGATTCGCCTGACCATGACGCCGGGCAGCCTCTCCCTCCTGGCCGCGGCCCGGGGCCAGGCGCCTGCTTCGCCGCCCAGGCCGACCGTCCACATCGAAGTCACGCCTCCGGTCGTATACGCACCGTCCTATTTCGAAGACGGCATCCTGGCCACCGTGGCACCCCGAGCGATTAATCCCTTTGAGCCGACCGCCGGGCATAAGACGCTCAACTACTGGTCAAGGCTCATCCTGCTCGGGCGGGCCGCCGCGGCCGGAGCGGGCGAGGTCATCTGCCTCTCGACGACCAATCACCTCGTCGAAGGTGCGGTCAGCAATCTTTTTCTGGTGCGCAACGGTGTGCTGTACACCCCGCCGGCACGCGATGAAGTCACCGACCCCTCATCGCCCTCGGGCGTGCTTCCGGGCATCACCCGGTCGCTGATCCTCGACCTGGCGGCGGAATGCGGAATCGAGGTTGTACGATGCGAACTGGAAATCAGCGATCTGCTCGATGCCGACGAAGTCTTTCTGACCAATTCTTCGTGGCATATCCTGCCGGTTCGCCAGGTCGAGCGCAAAGCGATCGGAAACGCCCGCCCCGGTCCGGTGACGATGCGGTTACGCAGCGAATACACGAAACGCCATCTCGATGCATGAACTTCGCCGGCCGGACGCCGCGCCTGGCGCTTGGAGGATGAACGATGACCCATGACGGCTTCACGGTGACGATCCAGCCGATGGTGCAGGCCCTGATCGTTCTGGGGTTTCTGCTCACGGCAGGTTACGCGGCAAACGAATCTCCAGAACCGCACGCCATCGAGCGAGATTGGCGCGCCGATGCGGATGAACGCATCAAGGCCATCCGGCAGGGGGATTTCCTCCTGGAGATTCAGGACCACGAAGGGAACCCGATCACCGGCCAAGACCTCAAGCTGGTGCAGACCGGGCATCATTTCCGCTTCGGCGTTTCCGTCACCGAGTCGGCGTTGCTGGGCCGGGCGGCATGGAACGAGCGATACCGCCGATTCATTCTGGATCACTTCAATACCGTCGTTTCCGACAACCACATGAAGTGGTACAGCATCGAGCCGCGGCCCGGGCAACGTCGCTTCGAACCGGCGGAAATTCTGATGCGGTTCGCTCGGGAGCATGACCTCTCCGTGCGGGGGCATGCCCTGTTCTGGGCCAAGGAACGCTGGACGCAACCGTGGGTCCGGGATCTTGATGATGATGCGCTGCGCAAGGCCATTGACGACCACATTCAGGCCACGGTCACGCGCTTCAAAGGGAGGCTCATCGCCTGGGACGTGAACAACGAAATGCTCACCGGCACGTTCTTCCGGGATCGACTCGGCGACTCGATCCGTGCCCACATGTTCATCCATGCGCGCCGGTTCGATCCGGATGTGCCGCTGCATGTCAATGAGTACGACATCCTGGGCAACGATGAAAAACTGGGCCGGATGGTCGATCTGATCCGTTTCCTGCGACGCGCCGGCGCGCCGGTGGGTGGGATCGGAATCCAGGAGCACGCGGCCGAGCGGATCGCCCCGGAACGCGCCGATGCACCACCGGAACAGCGCGATGAGGCCAATGTCGAGCGCCAGAGCCATGTGAAGCTGGAGCCCGAGGCGATGCTGGCGCGGCTGGATCGTCTGGCGGAGCTCGACATGCCGATTCACCTGACCGAGATCAGCTTCAAGACCCGGGATGAGCGCCGCCGCGCCCAGGCCGTGGAGGATTTCTACCGCATGGGATTCAGTCACCCGGGCGTCGAGGCGATTGTGCTCTGGGGATTCATGGGCCGGCTTCACTGGCTGGGCGATGAGGCCGCGCTCGTGGATGCCGAGGGCCGGCCGCTCGAGCCTGCGCGGCGATTGAGCCGCCTGCTCAACGAGACGTGGAAGACTCGTGAATCCGGCCGGACCGATGAGCGGGGAAGGGCTGCATTCAGAGGGTTTTACGGGCGCTACGAAGTCCGCGATCCCCAAGCGCTGGATCGAATCCTGGGTACCGTCGAGTTCTCGCCCGATCGCCGGGAGGTGGTGCTGAAACTCCAAACCCCTTGATTCGACGTTGCTTGTCGAAACGCGACGGGCGATCGAACCCCGCCCTTCGCGGACCGGCCGGCTCGGTGGCGCAAAATCGGAGTTGGACCCCCGCCCGATCCGCGGGTATTCTTCCCCATCCAAGGAGTTGTCGCCGTCGTGACCCAAGGATCCACGCCAGAATTCTCTGATCGCGCCCGCCCCGCCGTCGGCTCATCGGATCCGACGATTACTCCCGCGGATCAACCGCCTGATCTGCCCAATGAGCTTCCCCCCAAGCCCCCTTCCTTACTGCCGACATGGATGCGCCGGCTCTTCGCGGCCTACGGGCTTCACGCCCTGCTGATCGCCCTGGCGTTCACCATGACGCTGCCCTTTGTCTGGATGGTCCTGACCAGCCTCAAGACGCCGGGCGAGGTGGTGGACCCCAACTGGCTGCCGGAACAGGCGCAGTGGCACAACTACGCCCAGGTCTTTGAAGAAGTCCCATTCCTTCGGTACTTCATCAACAGCCTTTTCGTCGCCGCGTGGGTCACGTTCCTCCAGGTGTTGACCAGCGCCATGGCCGCGTTCAGTTTCTCACGCCTCAAGTGGCCGGGACGTGACCGTGTCTTCCTGCTTTACCTGGCCACCATGATGGTGCCGGGTCTGGTGATGATGATCCCCAACTATGAGATCATGATCCGGCTGGGACTGGTCGATACGCTGCCCGGCCTCATTATTCCGGCGGCCTTCAGTGCGTTTGGCACCTTCCTGCTGCGGCAGTTCATGCTCACCATCCCCACGAGCCTGGATGAAGCGGCCGAAATCGATGGGGCCAGCAAGTGGCGATTGTTCTGGGATGTCATTCTTCCCCTGGCCCGTCCGGGATTGATCACGCTCTCGATCTTCACCTTCATGGGCAATTTCCACAGCTTTTTCTGGCCGCTGGTCATGCTGCGGTCCCAGCATCGCTACACCCTGCCCATCGGCCTGCTGTATTTCGAAACGTCCGTCGCCCAGGCCGATCACCTGTTGATGGCCGCGGTCACCATGTCCGTGGTGCCGCTGATCATCATCTTCATCCTGCTCCAGCGATACCTGGTCAAGGGCATTCAACTTGGCGCGGTCAAGGGTTAGACCGACCGGTTGCCCCGCTCTTTTCCGGTGACGGCGATCCTCGACGCCGGCGCGGATCAGGCCGGACGCCCCGCCGTGTGTATGTCTTTGTGACTCGGATTCGACTACCGGTCTTCGCTTGTTGAATCCTCGTTCTCCAGCAGTCGGAGCAGCCATCGAGCCCGGAGCATGGCTCGTGTGGAATCACTGAAATTCTCAGGGCGATCGAGCTCTTCGATGATCGCCTCAAGCGCCGCCTTGGCCTCCACGGAGAGTTCGCCCCGCTGGCGGTGGCGCAGATGTTCGACAATGACGTACCCCTGGGCGAGCAGCGATTTCTCAGCCTCCTGGCGTACGGCAAAGCGACTGTCATCCAACTGGGCAATCCACTGGTCGAGGCGCGCCCGGTCCAGTTCGGCACCACGTGCGATCGGCCGGAGATGAGCAAGCGAGCGCTCCTCCGCCGCCAACAGCCTGCGCATTGCGCGATACGCATCAGGCTGCGCTTGGCCGGACATGACCTCGATCAGCCTTTCCAACTCCGCATCGTTCGGGGGAGCCTGCTCACGCGTCGATCCGATCAACTCGCCCACAGGCCAGCGATGAATCTTCATGTCCTGTCCGCCGGTCAGGATGTGCCGGCCATCAGGTGAAAAAGTAACCGCGATGACGGCGGCATGTTCACCGATGGGGATGGTGCGGCCATCAAATCCGTTGACCATGATCGGCCGTGGCGATCGTCCATCACCGGAGATCATCCAGTGACCATCGGGTGAGATCGCGATCTGAAACGCGTGCTGACTTCGCGCCGTGATCGTCTGTGTTGCGACCGGCAACCTGGTCGCAATGTCCCAAACCGAATCCGTTCCCCGCATGGATCCCGTGGCCAGCAACAGACCATCGGACGAAACGGCCAGGGAGCGAACCAGGTGGTTGTCACCCGGAAACATACCCAGCATCTTTCCATCCGCGAGCGATCGCTTGACCATCCAGCGTGGCGTCGCGGCAATGAGGCGGTTCCGCCCGGGGATGATCGTCATCGTGGGCGGGATGCCGACCTGCGAGAGCAGAGTCGGCTGATGATCGAAAGCATTGAATGCCAGGATGGGCCGACCCGTGGCGATCGCAAACACCCAAACATCGCCGCCATTGTTCATGGCCACCAGCCGGTCACCATCCACTTCCACCGAGGCGATCGTTGAATCGAGCGGCGCCGTCCCCGCGACGGGGGGCGCCACAAGCGTTCTGCGCATGGCTTGGGGCAGCAGATTGACATCCTGTTTGAACGAGCGAACCACTCCGCCATCTTCGCGGGCGAACATCCGGACTTCCGGGCCGATCTGGGCGAAGATATGCCGGCCATCGGGGTGCCATCGGATCGGCGTCATGGTGCCGACGGTTCCCCCTGGACGATCCGCGGTGACCGGAATCGCCCCGAGCGATTCGCCGGTCCGTGCATCCCAGAAGCGGGCCAGGGGCCGGTCCTCGGGCAGGTTCGGCGGGATGTAGCCATATCCCGCCGCGAGAATGCTGCCATCAGGCGAATAGACCAGTGAAGTCGGGCGGGCGGTCGAGCCCTCGAACTCCATATCGGAGCTGGGAACACGCCGTTCGTTCGTTGCCTCGGTTGCCACAACGGCCTGGTCTGCCTGGATGTGCCAAGGAAAGGCGTGCGCTAACGCCGCGCCTCCCATCAGACCAGCGCCCAGCATGGCCAACGGCAGCCAGAGACGGCGGATACGATGCGAATCGATTGTTGATTGGTGAATCCGCTGATCTTTGGACCCGCCATACATGGGTGTGCTCATGGTGTTGGGTTCCCGGCTGATGGTTGCTTTGGATCGGTCGATCGGACTTCGGGCAAGCTCCCTGGCGGAGTTCGAGTCGTAACGGCGGCGACATTGAAAGGGACTGGACAGCCCGCACTTCAATTAAACCTTATGCCGTGTGGCGCGCCGGGACAGATGGTCACTACCCAGTCGCGATCGCCACCTTCCTGAACCCTCGCCTCCACGTGGCCAGCCATGCGAGCCTCTTTCGATCGCATCATCAGAACGATGCATTGCCCGGCGTTCGCGGGAAGGGAATGACATCGCGGATGTTGGCCATGCCGGTGGCGTAGAGAATCGTCCGCTCGAAACCCAGGCCGAACCCGGCGTGCGGGACGGTGCCGTATCGGCGAAGGTCGCGATACCACCAATATGGCTCCAGTTCCATGCCGCATTCAACGATCCGCCGATCCAGAACATCGAGGCGCTCTTCACGCTGCGAACCGCCGATGATCTCGCCAATGCCCGGCGCCAGCACATCCATCGCCGCCACCGTCTTCTCATCGTCGTTCATGCGCATGTAGAAAGCCTTGATTTCCTTGGGGTAGTTCATCACCACCACCGGCCGGCCGACGTGCTCCTCGGTCAGGAACCGCTCGTGCTCGGATTGAAGGTCCATACCCCACTTGACCGGGAACTCGAACTTTCGCCCCCCCGCCGCGGCCTTCTCCAGAATCGAGACCGCCTCGGTGTAGTCCATCCGCTCGAAGCTGCTGGCGACGAACTTCTCCAGGCGATTGATGCAGTCTTTGTCGATCCGCTGGGCGAAGAACGCCATATCGTCGGGACGCTCGGCCAGTAGCGCGGTGAAGATGTATTTCAGAAAGGCCTCGGCAAGGTCCGCATCGGCGGAAAGATCGGCGAAGGCGATCTCAGGTTCGATCATCCAGAACTCGGCCAGGTGTCGCGCGGTGTTGCTGTTCTCAGCGCGAAACGTCGGGCCGAAGGTGTAAACCTTGGATAACGCCATGCAGTACGTCTCAACATTGAGCTGCCCGCTCACCGTCAGGAAGGCCTCTTTTCCAAAGAAATCTTCGGCGAAATCGACTTGCCCCTCGCTGGTGCGCGGCAGGTTCAGCAGATCGAGCGTGGACACACGGAACATCTCACCCGCGCCTTCGCAGTCGCTGGCGGTCACGATCGGTGTGTGAATCCAGCAGAAGCCTTCTTCGTGGAAGAATCTGTGGATCGCCTGTGAAAGGCAGTGCCGCACACGGGCGATCGCGCCGAATGTGTTGGTGCGCGGCCGCAGATGCGCCACCGTCCTGAGATACTCGAACGTGTGCCGCTTCGGGCTGACGGGATAGGTATCCGGATCCTCCACCCAACCCACCACTTCAAGCCGGGTTGCCTGAATCTCAACCCCCTGCCCCTTGCCTTCGCTGGCCACCAGCCGCCCTTCCACGCGAACCGAGCATCCGGCGGTCAGATGCAGGACTTCGCTTTCGTAGTTGGCAAGCTCTTTCGGAACGACCACCTGGATGGCGTCGAAAGCCGTGCCATCGTGAACCTGAACAAAGGAAATGCCCGCCTTGGAGTCCCGCCGGGTTCGCACCCAGCCGGCAATGGAGACGGGCGCATCGGGGAGATTGGCGGGATCGGTCTGGAGCAATGCGGAGATCGGAGCCTGTGTCATAATTATAAACCACTTTATAGCATAAACTTATAACTCAATACGAACACCAAGGCGAGCCATCAGGCCATCGAACTGATCCATGTCGAAGAACTCGATCGTCAGCTTGCCCGATCCCTTCTTCTTACCGCCCACCAGTTTCACACGCGTGTTCAGTTGGCTGCCGATCTGTTGCTCC
Organism: Phycisphaeraceae bacterium; assembly: GCA_020831765.1. Taxonomy (GTDB): domain Bacteria; phylum Planctomycetota; class Phycisphaerae; order Phycisphaerales; family Phycisphaeraceae; genus JAFIFY01. The sequence continues at coordinate 76,671 of JAFIFY010000136.1, read as the reverse complement.
AGATCGCGATAGTGGGCCGACCGGGGATTCCGGGCTCGTGACTCGCCGCCGCCCTGCTGCTCCCCCGCCGACAGTTCTTCAGGGTCAGCGTCACCGGATCGGATGTTCCGGATGACCTGCTCCAGACCGCGAACCGTTACCTCGCGTTCGATCGCCGTCCGTGCGATCTGAGCCTGCGTGCTCGGGTCCTCCACGGACGCCAGCACTCGCGCATGGCCCAGGGTGAGCTGGCCCTGACGAACCATCTCCTGAACCTCAGGGCAAAGGTTGAGCAGTCGAAGGGTGTTGGTGACGCTGGATCGATCAATACCCAGCCGCGCTGCCAGATCCTCATGGCTGAGCCGGTGCTGATCGACCAGGCGACTGAACGCTTCAGCGCGTTCCATGGGGTTGAGGTCTTCGCGTTGCAGGTTTTCCAGCAGGGCCCATTCAGCCAGTTGACGTTGATCCAGCCGTCGGACAATAGCCGGGATCATTTCGAGTCCGGCCATCATCGCAGCGCGCCATCGCCGCTCACCTGCGATGAGGATGTATCTCCCCGATGGGTCCGGGGGCAGAACCAGGACGGGCTGCATCACGCCCTGCATACGGATGGAAGAGGCAAGTTGCCTGAGGGATGCCTCATCAAAGTGCTTGCGTGGCTGTTCGGGATTGGGCAGCACGCTGTTGACCGGTACATACCCGAAAGCCCGCCGATCCGGAGGATCGACATGGAGCATGGCATCATCCAAAGCGCTGGTGGTCGAGGCCGAAGCGCTTCCATGCTGGTCTCTTGTCGGCAGGTGGGTGCGCGGCGGACCTTCAGCCGTAGCCACCTGCTCGGGCGTGGAGCCAGCGGTTTTGGCGTTGGTCTCGGAATCTTTGGTCGCCGGATCGACGGGTATTGATTGCCCCATCAGGGTGCTCAGTCCGCGACCGAGTCTGCTTGGTCGTTCTTTTCTTCCGGTGGATTCGCTGGACATGGGTGACTCCTATGTTGGGTCGGTTGTGCCATCTGTCCGGGCTATGGGGTCTAATTTAGCAGATTTCCGGTCCCGGGACGAGGGTGCGCAAACATGTTTCACGTGAAACATGTCCAACTGGCAGGGCGGTTTTCTGGCCTTGAGACAACCAGCGGGGCGGTCATCGCGTCCACACACACGCCAGAACAGGGTACCGCGCCAACGATGTTTCACGTGAAACATGCCAAAGCTGGCCTTGACTGCCCGTACCCAGAAGATTGCGGATTGCTCCCTCAGATGCGCACCTGGCGGTTCCTCCCCCCTTCGAACCGGGGATCACTTGCCAGCTCAGGGGGCCTTCCGCTAGGCTGACCGCCATGAAGAAAGATGCCATCGAGATCATCAGCCGCGCAGCCTGGCTGCACGGAAACGCCATCCTTTTATGCCGATCCAAGCGGGGCGGCCATCTGTTCCTGCCGGGCGGACACGTCGAATTCGGCGAATCCGCGAGCCATGCCCTGACCCGTGAACTCATCGAAGAAGCGGGTGTCGAGGTGCGAGTCGGCCCATTGCTCGGCGTGGTCGAATCCGCATTCACCCAGGAGCACAAGTCCGGCCCGAGGCGGCACCAGGAGATCAACCTCGTTTTCTCGGTCGATGCCTCAGGCTCGAAATCCCCCGATCGTGCGGATGATTCTCCGCCAACCGTTGTTTCACGTGAAACCGGCATCGAGTTTCTATGGGCAGACCAGCGGCAACTCGCTGAAGCCGATATGGACGGCCGGCTCTATCCACAGTCCATACAAACTCTTATACGCAGATGGGTAGAGACGGGGCGGACTGAGCCCTTCCTCATGCTGTCGGACATCAAGACGGGTTCATCACCTTAACGCTATTTCTACAAAGCCTTAATGATCGCTCCGGGGGGTCATTCGGGGGACTTGGCCGCAATTTTCGAAAACCACATCCATATTCGCGCGGCACCGTCGCCTGATCTGGCTTGAAATGATGATCTAAGCATTGTCCTATAAAACCTTATCTTCTGGGCTGCTTCCTGCCGCAAGACCAGATACTCGACTTGCATTTGTAATTCCTTTCCGATTTGGCGATGATGCCGTTCCCGCGGCCATATCAGGCCGTCAGGTATGGTGATCTCCCGCCTGCTCAGGATTTTGCCAACATCCGATCCCGCCCTAACTTAGGAGATGTCGCCCATGCGCCTCGGAGGACCCCTGCACGAGAAATTTCAAGACCCCGAAGGATGGGTCCGCGCGGTAAGAAACGTCGGCTACCGGGCGGCTCACTGTCCGGTTGATGAGACCACTGACGCGGCAACCTTCAACGCGTATGTCGATGCGGCGCGTGATGCCGACATCCTTCTGGCCGAAGTTGGCGCCTGGAGCAATCCCATCAGTCCCGATGATGCAGCGCGCAAGGTCGCCATTGAAAAGTGCATCACCAAGCTGGATGTGGCCGAACGTGCCGGCGTGCCGTGCTGTGTCACCATTCCCGGCTCGCGAGGCGAAAAGTGGAACGGTCCACACGCCGACAACTACAGCCGCGCCACCTTCGACCTCATCGTCCAGACCTGCCGGCAGATCATCGATGCGGTCAAGCCCAAGCGAACCGCCTTCTGCCTCGAGATGATGGGGTGGGGCATTCCGGATAGCGCGGAAACCTACCTTGAGTTGATCGATGCCATCGACCGCCAGGCGTTCGGGGTGCATTTTGACCCGGTCAACCTTATCCACAGCCCGCGGCGTTACTTTGACAATGCCAATCTGATCCGCCACACCGTGCGTTTGCTGGCGCCGCATATCCGCAGCGTTCACGCCAAGGATGTGCTCTTGCACGGCAATCACCTGGTTCATCTGGATGAAGTCCGGCCCGGCCTGGGCATCCTCGATTATGGTGTGCTGCTGCGTGAACTGGAAGCGGTCAACCCCGAGCTTCCCCTGATCATGGAACACCTGCCCAACGCCGAGGAATATCTCAAGGCCGCCACCTACATCCGGGAAGTTGCCGCGCGCCAAGGAGTCAAGCTTTGAACCGCTCCGAAGAAAACATCATCACCTTCACCGGAACGCGCAAGGTCGAGCTGCTCACCCGCCCGATCAATCGAACGCCACTGGCCGAAGATGAGATCGCCGGGCCGACACGGATATCGCTGATCAGTCCCGGCACCGAGGTGCAGGGACAACTCCTGGCCGAGAAGTTTCCGATCGAGCCCGGATACGCCGCGACGTTCACCGTCGAGCAGGTCGGGGCCAAGGTCAGCGATCTTGCGGTCGGCGATACGGTCATTTGCAGCGGTCCGGCGGGCATCGGCGGCCATCACGGCTGGCAGCGATGTCCGCGCCAGGCCGCGATCAAGCTGCCCGATGGGCTATCGCCTCGCATCGGGGTATGGGCGCGATTGATCGGCGTGGGCCTGGCGTCCATGGCTCAGACTCAGGCTCGTCCGCCGCAGCGGGTCGGCATCTTCGGGCTCGGCCCGGTCGGGCACCTGGTGGCCCAGGCGGTCAACGCTCTGGGCTACGAAGCCGTGGGCATCGACCCGGATGCGGGCCGCCGATCGATGGCGGCGGATAAGGGGATCGCGGCGTTCGCCGATCGAGCCGAGGTGATGGAGAAGGGGGGCGGCGAAGTCGCCGTGACCCTCGAGTGCTCGGGCTTCGAGCAGGCGGTATTCGATGCCTGCCACCTGACACAGAAGCGCGGCGAGGTGTTCATCATCGGCGTGCCATGGCGGAAGCGGGAGGAGTTCGCGGTCTTCGATCTGCTGCATCCGCTGTTTCGCCGATGCCTTGCCGTCCGTTGCGGCTGGGAATGGTCGCTGCCGCGATATCCGCTTGAGGTTCCCTGTGGCAGTGTGTTCGGCAATATGGAAATCGCCCTGAAACTTCTGGCCGCGGGCAAAGTCGATGTCGAAGGGCTAGGCGACCTGATCCCCGCCGACGATGCCGCGACCGCTTACCAGAAGCTGGCCGACCGCACGCACCCGCTTCTTTCCAGCATGCTGGATTGGTCTTGAGGAACGGGCAGGGGGGCTAGGACACCATGGGGCGATGGCGCCGGCAAAGCTGGATGGCCAATTGCCAGGGATCGCGCAGCATCGCGACCTCATCGCCGTTGTCCAGTTGATTGTGCTCCAGCAACGTCGCGCCGGCGGCGACCAGTCGGTTGACATCCCCGCCAACATCCTCACTGACCATGGCCAGGTGCAGATGCAGCGGGTCCATGTCCGCATAGTCCGGAATGCTCGCCTTGGCGTTTCGATAGATTTCGATCATCACCGCGCCGGTCGAATCCGCCAGAAAATAGCAGGGCACCGGTGCCTCGAAGTGTCGCGAGATTGTGAAGCCCACGTGCCGCACGTACCACGCGGCCATGGCATCAGGGTCCGCGACCTGAAACGCAACATGCTCGATTTTCATGGTTGATCCTTGATTCATCCATCGCGGTCGCCCATCGCCGCGCTACGACCCCATGCTACCCGACCAAGCCATCCCGCCCGGGGCGGCCGCTCGACCCCACCTCCCAGAGCGCCCGCTGAACGGCTCGCTTGCCCACGTCAGATCCTCGCCTACCATCTCAGCGACGCAATACGCCGGAACCAATGACAATCAGGGAAAACCAGCATGAAGGTCATCATCGTCTATCACAGCCGCTTCGGACATACCAAACTCCAGGCCGAGGCCGTTCATCGCGGTGCCGCCGGCGTTGAGGGAATTGACGCTTCGATCTTCACAACCGAAGAGGCGCTGGAGAATGCTGAACAACTCGACCAGGCCGATGCGATCGTCTTCGGGTGTCCAACGTACATGGGCAGCCTCTCGGCGGGCATGAAGTCGTTCTTCGAGCAAGTGGTCGATCGTTGGTTCAAGCTTGCGTGGAAGGATAAAGTCGCCGGCGCATTCACCAACTCCAGCTCCTTTTCCGGCGATAAGCTCAACACGCTGATGGATATCGTGGTGTTCACCCTGCAGCACGGCATGATCTACGTCGGCACGGGCACCCACCCGGCGACCAGCCATCCGGATTCGATGAACTCGGTCGATGGCCCCGGGCCGGAAGTGGAGAACAGGCTGGGCTCGAGCGTCGGCCCGATGGCCGCGAGTTTCCAGGTCAAGCCACCCGCCGCGCCGCCCAAAGGCGATATCGCCACCGCCGAGGCGTACGGCAAGCGCATCGCCCAGATCACCAAGCGCCTTCGAGGCTGAGCACTCCATCGGGTCTTCGTCCAGTCCTTCGGCCAGCACAAGCCCGCCCCGGCATCCCCGACCCCCGAAGCCCGCAAGTGTGGCCCCGGCATCCCAATCCGGCCCTCGGAATTGGACATAGCGCCTCCGGATCGCTATCCCTTCACCGATGAGCCATTCACCTGAGCCGCCGAGCAATATCACCTGGCACCCCGGAGCGGTGTCGCGCGACCAGCGGAGCCGGCTGCTGGGGCAGCGGGGCTGCACGGTCTGGCTCACCGGGTTATCGGGCAGTGGCAAATCGACCATCGCCGTGGCACTGGAACAGGCGTTGGTCGAGCGCGGCCGCGCGGCTTACCGGCTCGACGGCGACAACATTCGACATGGTCTGTGCTCCAATCTTGGATTCTCGACCGAAGATCGACAGGAGAACATCCGTCGGATCGGTGAGGTGGCACGCCTCTTTGCCGACAGCGGCCTGATCACCATCGCCAGCTTCATCAGCCCCTATCGTGCCGACCGGCAACGCGTCCGCGCCATGCACGCGGACGCAACCCTACCGTTCTTCGAAGTTTATGTTGATTGCCCGCTTGAAGTCGCAGAGCAACGTGACCCCAAGGGGCTATACAAGAAGGCCAGGGCCGGACTCATCAAGGGCTTTACGGGCATCGACGATCCGTACGAACCGCCGCTCCCGCCCCGCGAAGCTCCCGTGTCAGAGCAGGAAACCGACGGTGGCCGTTCTTCCGACATCCTCGCTTCCGACCCATCCAGCCAAACCGCCAGTCTCATCATCCCATCTCACCAGTGGCCCCTTGAGCGAAGCGTCGAGGCGCTATTGAACATGCTGAATCGCGCCGGTATCTCGCCGCGGATGAAGCAGAACAAGACGTCCTGATTATCCAATTTTCCCATCCGCCAGAATCGCGCATTTGCTGTTTTTACAGGGGGAAACGAAAGCGATGCCTCTGTCGGGCCGAAATTAACATTGAGTCTGGAACGCATGATGTGCCATCGTTCCCAGGTGATCAAGACCATCCATTGAGTTACGTGGAATTGAATATGCGGAGCATCGGAATCGAGCGACGGCCACATCTACTCCTGCCCATCGGCCTCAACGAAACGGAGCGAGAAACCCTTGTTCAGCTTCCACGGCCATGGCACGCGCTGTTGCCGCATGCAATTGAAGGTTGTGATGAACCGGTTGTGAATGCTTTCCCTCGGCCTGACCTGATCCTGGTGGCCTGGCATGATGACGATTCGGCTCAGGGATGGCGGCTTCGGCGAATGGTTCGTTCGTTCAATCCTGATGGGCTGATCGTCTTTTGCGGCCCGGACTCCACGCAGAATCCCCTGGAGGCGATCAACGCCGTGCCGTGGGCGGAAGTGATCGAATCGCTTCCGGCTGATTCGACCGGGTGGCTGCGCCTGTTGGATCGATCCATGGCCAGGCACCGGCGGCTCGCCGCACCGCTGCATGCGGGCGCGCTTTGCCGCGAAGCGTTGCGACGGTTGCCGCTGGGTATCCGGCTGGTTGATTCGGCTGGGCGCGTGCGGATCGAGAATCCGCTTTTCACCAAGCTCGACGCCTCACACCGCGCCAAACCGAAACACGCCCAAGGCAAGATCGCCCACAATCGAACATGCGTGCTGCTTGGCGGCACCCATTCGGTGCGGTCGTCCGGCGACGCGGCGGTGGCCGCGCTGGAGATCATCGAAGATCGCAGCGCCTCGGATGCCGGGAATGCGGAAATGGCTCAGAAGTTGGAGCAGGCCCAAAGAGCCGGCAAAGCCAGAAGCATGTTTCTGGCCAACATCAGCCACGACATTCGCGCACCGCTGACGGCCATCCTCGGCTATGCCGAACTTCTCCTCAACCAGGAACCCGATCCCGACCAACACGCCGAATGCATCCACGGCGTTCGGCGCAACGGCGAACACTTGCGGGGACTGATCGACAACCTACTTGACCTCTCGCTGATCGAGGCCGGCCGCATCCAGCCCGAACCCGGCCCGGTTCGGCCGCTGGAACTGCTCAACGCGGTCCAGGATGTCATGGAGCCCTTGGCACGCGAAAAGGGTCTTGAACTCAAAGTCGAGGCGGCGAGCCCGCTTCCTGATGTGATCCGATCCGATGCCTCCCGCATGAAACGGATTCTCGTGAACCTGATCGACCATGCCATCAGGATCACCGAGCAGGGCCAGGTGCATCTGACAGCGCAGGCCACACAAGGCGACTCCGAATCGGACATGATTTTCACGATCACCGACACGGGCACAAGCCTTCGGCCCATCGATCTGGAACACATCTTCGATCCCTTCCACGGCGTGGATTCTTCCGTGGTTGGACAACTGGCCGGCAGCCGGCTGGGCTTGACCATCGCCGGAAGCCTGGCGCGGATGCTGGGCGGCGGAATCGATGTGGATAGCGCCTCGGGACGGGGCAACCGTTTCACCGTGCGCCTCCCGATCCAGAGTCCGTCCGAGCAGGCGGCCGGTGAAGGCGGCGACGGGGTCCCGGTGGCGGCTTCGGAAGCCGATGGGTCGCCCCATGCGTTCAACGATCCCGGCACGCTCGCTGACGTTCACATCCTGGTGGTTGATGATTCAGAGGACAGCCGGCGTCTGTTGGGCTTTCATCTCCGTCGGGCGGGTGCCCGGGTCAGCCTTGTGGGCAATGGTCAGGAAGCGTTCGAGCGCTGGGCCGATCAGCAGCAAGCCGATCCGATCGACATCGTCCTGATGGATATGCAGATGCCGGTGATGGATGGCTATACGGCCACGCGGCTGCTTCGGCTGGCCGGGTGTTCGCTGCCGATCATCGCGCTGACCGCCGATGCGATGAGTGATGACCGGCAGCGATGCCACGACTCGGGTTGCAGCGGCTTCATCGCCAAACCTTTCACAGGCCACTCGCTGGTCAGTGCGATTCTTGAGCATGTTCCGATCGGGCCCGGCGCGGCGAATCCGGGCGATATCGCGGCCTAGGCCGGTCCATTCCATTTGACGAGCCGGGGAATCAGCGACAAACTACGCTCGGGTTATCGATCGCTCGATAGGTTGACTCCGACAAGACTTTTTATTGAGGAACGTCGCGCCATGGCCAAGAAGAAGCAAGATCCGTACACACCGTCGCCCGCTGACCATTTCACTTTCGGCCTCTGGACCGTGGGCAATGTGGGGCGTGATCCATTCGGCGAGCCGACCCGGCCGGCGCTGTCGCCGGCGGAGACCGTGGACCTGCTGGGCAAGGCCGGCGGCGTTTATGGCGTCAATTTTCACGACAACGATCTGGTGCCCATCGACGCCACGACCGCCGAGAGCGAGCGGATCAAGAAGGATTTTCGCGCGGCCCTTCGGCGAAACAAAATCAAGGTGCCGATGGCGACCACCAACCTCTTCGGCGACCCGGTTTTCAAGGATGGTGCCTTCACCAGCAATGATGCCGACATCCGGGCCTACGCCTTGCAGAAGACCATGCGGGCCATGGAACTCGGCGCTGAATTCGGCGCGAAGGTCTATGTGATGTGGGGCGGCCGGGAAGGCGCTGAGACCGATGCGGCCAAGGATCCGGTGCTGGCCGTCAAGCGCAGCCGCGATGCGCTCAACTTCCTGTGCAAGTTCAACATCGAACGGAAATTCGGCTATCGGTTCGCCCTTGAAGCCAAGCCCAACGAACCGCGAGGCCATATCTACAACGCCGTGACCGGCTCGTATCTGGCCTTCATCGCGACGCTGGATCATCCGGAAATGGTCGGCGTGAACCCCGAGTTCGCGCATGAACAGATGGCGGGACTGAACTTCGTCCACCAGGTCGCCGCGGCGCTCGAGGCCGGCAAGCTCTTCCATATCGACCTCAACGATCAGGAACCGGGCCGATATGACCAGGATTTCCGGTTCGCATCGGTCAACTACAAGGCGGCGTTCTTCCTCGTCAAACTGCTGGTGGACTACAAGTACAAGGGCATGAAGCACTTTGACAGCCACGCCTATCGAACGTCGGACCATAAGGATGTGATCGAATTCGCTCGAGGCTCGATGAGGAACTACAAAATCCTCGAAGCCAAGGTGCGGAAGTTCAACAACGACCGGCAGATTCAGTCGCTGCTTCGCACCATCGATCGCCAATCGTCCAACCTTCCCGGCGGCTATTCCTCCCGTGCCGCCAAGGCGCTGCTGGCCACTGAGTTTGACCGCCGCAAGCTGGCCGCGCGCCCGCTGCCCTACGAGAAGCTGGACCAACGCGTCGGCGAGATTCTCATGGGCGTGGTCTAGAGCCGTTCGGGGGCGCGGCGATGGCGGTCCGGAATCTCAACCCGGCGATCCGCGTTTTCCGATCGGCCCGGTCGGCAAGGCTGTAAGATCGACCCGGGGGGAGCTTGCGCACCATGAACGAAAGCACGCTTGATCATTCGCGCATCGTCGAAACCGGCCCGGCGACCGGTTTCCTGCCGCTGCCGGGCAGTCGGGGCAAGCCGATCACCGTCATCGGTACTCCCGCGATACGCCGAACGTTCGATGAGGGCTGCCTGCGCCAGGCGATCAACAGCCGGATGGCACCCGGTGTGCATGAGCTGGTGCTCAATCCCGATGCGCACTTGGGCTACGGCGCGCCAGTGGGTTGCGTCCTGGCTTCGCCCACCCATATCTATCCCGGACCGGTGGGTGTGGACATCAAGTGTTCGATGAGCCTTCTTCAGTTGGATCTCCCCGCCGAGGCGATCGAGGATCGCCGCGCCCGCCGCGCCCTGATCGATGCCATTGTTCAGCGCACACCGACAGGCGCGGGCAAGGGACGGCGTTCGGTCAAGAAGGGCAGGGCGGTGGATGAGGCGTTGGGCCGAACGCTCGTCACCCAGGGCGCATCGGAGGAAGTCTGTCGTGCGCTGGGCATTCCCGTTCACTGGGCACAGCGTTGCGAGGATGCGGTGCATACCGGTCATGATGACACGCTCGACAGCCTGGCATCGCGACTGGAGGCGGCGCTGGAAAGCGGCAGGTTGCCCGGTTTCGGCGATAAGATCGCCCAGCTTGGCTCGTACGGCGGCGGCAATCATTTTGGCGAGTGTGAGGTGGTACGGGTCGCGGACGATGATCGGGCCCGAAGGGTGGCCGATGTATTTGGCCTGCGCGATGGCCATGTGGCGTTTCTTTCCCATTGCGGCTCGCGCGGGCTGGGCAATTTGCTGGCTCGCCGCCAGTTTCAGGCACTGCTCGGCCACTTCGAGCGATGGTCGATTCCCCTTCCCGGGGGTGATCGGGAGTTGGTCTATGCCCCGCTGGGAACGCCCGAGGCTGATGCTTACCTTGACGACATGGCCCTGGGCGCTAATTTCGCCACGGTCAATCACCTGCTGATCAACAGCCTGATTCTCGAAGCGTTCCAATCGGTCTTCCCCGGCGTCCGGGGCGACCTGGTCTACCTGATCAGCCACAACATCGCTCGAAGGGAGATCGTGGCCGGAACAACGATGTGGGTCCACCGCAAAGGCGCCACACGCGCCTATCCGGCCGAGCATCCCGTGCTGGCCCAGACGCCGTTTTTCGAGACCGGGCACCCCATCCTGCTGCCGGGCAACCCCAGTGCCGGAAGCGTCGTCATGGTCGCCGAGGATGGAGCTGAGAAATCCTGCTACTCGGTCAATCACGGTGCCGGTCGATGCATGGGTCGCAAGGAGGCGGCGCGCCGGCTTGACCAGGCTCGGGTCGATCAGCGTATGGATGCCGATGACATTCTGTTCAACGGCCGGCGTTATCCGATCGACGAAGCCCCGGATGCTTACAAGGATTTCGATGAGGTGCTCGGTTCGGTTCGCCAGGCCGGCCTGGCTGTTGATGTGGCCCATCTTCGGGCGCGGTTCGTGATCAAGGACACCACCAGCCCGGCCGATGATTGATGCCCGGTGTGGTGGCGTGGCCAATGCCGGTGGGCTTTTCGGATTCGGCCCACGCGGCCATACTGACGGTGACGCCAATTCTACTCATCGATCGGGTCGATCAGCGGCCAGGGAATCTTGCCGCCGTGTTGTTTCTGCAACTCTTTGAGCTTGGCCAGCACACCGGGGGGCACCAGCCGGTGAAGTCGATCGATCGGGCCTTCCGAGGCGATCTGACGAATGAGCGTCGAGCTGGTGAAGGCGTGGGTCTCGGCGGTCATGATAAAGACGGTTTCGACATCGGCCACGGCTCGATTGGTCAACGCGAGCTGAAATTCAAACGCCAGGTCGGAGACATTCCGCAAACTGCGCAGGATGGCGGTGGCACCGATGCCTCGGGCGAAATCAACCGTCAAGCCGTGGTATCGATCGACCTGGACATTATTCATGCCCGCCTGTTCGACCAGGTCGCGGATGATCTTCACGCGGTCATCCAGCGTGAACATCGCCTTCTTGGCCGGGTTCTGGCCGACGCCGACCACGAGCGTATCGAACAGGTGACGACCACGACGGATGACATCGACATGACCGTTGGTGATCGGGTCGAACGTGCCGGGGAACAGTCCGATTCGTGACGGTTGATTCATGTTGGTCTCCAGGCCTTGGCCACGTCGCCGGGCGGTGAACCATCATAACCCCGCCAGCCGTCACACACGGGCCGGCGGCGCCGGCGAGCCCCGGATTCGCCGCGGGGAACAGTGGCCCATAACGAGATTGAATTGGATACTTCCCTCGTCTTCGCGCCGTTCGCATGCCTCCGTCGGCGCGTTGATTCGACTCCCGTCCGCGTCGGTCACGCGGACGCCCATGCCCTGGATCGGGTCTCGTACCGGCTGCCTCCCCGGACGAGACCCTTTTTTATTCGCCACTCGCTTGTCGCTCATCCACGCGGTCACGAAGTGGGCGCATCGAGCGTCAGCTCGTGCTCACCGGGCCCAAGCGTGGCTCCGGTTGCCGCAATGTGGCAAGGCACGGGGGTTCGCAGTTGGATGGCAAGCCCATCATCACCGCGATTCACGGTCACCTCAACGGTACCGGTCGGGGTGTGAAGTTTCCCTTGAGCACCGGGCAGGGGACCGAGCTTGGGATCGAGCCGGATCGCCGCGAAGCCCGGCGCTTCATGGACCGGTTCGATTCCGAGGATGGTCTGGAAATACTCGATCGCGGGCGTGACCGACCAGGCGTGGCAATCACTTCGCGGATCGGCGTGATCGGTCTCAGGCCAGGTGGTCAGGCCCGTTCGATCAAGAACCTCACGCCAACGTGGAAGCATATCGAAGAAAAGCTCGCCGACACCAGCGCGTCGGAGGGCACGGGCGATGTGGAAACGAAAGTAAAACGAGCCGGCGGGCGTAATTCTGCTCGAAGCCAGGGCGCGGCGGATCAGGCCCGAAGCACGTCGCCCGATCACCGCATCAGCAAGGACGGCGTGCGTCTGGGTATGGATGCTAAGGCGCGGCTCCGATGACCCATCGACGCCCGCACCGGCGCACGCGATATCCGTAAACATCCCGCGGCGACGGTCCCATCCCTGTTTGCGCACCGCATCGAGCCTCGCCTTCCAGCGTCGCTTCCACCCGCTGGCCAACTTCGGTTCACCGGCATGATGCTCGAGGAAAGCCATGTCCCGGCACGCTTCAGCCAGGATCAGCGTCAACATCACCGATCGCCCATCAGGCGCCTGCGGGGCGTTGCCCTGGGCGAAACCTTCGGTCCAGTCGATGAACGGCGCCTGGGGTATCCGCCCAAGCAGACCATCGGGACGAAGGCGACGCTCGAACCAACCGATCACCTCGCGGGCGAACGGCAGGTACGGTCGGCAGAAAGCCGGATCGCCTCGATAGAGCAGAAAATCCGCCAGCATGCCAACCCACTGCAAGCTGAACGTCGGCAATATCTGTAATCGTCTTGATGGGAAGCGGCATTGGGTCAGGCCGTCAGGCAGGCGTGAAGCGAAAAAATCATCCAGCGCCTTGCGCGCCAGGCGATCATCGTTCGCTACAAGATAGTGATAGATCGCCTGCACCCGGCTGTCACCGGGAAACTGGGCCTGCTCGTAATGTGGACAGTCGAAGAACGTTTCGTGGGCACACAGCCGCGCGGTTCGATGACTGACTTCAAAGATGCGCTCCAGCTCCGCGGCATGCTCACCCTGCGCCTGGAAGCTCGATCGGCGGGGCAGGGGATAGCCGGTGGTGGTCGTCGAGATGTCCTCGATGGTCAGGGGATCATCCGCCGTCAGCACATCCAGCTTCAGGTAACGAAAACTGCGGAACCAGAGCGGTCGATAGGTTCGGCCCGGACCGCCATCATGCTCGATTCGATCGGCAAGGCCCCAGAAGTGGGCATTCTCAACCGTGTCGCGGTGGAGCTTGGCCTTGCCTTCACCGGCGAACGGCGCTTCGTTGTTGATGATGTCGATGGTTGCCCTTGCACCACCGGACAGCCGGATCGACCAGTAAGCATTGGTCAACTCTCCGTAATCGAGGATGAGTGTCGCCTCGGTTCGCGGCGGGATGGTCAGGCTGCCTTTGCCGTTCAGCATTATGGTGGCATCCGAATGCAGTGATTCCGGCCCGGATGCGATGCGGGAGAATCGTCCGGCTTGTTCCTCCATGGCCGGGAGCGGATCAGCTCCCAACTGGTGATCCAACGGAAGATTGCCCCAGGGATTGGCGATGCTCCGGGTGATGAGGCGCGGCCGAAGCCAGGATGAATCATCCGTATGCGGCTCAGTCCAGCCGCTATGGGCCCCGCCGCCGATCATCCGCTCGCCACAGCCCACGACGAAGTAAGGTCGCTTTCCGCCCCAGGGGTGATCTTCAATCGGCCTGACCGATTCATCGGCCAGACATCGCCAATGATCGGGATCGCTCAAAGCCGTATCCAACGTCCCGCCCGGCACATCCGCGGCGATGGCGAGAAACGGGCGGTTCCCCAACTGTCCAATGCCCGAGTGACGCCCGAAATGCACAACCCGCACGGCCAGGAGGTGTTCACCGGGCTCCATGGCCGGCAGTTCGATACACCGTGCGCCCCATCGCATTGGATCGCTTCGTGATGGTCCCCTGGAAAGCGGTTGCCCATCCAGGTAAAGCTCGTACCGTTGCGAAGCGGTGATCCAGCAGGCTTCCGGGGCGGTGGCGTTGGCAAGCGAAAGTCGGCATCGGAAAAGGGCGACGATCAGCGGTCCATCGGCACCTTGATCCGGTCGATCCTCGGGCAGCCACATCGCGCCGGCGCGCATCAGGATGTGATCATCATCAAAGGGTTTAAACATGGCCAGTTTCCGGGCAACAAGATAGCAGAGCCGATCCGGTTGCCCGGTACTGGGGCAAGACAACGTGCTGGGGCTGGATCCGTCGCGCTTCTGGACTAGGCCCGCCGCGCCTTGCGTCGGCCACCCGGTCGTCGCGGGGCGGCGGCCACGGCGGTACTCTTGGCAGGCTTGCCAGCGCGCGAGCCGTTGGCCCGGTTGCGGCGCGGCTTCGCGGTGTTCGCGGCCGTGGGAGCGCTGCGACGGCGACCGGAGGTGTTCTGGTTCCGGCGCGGCCGATCGACCGTCTCGGACCGTGCGGCCCTTGGCTCCCGGGCCACCTCATGAACGGGTTCGCCGCCCCGATCCAGGAAAGAAGCCGCGGGCATGTCGGGAACGGGATGAATCGGCAGTTCCCGGCCGATCAGACGCTGGATCGCACGCAGGTTCTTGACCTCCTCGCGATCGCAGAACGAAATCGCCGCGCCCCTGGCCCCGGCGCGGGCGGTGCGGCCGATCCGGTGGACATATGTCTCAGGGTCGTGCGTCAAGTCGTAATTGACCACGTGCGTGATGCCATCGACATCGATCCCGCGCGATGCAATGTCCGTGGCCACGAGCAGGGGGGTTTTGTTCTCGCGGAAGTTCTTCAAGGCGTTGACCCGCGAACTCTGACTCTTATCGCTGTGAATCGCCTGGGCACGGATGCCGTGGCGGACAAGATGGCGAACAAGTCTGTCGGCACCGTGCTTGGTACGGGTGAAGACGATGCCACGATCGATGTTCAGGCTTTGCACCAGATGGGCCAGCAGCACGGTCTTGTCGGGCCGATTGACGAGGTAAACCACCTGGTCGATGCCTTCGGCGGTGGTGACTTCCGGAGCGATCTGAACTTCGGCCGGGTCACTCAAAAGCGCCTGGGCAAGCCGTCGGATGGCTTCGGGCATTGTCGCGGAGAAGAGCAAGGTCTGGCGCTGGCGCGGCATATGCCGCACAATCCGGCGGATATCTTCGATGAAGCCCATGTCCAGCATCCGGTCGGCTTCATCGAGCACCAGCGTCTGGATCGTCATCAGGTCGATATGCCCCTGCTGCATCAGGTCCATCAGGCGGCCGGGCGTGGCCACGATGACATCGACCCCTCGGCGAAGCGAATCAACCTGCGGGTTCTGGTTGACGCCACCGTAGATCAGGGCATATCGGAGGCCGAGAAACTTGCCGTAGGTTCGGAAGCTGTCGGCGATCTGAAGGGCCAGTTCGCGGGTGGGACAGAGGACGAGCAGGCGGGGCGCGGGCCTGGGTTTGCCCTTCGAGGCGACAGCGCGTGTCGTCTGAGCCAGACGCTGAATCAAGGGAAGGGCGAACGCCGCGGTCTTGCCGGTGCCCGTCTGGGCACAGCCGACCACATCACGACCCGCAAGGATATGCGGGATCGTCTGGGCTTGAATGGGGGTGGGGACACGGTAGCCTTCGGCTTCGACAGCGCGAAGGACGGGCTCAATGAGCCCTAAATCGGTAAACAGCATGACAACCCTCTGGTGGTTGATTCGCACCATTGGGTCAAGGCTCGTTGCCCCGAAGAACCGTCAGATGCGCGGCTGAGGCGTCCGGTCAGGGCCGATCGGGGGAACTTGGGGGTTCCAGCGGCCTGAGTTCCCGGTTTCCCGGGTTCCGGGGTTCCGGGGGTCCGGAGTTGATCGGCGGACGCGGTCAGTGGCGGAAGTATAGCGGACAAACCGGTGATGTCCAGCGGCGGGCGGATTTATGTGGGAAACCCGATCAGGCCATGGGATCGAATCTCGCATCGGCGGCCTGCTCGGTAGCTTCCGGGGCTCGTCCCCCGTGCCAGAGGTATCTGGCCACCGCCTTGATGTCGCCGAAGATCGCGATATAGCAGGGCAGCACGATGAGCACGATGGCGGTCGCGGCCACCAGTCCCATCGAGACGCTGATGGCCATGGGGATCAGGAATCGCGCCTGGAAGCTCTGTTCCAGCAGCAGGGGGGTCAGGCCCAGGAAGGTGGTGATGGTGGTCAACAGGATGGCCCGCAGTCGTGCCCGGCCCGCGGCCAGCAGGGCATCGTGAATATCCATGCCCTCCATTCTGCGCTGGTTGTAGAACTTGACCAGGATCAGCGAATCATTGACGACGATGCCGGACAGTGCCACGAAGCCGATGATGCTCAGGAACGTGATGTCAAAGCCCAGCAGCATGTGACCCCAGACCACGCCGATGAACCCGAAGGGGATCACCAGCATGACCACCAGCGGCTGGAGGTAACTTCCAAATAGCCATGCGAGAATGATGTAGATGCCGATGACCGCCGCGCCAAAGCCAAGCGGCAATGTGCTGAACGCATCGATCTCCTGCTGCTGCTGGCCGGCGCGTTCGATGCGGACACCGGGAAACGCCTGGGACAGTTCGGGCAGGTTCATGCCGCCCATGATGTCCGAGGCACTGAAGCCGGGCGCGGTGTCGGCGGTCACGGTGACCACCCGATTGCGGTCCACCCGTCGGATCAGCGAATAGGTCGAGCCTTCGACGAATTCGGCGATCTCCGAAAGCGGCACCGCGCGGGCGGCCGGGTCGGGGTTGGCGTTGGGCTCGGCCGTCGGCCGCGTCGGTACGATCCAGCCATCGGTGATCGTCGCCAACCGGGTCCGGGCCGCTTCATCCAGGCGGACACGAACCTCGATATCCTCGCGATCGGCGGCGAAAACATGCGCCTCAAGGCCGAAGAGAAAGCCACGAATCTGGCTGGCGACGCCGATCGTGTCAAAGCCGGCCGCCGCGGCGCCCGGCTTGAGTCGGAGCCGGTACTCAAGCTGCCCTTCGTTGCGGTCGTCGGCGATGTCGTAAACACCCTCGAACTGGGCAAGCCGCTCCTTGATCGCGCGCACGGCTTCGAGCTTGCGCTCTTCATCGCGGCCCCGCACACGCAGGGTGATCGCCCGCCCGGCGGGCCCGCCGCCGATTTCCTGGAAGGCGATCCGTTCCACTTCATCGATCCGTCCCCGCAGGCCGTCCCGGATCGACTGGATCACCTCATCGCTGGGCCGGGTGAGTGTTTCCAGCGGATGGAGTTCGATGTAGAGCTGGATGGTGTGCGCCCCGCCACGCGTGGCTTCGCCGGTGTTCAGATCGCCCACCTCGCCGATCATGGTGGAGATGCTGCGGGTCTCGGGCTGGGCGCGAACGGCCCGTTCGATCACCCCGGCCACGCGCTGGGTTTCGTCGATTGGCGTGCCCACGGCCACCTGGGCATCGATGACGAACATCTCGGAATCACTGACCGGCAGGAAGTTGTAGCCGGTGCGTCCGGTGGTGACCATGGTGATCGAGATCATCAGGACAACCAGCGCCGCCGCGACCGTGATGTAGCGGACCCGGAGCAACCGGTCGAGCAATCTTTCGTAGGAGTGGGCCAGCTTGTTCTGAAACAGATCATCACGCCATGCCTCGGCCTTGCGAAGCCACTTGCCGAACCCGGTCAGGATCGTTCGCCGATCCCGTTTGTCCAGCGAGTGCCCCACATGGCTGGGGAGCATGAGCAGCGCCTCGATGAGACTGGCGATCAGGGCGCAGGCGACGACAAGCGGCAGCGCGCCCATCAGCTCCCCGATCTGGCCCTTGATGAACATCAGCGGGAGAAACGCCACCACGCTGGTCAGGATGGTGGCCACCACGGGCCAACTCACTTCTTCGGTCGCCTCGATCGCGGCGGTCAGCGCGGGCGTACCTCGATCGTGATGCGTCTGGATGTTCTCCGCCACCACGATCGCATCATCCACGAGCAGCCCCAGCACCACGATCAGCCCGAACATGGTCAGCAGGTTGAGTGTGATGCCGGTTCCATGCATGAAGATCAGCGTGCCCAGCAGAGAGAGCGTCAACCCCACACCCACCCACAGCGCCACCCGCCAGTTAAGGAAGACCAGCAGCGTTAGAAAGACCAGGATGCCGCCGTAGGTCGCGTTGCGGATCAGCAGGTCCAACCGCTCCTCGACGAAGCGGGCCAGATCGACATTGGACTCAATGGCAACACCGACCGGAATCGGATAAGCCGAATCGCGGCCGAGTTCCCACGCCTCGACACGATGCGGGCCGAGCATCATCTGAAGATTGTTCAGCCCCAGCGGCTCCTGGTTCCGGCCCTTGACGTAGTAGCGCACCGATTCGGCGATGCGGATCAGGTCCTGGCTGCCGACCTTGTAGGTGGTCAGCATCACCGATGGCTTGCCATTGAATCGGCTGACGACCTGGACATCGGTGAAGGCGTCCCGAACGGTCGCGATATCACCAAGCCGGATCAGCGGGCCCCGCTCATCGGAGCGCACCACCAGATCCCTGATCTCCAACGCCCGCTCGGGTATGCCCATCGTGCGGACATTGATATTGAGTGTCGAGGTCCGGATGGTTCCGCCCGGTGTTTCGGCCATCCAGCCGCGCACCGTGTCCGTCAGCTCGGTCATGCTCAGGCCGTGAGCCGCCAGCGCCGCGGAATCGACTTCGATCGAGAGCTCATAAGGCCTCATGCCGGTGATGACGACCTCGCCCATGTCCGACAGGGACTTGAGGTCTTCCTCGATGCCCCTGGCCGCGCGTTTGAGCGTCCGCTCATCAACATCACCGGACACGGCCACCTGTATCACGGGGATGCGCGGCTCCAGGAGCTTGACCTGCAACCGCTCGGCTTCGGGTGGAAGATCGGTGATCGAATCGATCAGCCGCTTGAGGTCGTCGTAAGCGGCGCGGAGATTGGTTCCCGGACGGAACTCGACGTTGATCGCCCCGCCCCCCTCGCTGATCGTGGTCTGGATTTCCCGGATGTCCTCAAGCTCGGTGAGTCGGTCCTCGATCTTGATGACCATCGAATCCTCGATCTCGCCGGGTGAAGCGCCCGGCCAGACCATGGTGATGATCGCCTGATCCGGCGTCACCTCGGGCAGGAACTCGCGCCGCAGAAACAGCACCGACAACAGGCCGCCGACCAGCACCGCCACCATCAGCAGGTTGATGGGCACCGGCTGGCGCACTCCGAATCGTGTGAGGAACGTCATGCCTTCAGTCCTCTGAATCCGGATCGGCCGCCTGGTTGTTGATCTGTTGGTGGGCGACCGGTCGAACGCGCTGGCCGTCGAGGAAACCGGCTGAGTAGTTCACCGTGTAAAGCATGCCGGACTGAAGATCGCCCTGGTCGGCCAGCACCAGCCACTGCTCATCAGGAAGACCGGCAGCGCCCAGTTTCTCTTCCAGGGTGAAATCCACGATCACGGGCACACTCCGGAGCCGTTCATCCTCGACGATCATGATGCGGCCGGCACGGACCGCACGGCGGGGCACGACCCATCGCTGGCGCTTTTCACCGGTGCGAACCGTCGCGGTCACGAAAGCGTTGGGATGGAGCACCCCGACGGAAAGCGAATCCCCCGACTCGGGATTGTTCGATGTCGGATCGATTCGGACAAAAGCGGTGAGTGTCCGTGTGCGGACATCATCCTCGGGTTCGATGCGGACAATCCGGCTCCGCCATCGATGTTCGGGTTGCGAATCGGCGGTGATTTCAACCTCATCGCCGACCGCCAGCGTCCGGCGCGCGGTGGCGGGAATCCGCAACGGAACTTCCAGACGGGTGGGATCGACGATGCGGGCCAGCACTTCGCCGGGTTGAACCTGGAGCCCGACTTCAGCCGTGATGAACTGGATCACGCCATCCATCGGACTCACGATTCGGGCGCGGCGTATGTTCTGATCGGCCTGGGCAAGCTGGCGTTGGGCCGTGCGGAGTTGAGCCCCGGTCGTGGTCAATCGGCCGGGGATGAGCGAAAGGCGCTCCCGCACACGCTCGAACGTCAATTCGGCGGCGATCAAGCCCTGTCTGGCGGCGTCAAGGTCCTGCTGACTGGATGCCTGCCGCTGGAAAAGGGATTCGATACGCTCAAACTGACGACGGGCGACGGTGACATTCTCTTGCTCAAGCTCAAGCTGACGGCCAAGAACCTGCCGCTCGGTCTGGAGCTGTTCGATCTGGGATTCGAGCTCTTCGATGCGGGATTCGGCGATCTCCCGCTGGAGTCTGAAATCCGTGTCGTCCAGTTCGATCAGAAGTTGCCCGGCCACGACCGCATCACCGGCGCGAAGTTCCGGCGCACGGGCGATCGAAGCGATGACTTCGGCGGTGATCGTCGCCGCATCGACCGGACGAACGCTGCCGATGGCCGTCCAGCTTCGCTGAACCTCCAGCGGCCGCAGCTCGGCGACCGGCACCGTGCGCAACCCTTCATCGGGCGCCCGCCGCTCCGGCTCCGGCGCGGTGGCGATCAATCGGGCAACGATAAGAACGCCAATACCCACGATCAGCACCATGACCAATGCTCGGGTCGCATACTTGATCGCGGCGGAAATGGTTTCGCTGCGAAGCCTCATGTTCAATCGCTCTCAACTCCGTGGGAGGCGGTGACTTGCCGCACAACGAACTGGTCCGGCCACCGGTCCTCATCCCGGCACATGCTCCGTGACGCCGGGTAACCCGTGATCGACTGCCGACCATCCACTCGGCCATGGACTCGACTTGCCCGCCGGCCACGTCCTGGGCCGGTCAACATGGCTCGAAGTCCGTGATTCTAGCCGCTGCGCACCAATAAACACTCCGGGATCGCATATCGATGAAATCCCCACCGATCAGTCGCCCTGACACCGCGCGGCCGGGGTCCATGGCATCTTCGAGCGGGAGCCACCAACCATTAGCAGCCCTGTTGCCAGGAGCCCTTGACATTAATAATTCTTATGATAATCTTCCTTCATGCAGAACCTCCGCCTGCTCTGTGATGTCGTCTCGCTTCGCAGCTTCAGCAAGGCCGCGCAGGTACACGGCATCACGCAGTCGGCGGCGAGTCAGCGGGTGCTGGCGCTGGAGCGAAGCCTGGGCGTCAAGCTGATCGACCGATCGGTCCGCCCGCTGACCGCGACCCCGCCCGGCGAGCTGTTCCATCGCCACTGCCTGGACATTCTGGAGCGGTATGACGAACTTGAACGCCGCGTCCGCGAATACCGGCCCGAGCCGGCCGGCCACATCCGGGTTGATGCCATCTACTCGGCGGGGGTGGAACTGCTCAACCAGGTCAAGACCGAATTCGAGTCCCAGCACCCCAAGGTCCGCGTTCTGGTCAACTACAAGCATCCGGATGAAGTGTTCGAGGCGGTGGAACGACAGCAGTGCGATCTAGGCGTGGTCTCGTATCCGGCCCGTTACCGCGGCGTGGATTCGTTTCCGCTGAGGGATGAGATCATGGCGGTGGTGTGCGGCACCGGCCATGGTCTGGCATCGCGCAAGCGTCTTCATGTGCGCGAGCTTTCCGGCCTGCCCATGATCGGCTTCGATCCCGGCCTGCCCGTGGGTCGCCATCTGAAGCACTATTTCCGCGAGCACGAGAGTCACCCCCGGATCACCAACGTCTTCGACAATCTGGACACCATCAAGGCGGTGGTGGCCGTGACCGATCAGGTCGCGATTCTGCCGCACCGCGCGGTCAGGCGCGAGGTCGCCGCCGGTTCGCTCGTGGCGATCTCCCTGGAGCCGAAGCTGGTTCGACCAATGGGCATCATCTTTCGTCGCCGCGCTCGGGCGGGCGGCATGGCCGCCAAGGACATCGGACCGGCCGACCGCGCCTCATCCAGTGCCCTGTCACACCTGGGCTTGCTGCCGGCGGTCCAGCTCTTCGCCGAATTTCTCCTGAGCAAGATCGGTCCGGAGGATTCGCAGGGAGAAGCGTGACCGCGCCTTTGGTCGCCGAGCCGCTCCCGCGCCACGATCGTGCCTCGGCCCCTGGTTTCCGCGGTCTGGCTGAATGCCCGATGCTTCGCGACCCGCGACCCAAAGCAAAAGGCTTCGACCCGTCGATCGAAGCCTTCTGACTGTGAAACCCGACATGGTGACTTCCCTGTCACCCTGCCTTACTCATGCTCAAGGCGTTCAAGAAGGGCCAATGCCCGACTGTCGCCCGGACTGCGTTGCAGTGCCTCGCGGTACGAGCCCCGGGCCGCGGCGGTTCGGCCGGTGCGCTCGAACGCCATGCCCCGCATGATCAGCGGCGCAGCCAGCTCGGGCGCGGTCTGTGCCGCCACTTCAAGCGCCAGGATCGCCCGGTCCCAGTCTCCATTGCGGAGCCAGACCATACCGGCCATCAGGTGCCCTTCATGACGGCGGGGGGCCAGTTCGATGAAGCGCTGCGCCGCGGTGAGCGCGCCGCTCATGTCACCGAGTTTCCATGATGACCGGCTAAGACGAATCCAGTGCTCGGGCTCGCGCGGTTCCCCGCGGGTCAGTTCAATGTAAATCCTGCGGGCATCCTGTTCGCGGCCCTGCGCGGAGATCGCGCTGGCCAGTGCGTAGCGAAGGTCCGTCCGGTTTTCATGGCCCGGCAACATCAGCAATCGCTCAAGCCCGATGATCGCCAGGCTGAACCGGCCGGCCGCCAACTGCGCCAAGGCCAGTTCCTCACCGATCTGCAAGTCCTCAGGCTGAAGCACCAGTGCCGATTCGAAGTATTCAGCGGCCTTGTCCGGCTGGCCCCGGAGCATGTAAATCTGGCCAATCGCCACGCGGATCGGCGCATTGCCCTCGAAGTAAACCACCTTCTCCAGTAGCGTCTCCAGCGCCTCTTCCTCACGGTCCAGATAGATCAGCATCTCGGTCGCCGCCAGCAGATAGGTCGGACGATCCGGCAGCAGGAGGTAAGCCCGATGATAAGCCGCGTAGGCTTCTTCATAGTTCTCCCAGCGTTGCATGATCACACCGCGGAAGTAATGGGCATCGGGCATGTTCTCATCCATCTCGATGGCCAGGCGGAAGTAGTTGTTGGCCCGCTCAAGCTGGGCGCGCTCCATGGTGATCCGGCCCATCATGATGTACAGACGCGGATTGTCCGGGTCGAGATTGATCGCGCCCAGAACACTGGATTCGGCCGACTCGAGATCGCCGGTCTCGAATTGCGAGACGGCTTCCTCGAGGATCATGCTCGATCGCATCTGCTGCCAGCGCGACTGGGCGGCGTTCTTCTGGTCATTCAATGTCTTGTGACTCTCGCACGCACCCACCCAGCCGATCAGCAGCAGGGTGATGAGCAGCGTGGCGAACTTCGAACGTGAGGACTTGAGTTGCGGCATCGCGAATTCCCTCTTGATGGCCGGCTCGCCGGAGCCGGCATGATCGATCTTCAAACAAAAACCCGGGACGGCCTGCCTTGAATATCGGGCAATGACCGTCCCGGGGATTGAGCGGGTGTCCGGCAGGGCTGATAACCCCGACGGTGTTATTCCTCATCATCCCAGAGCACGCCCCATTCACCAGCCAGCGGGTCATCATCCGACCGCTCTTCCGAGGCCTGGGCATCGTCCTTGGGGGTGTCACTTTCCTCGTCCGAAGCCTCGGCGATGGTGTCATCGTCGGCCGATTCTTCGGCGGCGGTCGAGGAATCGGGCGTCGATTCAGCCGACTCCTCCGCGGCGACCGAGGCGTCAGGCGCGGCCTCGGCCGATTCATCGGCGATCGGCTCAGCCTCATCGGCGGCGGCGCTGGACTCGCCGGCAGCTTCGGCGCTCTTGTCGGAGGTTTCACCGGCATCGGTGACCGACTCGCGCTCATCAACCGGTTGCTCGACGGTCCGGGCTTCTTCCGAGGCCGCTTCCTCAGAGGTCACCTTGGCTTCATCAGCCTTGGTTGCGGATTCCGTTCCGGCGGTATGTGTCCGGGGACTGGACTTTTTCTCTTCGGCGACCGCTTCAGTTTCGGGATTGATCGCGTCGGCCTGATCCGTGGCCTTGGCCGCATCGGCGATGGGCTCGATCGGAACCGCCTTGCCCGAGGTCTGGTCATTGACGGCGTTCTCATCGTTCCGTGGCTTGATCTGGCCAATTTCGGTATCGATGAACATGTCCACCGCCTCCTGCAAGCCTTCGTAATCGACATGGAAGCGGCGCGAACCGGTGAGTTGATCGCGCAACTCGCGGGCCGGTAAGAACCTTGGATCACTGGCCAGAGCCCAGCGCGTCGCCATCAGGGCACGATTGTCGTTGCCACTACGCTGGTAGCTGATGGCCCGCTGCAAGTGCGCGGCGGCGAGTTTGTCGCGCGACCAGGGCAGCAGGCCCTCACGGGCACCGATGCGAAGCTGCTCGAACCGATCCAGGTAAGCCGCCGAGCCATCGCCCAGACGCTCATCCCGAACCAGACTGGCGCGGATCATGAAAATGTACTCGTTGCGCTGTACCTGATCGGCCTGCCCGCGGAACGCGCTGCCCAGGATCGGAATGTCTCCCAGGAAAGGCACCTGATTGCGACCCGTGATGGTCTTCTCCTCGAAAAGTCCACCGAGGATCACGGTCTGGCCGGAACGGACCATCACGTTGGTCAGGATGTTCTGCGTGGTTTCGCGGGGCACCAGGGAGTCGCCACGCTCTTCAACCACACCGTCGGAGATCTTCGGGAAGATTTCCAGGCGGATGAATCCATCCTCGGTCGCGAAGGGCCGCACGGTCAGCTCGGTACCCACATCGAGAAACTCGACGGTTTCGGTTTCGGCGAATTCCGTGGTCTTTCGTGTGATGTAACCTTCCCGGCGCAGCACCTCCAGCTTGGCGCGCTGACGGTTGAGCACGAGCACTTTGGGCTTGGCCAGGACGGTCGTATCGTTGACTTCGGCCAGCGTGCTGAGGACGACATTGATGTTGTTGTCACTGAAACCGACGCGGAAGTCGGTGCCGCTGGGCGTCATGGAGGACTGCGTGCCCTGGCCGCGCCCGACCGTCGCGCTGGGAACCGCCGAACCGGTGAGCAACGAGCTCATCTTATTCAGCGGACTGGCGCCTTCGAAGGTGCGGAAGTCGGCCAGGACGGTGAAGTCGACGCCGAACTTGTTTTCTTCATTGAGGGTGACCGACATGATCGCCGCCTCGATGAGCACCTGCCGCGGACGAACATCGACCTCCTTGAGCAGCCCGAGCATCTTCTCCATGTTCTCCGGGAAATCGTTGATGACCAGGAGATTGGTGTTGGCGAAGGTCTCGCCACCGACATTGGCCAGGGAGGGTTCGAGGTTCTGCACCGGATCGGCCAGCGGCACGATCGTGCCGCCCTGCGATTTCTGGGAGCCCAGCAGTGTCACCGCATCGGAAGCCCGCAGATACTGAAGACGTACCACGCGGCTGACCATCCGCCGGCTCTGCTCCTTGATCCGGGCCAGCTCATCCTGCGTGTAAACGAAGATGATGTCCTCGCGCTCCTCGTAGCCCAGTCCATTGGGTCGAAGCGTCGCATCCAACGCCTGATGGAAGTCGACGTCGGTCAAGTTCACGGTCACCGTGCCCGCGACGTTGCGGCTGGCGACGATGTTGCGCTGCGATTGCATGGCGAGCATCTGCAGCACCTTGCCGATCTCAAGATCGCGCGCCTGCACGCTGATCTTCCCGAAAGCCCCCGGCTTGATCTCACCTTCACCTTCGGGCCGCTCTTCATTGGCGAAGAGCCCCGCACCGTTGTTCGCCAGGGACGGGGTGAACGCCCCGAACAGGCCGCATCCGGCGATCGCCAGAATCAGCATTCCGCTTAGCCATTGCCTCGTAAACATGACCTACTCCTTAGTGCCTGGGGCGTGCCGTTTCGCCCACTGTGTTTCACTCGACCGAAGAACCGTGCCCACCGACCGTTCCGGGTATCCGACCCGTGAGCCGGCCCGCACGATCAAACCGCCTTCACCAGACCTCCGAAACCACAAGCACGCGCCAGTCGGCGTCGGCGGTCTGTCCAAACTCATCGGCATGATGCCCATCCGACTTTCTCCAACTTGCCCAAATTGACATACTCGGACGCAGCCGCCGACATGGCGCCGCCTCCAGGTCCGAGAAGTCGCTTGGGGCTCCCGGAAATGAATGGTCTGGAACGGAACCGCGGCCGCGAGAAAGCTCACGGGCGAATGTCAAGACCGAAGACAACGTTCAAAGTTCAGCTTGAGATGAAAGTTCAGTCCGAAGCGCTGGCACGGGAGGTCACCGCACCCGCGGCACCGGGTTTCGGACCGAGGTCCGGTGCCCTTACGCCGCTGACTTTGCGATCCGATTCCAACGTTCCGGAGACGGGGCCAACCTGCACGAACCGCCGCTGTCCATGGGCCACGGGTCGCACGCCACCGGGCGTCCGCGCCGCTCCACCAAGGCGCTGCCCCGTCGCGCCCACCGCCACGCTTCCGATCTGCTCATGGACATAGGCCGGGGCGCTGACGATCAACTGTCGACGATACGGCCGTATCGTGCTCTCCCCGCCTCGACCTTCCCAGACATCCGGCTCGACCATCGTTTCAATCAACTCGATCAGCGATGCCATCCCATCATCACGCTGATCGATCGTGGATGAGGTCAGCCGGGCGGTGTCAGCGCCAAACCGCCGCTCCGAAAAACCACCTTGCCGCCCGAAGGGGTCTCGATCCCGGCCGCGCTCGGAGAACATGCCCAACCCACCGCCCTCGACGTGATAGTTCGGTGCGACGTGGGTCAACTCGCCCACATCGTAGATGCGAATCTCGCGCCGTCGATTGGCATCCTCGCGGGTCATGATCCGGACGAACCACGGCGTGATCTCGTAGATGATCGGCTCGTGGGGCGAGAGCTGTTCGAGGATCAGGCCAAGGAGCGTCCCGGCCGTGATGTTCCTCATGTTCAATTCGATCGGCGTATCCCCGCTCAGCCCCTGCTGTTCGAGCTGATTCCAACTGACGATGAGGTTCACATCGGTGGTTTGCCTGAACCAATCCAACGCCTCGCGGGCCGTGGCATCCTCGATATCGACATGCGTGATGACATCAGCAAGTCGGCTGGCCATGGTGCGCGCAGGCGGAGGCGCCGAGGTCTGGCGCGGGTCACCTGTTTCGGATGCGGTCCGGGCAGTGCGATCCCGGTCGGCTGTCGGGCGCGCGGCGGGGGACCGCGGTGATGGGTTGGCCGCGGCAGTGCTTCGACGATCGATCTCAACCGGCGCGGCGGCGGCCGAACCGCCTGAAGCCGGACGCCCCAGCACGCGATCTTCAAGCGTTCGCTCATCCGAGCCATGGACACCGGCGACCGGACCCGCCAGCAGCATCGCCGCCAGTCCCAGGACCATCGCCAGCATGGATCGAATCACTCGCTTTCGGCTCATGGCTGGTTTCTCCGGACGACGGCCAGCGGTCACTTGGTGACGGCCGCAAAACCACGGCGGCATCGGCGATGGAAGTCTCTAAACCGGCGTGCGCAGCGCAAGCGACTTGCGGATGCGCCCGACCTTGTCCATCACCTCGCGCAACTGACGGTCCAGCATCAATCGCTCATCGTTGCGCGTGGACGCCTGCCGCCGCACCTCGATCTCCCGCGCCTCCAGGCGCAGAGCTTCCAGTTCGGCGATCAGGGCAGCCTCGGAATTATAGCCGTCGCTGGTCATCACATTCCTATCCATGAACAAGACGAAGCGGCCGGTGGCGGTCTGTCAGGAATCCACCGGTCAAGGGTCAAGTCGTGGCCACAATCGCATGCAATTCGAGCTTTTATATCATCGTCCCGGCTGTGCGGACGCCTTGAGTGGGTGGCACCCGGACCGGGGCCGGACTCGATCCGCGCCGGGCCACGTGAATTCATACGCCACAGCGGGCGCGATGCGCACAAGTTTGCGGGTTCGGATCGGTTAGGATCAGGAGCCATGGGCGGTTACATGGATCATCCACTGACACCGATGCTGAGGCTGACCCTGGTTTCCGGGCTCAGTCCGCGAGCAACCCGCCGCGCCCTGGACCATTGTGGCTCGGCCGAGGCCGTGCTTCAGCTTGCGCCCGAAGGATTGGCCCATGCCGCGCAGATTCGCAAATCGCAGGCTCGCAAGATCGCAAGCGCCCTTGGAGCGCCGGAGCATGTCGAATCGCTCCAGCGCGAGTGCGCGTTGATCGATCAGTTCGGCGTCAAGCTGATCGCGCTGGGCCAGCCGGAATATCCGGCGTTGTTGCGGTTCCTCGATGACCCGCCGCCATTGCTGTATGTCCGGGGATCGCTGCGGACCGATGATGGGCTGTCCCTGGGGATCGTCGGTTCGAGGCGATGCACGACCTACGGGCGTGAACAGGCCGATCGCTTCGCCGCCGGGGCATCACAGGCCGGCCTGGTGATTATCAGCGGCGGGGCCCTGGGCATCGATACCGCGGCCCACCGCGCGGTGATGCGCGTCAGGGGCCGAACGATCGCGGTCATCGGCAGTGGCCATGCCAATCTCTATCCGCCGGAGAACGCCGAGTTGTTCGATCGAATCGCCGCGGATGATGGCCGCTTTGGAGCGGTCATCAGCGAGCTGCCCATGACCACACCTCCGCGCGCTGAGAACTTTCCCGCGCGCAATCGCATCATCTCCGGCCTGTCCCTGGGCATCCTGGTCATCGAAGCGGCGATGCGCTCCGGCGCGCTGATCACCGCCCGGCTGGCCAACGAGGAACACCACCGGCACGTCATGGCCGTGCCCGGCCGGATCGATTCACCCGAATCCGCCGGCTGCAACATGATGATCCGCGAGGGCTGGGCATCGCTGGTGACCGGCATCGGCGATGTCATCCGCGGCCTGCCCGAAAGCGAAACGCTGCTCTCGGCCGGCCTCGACGACAATGCCGCCAATGCGTCGAATGAACCCACTGTCCAACCGACGCTGTACGACCAGTCCATCACTCCCGAGCAGCGCAAAATCCTGGAACTGCTCGACAAGCCCCGCAGTCTCGATGAACTGGCCATGCAAAGCGGCATGATCATCCCCAAACTCCAGGCGGACCTGACCCTCCTTCAAATCCGAGGCCTGGTCAACACCCGCAACGGCCGCTTCGCCCGCCGAAGCGACCCATAAACCCACCCGGCCGCGCGGCGGCATGGCTGGCCAGATGCATGTCGGAACAACTCCAACGGGAGGGTAGCTCCTCTGGTGCGGCCGCTTTGCGGCACGCTCCGCCTAAGCCGACCCGCGCTGGCACAATTGCGAAAAAGTCTTGTGATTGAGCGCAAGTCACTCCGATAAAGCAAGTTGCGTATGTTGATCCAGTGGCTTAGTGTTGAATGGTTCTGCCGCATGATGGTCCCGAGCGTTCGGCTGTGCGGCAGGGAATCGATATCCTGCCTTGCATGAAGGAGCAGACACCGATGATTCGTACCGCCTCGTTTTTGGGGTTGGCTGATCCGGCCAATCGGGGGATGACTGAGCGTTTTGAGGCGTATCAGGCCGGGGGTGGGGGGATGGTGCGGCGGCGGGTGATTGTCGCCAATGACGCCGACTGCCGGATGGCGGGCGATTCGGCCGAGTTTTCCTTTGAACACAGCGATTCATCTTTTGAAGCGTTGGTCGAGGTCTGGGATCTGCCGGCCAATTGGAAGGCGTATCGAACGATGCGACTTGTCCTCGAGACGCTTGATCATGGCATGGTGCTGGAGCTGGTGATCGTCGGGGCGCGAAACCGGCTGATCGAGCGGCTTGATCTGCCGCCAGGCGAACGGCGAACCGTGGAAGTTGATCTGCTGGACCTGCCGCTGACGGCGGGTATTCGCGCGGCGTATGAACCGACGGCCGTTCGACTGGCCGCGCTCTGGAACGGCGATGAGCATCTGAGCGATTTCGAGCGGGCAAGGCGGAAATGGAAGTCCCCTGAGCCATTCCTGCCCGAGGTTCCGCCGGCGGCATCCGGACCGCGCAGGCTGCGATTGCATCGGCTCGAGCTTGTGCCCGCCACGGGCGAGCCTCCGTTTCGTGTCGATCGTTTCGGGCAGCGGGTCAACGCGGACTGGCCGGGCAAAGTGCGCGGCGAAGAAGACCTGATCCGCCGTCGGGATGACGAGCGGGCGCATCTTGAGACACTGGACGAGCCGCCGGATCGGGACCGCTTCGGCGGCTGGACCGGTGGGCCGAAGTTCGAGGCCACCGGCTTCTTTCGAACGCACAACAACGATGGCGTCTGGTGGCTGGTCGATCCACTGGGCCATCCGTTTTTCTCGATCGGCACGACCGGGGTGCGGAGCACGGACAACACCGTTCCCATCGGCCGCGAGGAGCTTTACGAGATTGTCCCGCCGCGCGAGGGGCCGGGCAGTGAGGCGTGGGTGATGGGCACGCCGGGCAACATGTGGGGCGTGGGCTTCTATCGCTGGAACATCCTTCGCAAATACGGCAATCATGAGGCATGGCGCGATCGGGTTTGCCTGCGGTTCCGCAAGTGGGGCTTCAATACCTTTGCCAACTGGTCCGAGCCGATCGCGCTTCAGCAGGAGCTGATCCCCCATGCGCGGACCACCACATCGCGCGATGAACGCTTTCCCCTGATCCATCGGGCGTTCGCCGATGTCTTCGATCCGAAGTGGCTGGAGCTTCTCGATGCCAAGTTCGCCGAGGAGGTCGCGCCGCATCGGGATAACCCGTGGGTGATCGGATACTTCGTGGACAACGAAAGCCCCTGGCGCAACATGCGGTTGCTCGAGGCGGGTCGGGATATGGCGATTCGCGGCGAGTGGCGGCGATTCTGTCATGACCGCTTCGGGGGCGATCTGCGCGCGCTGGGCAAGGCATTGGGCCGGGACCTGGCATCGTGGGAGGAGGTCGCTTCACTCGGTCAGGCGAACATCGCCGATGAGGGGCCGGCGGCTGAGTTGATGAAGGCGTTCGAGGCCCATTACGCGGCCACCATGTTCAAGGGGGTGCGACAGACGCTTCTCAAGCATGACCCCAACCATCTTTATCTGGGATGCCGCTTCGTTCGGGCCATGCCGGATCGGTCGATCGTTGCCGCGCAAGGCGCCGAGGCCGATGTGCTGAGCATCAATTGCTATGACGTCTACCCGCGGCCCGAGCAGTTTGATGGCTGGTATGAAGCCGGCGGCGGCAAGCCGCTGATGATTGGCGAACATCACTTCCCGCTGCGCAGCGTCCGGCAGCTTCCCCCGCTTTATCCGGCGTTCACCGCCGATGAGCGAAGGTTGCTCTATGTCAACTTCCTCCATCGGTGGGCGAGCAGGCCGTACGCCGTGGGCAGTCACTGGTTCCAGCACGCTGATCAGGCGGCGACGGGGCGTGGCAGTGATGGCGAGAATCAGACGGTGGGGTTTGTGGATGTGACCGATCAGCCGCACGCGGAACTGGTTTCAGCGGCACGCGAGGTGGCGACGAAGATTTACGCCTGGCATCACGAGTCGCGCGCGTAACCGGGCCGGCGCAAGGCCGCGTGGCCGGCGGTCGCTAACCGGATCAGCCCCCGATTTCTTCCATGTGCCGCAAGGCCAGATGCAGACCCATCAATACGCGGCTATCGACCACCGCGCCGGCAGCGCATCGGGCTTCGACCAGCGCCTCGACCTCTTCCAGCGGCGGCTCATGGATGGTGATGGCCTCCGTGCCGACTCCGCCGCCGAGGTTGGACCTTTTCAGCTTCCACGCCTTGTAGATCGCCACGCGCTCATCGCTCAATCCCGCCGAGGAGACGACCTCGAGCATCCGCCGCCAGTGCGCTGCCTCGTAGCCGGTTTCCTCGAGCAGCTCGCGCTGCGCGGCGACAAGCTCGGCCTCACCGGCATGGCCCGGGTCATCACCCACCAGTCCGGCGGGGAGTTCCAGCGCCGTGGCACCGACCGGCGGGCGGAACTGCTCGACGAGGACCAGCCGCCGGTCATCGGTGATGGCGACGATGGCCACGGCCGGCCGATTGCCGACACGACGGGCGAACTCCCAGCCCCCGCGCTGGATGATCTGGATGAACTTCCCCTCGAAGGCGATTCGTTCCGAGGCGGAACCCGCCGCGCCGATGGACGGACGATGATCGGGGTCAGTGGGTTGGGCCATGGCGGATTGGGCGATCGCGCACATGCAGATGGTGAAACTTGGAACGCTTCACGCAGGCGTGCGGCAGGCGACCGGCTTGCGATTACCTGGATCGGCGTGTGCGGAACCGCGAGCCCAGCGTTTTGGGTGGCGGGCCCTTGGGCACGATGCCGCCGGGGAATCGCAATGCCATCTCCTCCGGCGAGAGTTCATCGCTGCTGACCGAGGGGCCCGCACGGCGGCCGGCCATTTCACCGATCGACACCGGCTCGCGTTCACCGCGCATCGGCCGGGTGGAGCGCTGGTGCTCGGGCACCGGGCCGGGCTTGAAATCATCGTCCGAAATACGGTCGATCAGCACGCCGGTAAGCTTCTCGATCGCCGTCAGCAGCCGGCCTTCATCGGGCGTGACGAAGCTCCAGGCCACGCCCCGCCGCCCGGCGCGCGCGGTGCGGCCGATGCGATGCACGTAGATTTCCGCATCCTCGGGCAGGTCGTAATTGATCACGTGCGTGATGTGCTCCACATCCAGCCCGCGAGCGGCCAAGTCGGAAGCGAGCAGTACTCGCACGCGATTATCGCGCAGCTCCTTCATCACTTTGTTGCGATTCTTCTGGGACAGATCGCCGTGAATCTCCCGGACCTCGATGCCCTTGTCCTTCATGTGCCTGCCCAGCTTCACGACCGATGCCTTGGTACGGCAGAACACCACGACCAGGTCCGGATTCTCCTTCGCCAGCAGGTGCATCAGCAGATCGCGCTTGTCCCATGCCTCGACGCTGTAATACTTCTGGTCCACCATCGACACGGTCAGTGCTTCGCTCTCGATGGTCAATCGGCGTACGTCCGGGCGCATGAACTGCCGGGCCAGCCGGTCGATATCCTCGCCGATCGTGGCTGAAACAAAGAGGGTCTGCCGACCGGTGGGAATTCGCTTGAATATCTTCCGGATGTCATCCCGGAAGCCGATGTCCAGCATTCGATCAACCTCATCAAGCACCACGAAGCGGGTCTGCTCGAACTTGAGTTGGCCGCGGCCCTGGAGGTCCATGATTCTTCCGGGCGTGCCCACGACGATCTGCGCGCCGCGTTTGATCGCTTTCATCTGCTGATCGAAGCTCTCTCCACCCACGATGCAGACCGGCGCGATCTTCGTATAGCGCCCCATCTCCTTAAGCTCGCCGGCAACCTGCGCGGCAAGCTCCCGTGTCGGCGTCAGAATCAACGCCTGACCGGGAATTTCCGGGTCCATGACGCTCAGCAGGGGAAGGCCGAACGCCGCGGTCTTGCCCGTGCCCGTCTTGGCCTGGCCGATGACATCTTCGCCCTCGAGGGCCAGGGGAATCATGTGGGACTGAATCCAGGTCGGATGGACAAAGCCCATCTCCTCGACCCCCTTGAGCACATCCGGCGTCAGGGCGAAGTCCTTGAAGGTAATGTTGGTGTCAAAAAGGTCGCTCATACTTCTTTCTTGAATCGCCCCGGGCCGCGTTACGGCCGGGCGCTGGGAGCCGGTGGGGTGGAGGATACCGCGGGTTCGGTGGCGTGGCCGATGGATGCTGACCCCGTTCAGGTCGATCCCGCACCACACCCCACACCAGGATCAACTTTTCAGCAGCCATCCATGATAGCCAAAACTGATGGATCGAGGCTTGGCCCGCCCTCAGCGGGTCGAATCATGATCCGGTCGGCGATATGCCGATAACTCGATGGAGTGACCGATTCGGCCCGGCAATCGAAGCTCTGGTCGTCCGTTGGCCGGATGGGTTTCTTCACCGCATCGCCATCATGCTATGGTTAGGCACGACCTGGCAGGAAACCACACGCCCGATGTCTTCGTTGCACGCCAGTTGGCTGGAAATCGACCTATCGCGCCTGGACGCGAACCTGTCGAGTTGGCGTGATTTTCTGGCCGAGCGTGATTCCAGCCCGTGTCCGGTTGACGAAGCGGCGGACCCGGCCGATCCGGTCGAATCGGTAGCGCCGCCGGCTGATCCGCCGGCTCCGGCGACGAAGATATGCGCGGTGCTCAAGGCCGATGGCTACGGCCTGGGCGCGGTTTCACTGGCCCATCGGCTCAGCGGGCGCGGCGTGGACATGATCGCGGTCTACTCACCCGAGCAGGCACGCGATATCGCCGCCAGCGGCCTCAATTGCCCCGTGCTCCTACTCATGCCTGTCCGTGACCTGGCGCGGCGGGATGTGCTTTACCGGCTGGCCGCCGCCAAGCGCCTGCATCTGACCGCTCACGATCCGGAACATATCGAAGAGCTCTCCCGCCTCGCCCGGAAATTGGGGCTGATTCTCCCGATTCAGCTTTATGTGGATACGGGGATGAGCCGCGCCGGCCTGCGGCCCGAGGCGATCCCGGCGGCGGTGGCCCGCGTCCTGGATGCCAGAAACCTCTGTTTGACAGGTATTTATACTCATTTTTCCTCGCCCCGCGACAACTGGGAACGCACCTGCGGGCAGAACGACCTCTTCGGCCGGGTGCTGGCCAGCCTCGCCCCGGGCCAATGCGATCCCTCGCTATTGCTTCATGCCGCCGGCACCTACGCCGCGCTACGCGATCGGGCGTTCCATCACGGCATGGTTCGGCTGGGGTTGGGGCTGTTCGGCTATGGGCCCGAGATGCTCGATGGCGGGCCGCGGCTTGATCCGGCTCCGACGCTGCTGCCGATCGTGCGATGGATCAGCCAACTGGTGCATATCCAGCGCTACCCCGCCGGGGCGACCGTGGGCTATGACGCTTCCTTCACGCTCCAGCGCGACAGTGTCCTGGGTGTGGTGCCGGTGGGCTATGCCGACGGGTATCCCCTGTCGCTGTCGAATCGGGGCATGGTCGAGATCAACCGTGAAGACCAGCAGCTCGAGCCGGCGCTGGCCCCGGTTCTGGGCAAGGTCAACATGGATCAGACCGTCATCGACCTGACGGACATCCCCGACGTTGCGATCGATCAGAAGGTGGAACTGATCAGCAACCGGCCGGATTCTCCCGCTTCGCTGGCCCGCCTGGCCGAGGCCGCAAAGAGCAACTGCTACGAACTGCTCTGCCGTCTATCGACGCGGCTGGCCCGTGTTTACGTACGCACGGAACTGGCCCAGCCCGTGCCCACGCGATTGAAGCAATTCGACCCGACCACGCGCCGGGTCAGCGCGAGTTTCTGAGCCTCATCTCCGGCACCCCTCAAGCCCGGCTGACTCCCGGCGGATATCGCCAAGTCCGGCATCTGGCCAGTGCTATGATTGCGCATGCACAAAGCCAATCGCCGGAAACACGCTTACGGCCACGGGCCATCGGCGCATGACCTTCGCCCGGTGTTCCCCGGGGTTCAAGACGTGGACGCCATGCGTGATCCCGGGGGCTGGGGGCCGGGGGCTGGGGGACCGGGACGCTTCGAGATGCGCGACCCGATTACCGATTCCAACTTTCTGTCCAATTATGAATAAACCTCCATCCATCACGCCTTCGATCGAAGCCGAACGCTCGGCCCATCCCGGCGAGTTGTTCGATGACCGGGGGAACCTGGATATCGATCGGCTGCGGGCGGATTTTCCCCTGCTGGCCCGCAAGGTCCACGGCAAACCGCTGGTGTACCTCGATAACGCCGCGACCACGCAGAAACCCCTGCCCGTCATCGAAACCCTCGACCGCTACTATCGCATGCACAACGCCAACATCCACCGAGGCATTCACGCGGTGGCCGAGGAGGCGACCGAGGCTTTCGAGACGGCCCGGAAGCGGGTTGCCGCGTTCATCAACAGCCCATCAGAGCGAAGCGTCATCTTCACCAGCGGCACGACCGAATCCATCAATCTCGTCGCCCGGAGCTGGGGCGGCGCGAATCTCAAGCCCGGCGATGAAGTGCTGATCTCCCACATGGAGCATCACAGCAACATCGTGCCGTGGCAATTGATCTGCGCCCAGACCGGTGCCAGCCTGCGGGTGATTCCCATCGATGATCACGGCCAACTGGTTCTCGATTCGCTCGATGATCTCCTGACCGAGCGAACCCGCCTGCTCGCCATTACGCAGATGTCCAACGCCCTGGGCACGATCAATCCCGTGTCATCGCTGATCAAGCGAGCACACGCCGCCGGCGCCAAAGTGCTCATTGATGCAGCGCAATCGGTGCCGCATCTGGGTGTGGATGTGCAGGACCTGGATTGCGACTTTCTGGCCTTTTCCGGACACAAAGTTTTCGGCCCGACCGGCATCGGCGTGCTTTACGGCCGCGAGGCATTGCTTGAATCAATGCCCCCGTTCCTCGGTGGCGGCGAGATGATCAAGCAGGTTCGCCTGGATGGCTCGGAATTCAACGACCCGCCTTATCGCTTCGAGGCCGGCACACCCAATATCGCCGGCGCGATTGGCCTCGGCGCGGCGATCGACTACGTTCAAAGCCTCGGTCCCGAGCGCATCGCTCAACGCGAAGCAGCGCTCCTGGCGTGGGGCACCGAAGCGCTTGGTTCGGTCCCGGGGCTGAGATTGATCGGAACCGCCGCGCAAAAAGCCGCGGTCCTGTCCTTCGTGCTCGATTTCGCCCATCCGCTGGATGCGGGCATGATCCTCGACCGTCAGGGCATCGCCGTGCGAACCGGCCATCATTGCGCCCAGCCGGTCATGGATCGCTTCAAGATTCCCGCAACCGTAAGAGCCTCACTGGCCGTCTACAATACCGAACGGGAAATCGATTCCCTCGTTCAAGGTCTGGAAAAGGTTCGTGACCTCTCCTGACCCCCCGGAAGTTTTCACGGAAGTTTTCACGGAAGTGCCCCCGGAATAACTCCCGGAACGACCGCCCAAAATACGCCCGAAACCGCCGGTGAAGCCGGCCGGACCGCCCGGACCACCCGGACCATCCCCCAGACATGACCATCACCCAACACGATGCCGCCGAAGAACTCGTCGAAGCCTTCGCCCTGCTGGGCGACTGGGAAGAGCGATATCGCTTCATCATTGACCTTGGCCGCCGCCTTGAACCCCTGGATGAATCGCTGAAGATCGAAGCCCACCGCGTCCATGGCTGCCAATCAACGGTCTACCTTGTCCCGCGAATCCAGTCCGGCGACCCGCCCATCATCGATTTCCAGGCCCAGAGCGACGCGGCGATCGTCAACGGGCTGATTGCCATCCTTCGGCGTATCTACGCCGATCGCCCCGCGCCCGAGGTGCTGGCCTTCGATGCCCACGGGCTGCTCAAGCGGCTGGGTCTGGATGAACATCTGAGCCCGACAAGGCGAAACGGCTTGCACGAAATGGTCAAGCGCATCCAGTCGCTGGCGCGCCGGGCGATGGAATCGGCCGCTGATGCCGACGCCCGGCCATCCTCTTGCTGATCCTCGATGGCCCGGGGTTCCGCCTCGCGACAATCCAATACAGGTCTTGAGATCGCTCCCGCCGGGTGCTAGAGTGGAGTTGTTCGCCAGGGGTGTCCCACCAAAATCCCGGGACTGAGAGTAAACCCTTGGAACCTGATCCGGCTGATACCGGCGAAGGGAGGCGAACGGCCCGACTCGGCCACCTCTTTTCGCTTGTCTCCTTCGGATCGTGCCGCCGCGCCCCCTTGGAAGGAGCCTTGCCGTGATTCAATCCCCAAACCGCAGTTCAGACCGTTCTTACGAGCTTCCACCCGTGGGAGGCAATCCGGCGGGCGGTACCCGCGCCACCACACCCGGCTCGTTCGCCAACCCGCCGCGCATCGCTCCCGGCCGCGCAGGGGCACTGACCTTCAGCTCTCCGGACACGCCGGGCATGCCCGAGCCATCGAACAAGACCGCATGGGATTTCATGCCGCCGGATTGGACGCTCGATGAGAAGGTCGCCGCGGAGCATCCGCTGGGCCACGAACATGCCGGGGCATGGACACCGCCGCCGGGATTCGAGGCTCGCACGCAGCTTGAACACGCCCGGCTGGGCACGATCACACCGCAGATGCGCCGCGTCGCCCAGCGCGAGCCGCACCTGACGCCCGAGCAGGTTCGCGATGAGGTCGCCGCCGGACGCATGGTGATCCCGGCCAACATCGAGCACCTCAAGTTCAAGCTCGATCCCATGGCCATCGGACGCGCTGCCAAGACCAAGGTCAACGCCAACATGGGCGCTTCGCCGGTCAGTTCCGGCACCGATGAGGAAGTCGAAAAACTCAAGTGGGCCGAGAAGTGGGGCGCCGATACGGTCATGGACCTGTCCACCGGCGGCGATCTGGACGCCTGCCGTCACGCGATCATCCAGAACAGCACCGTGCCCATCGGAACGGTTCCGATCTATTCCATGATCATCGGGCGGAAGCTTGAAGACCTCGAACCGGAGCACATCTTCCAGAGCCTGCGCCACCAGGCCCGGCAGGGCGTGGATTACTTCACCATTCACGCCGGCGTGCTCCACGAGCATCTGCCGCTGATCCGCGATCGCCTGATCGGCGTGGTCAGCCGCGGCGGTTCGCTGCTGGCCAAGTGGATGCTGCACCATCGCAAGCAGAATCCGATGTACGACCATTGGGAAGCGATCTGCGACATCATGCGTGAGTTTGATATCACGTTCTCAATCGGTGATGGCCTGCGGCCCGGCGGACTGGCCGATGCGACCGATGCGGCCCAGCTTGCCGAGTTGACCACGCTGGGCGAATTGACCGAACGAGCCTGGCGCAAGGGTGTGCAGGTGATGATCGAAGGGCCCGGCCATGTTTCCTTTGATCAGATCGAATACAACATGAAGCTTCAGCGTCGACTCTGTCACGGCGCGCCGTTCTATGTGCTTGGCCCGCTGGTGACCGACATCTTCCCCGGCTACGACCACATCACCAGTTGCATCGGGGCGACGGCCGCCGGCTATCACGGTGCCGCGATGCTCTGCTATGTCACGCCCAAGGAACACCTGGGCCTGCCCAAAAAGGATGATGTCAAGCAAGGCTGTGTGGCTTATCGCATCGCCGCTCATGCCGCCGATGTCGCCTTGGGCATCCCCGGCACGCGCGATCGTGATGATGAACTGACCAAGGCCCGCGCTGCGCTCAACTGGGAGAAGCACTTCGAACTCTCATTCGATCCCGATCTGGCCCGGGCGTTTCACGATGAGGACCTGGATGTCGATACCGATTTCTGCGCCATGTGCGGCCATGACTGGTGCAGCGTCCGGATCAGCAAAGAAATTCAGGAATTCGCCAGCGGCAAGGATGCCCAGTACCGCCGCGACAAACCCGTGGTCTCGGCGGCGCTCACGCCCGAGCAGCAGGAAATCCTCAAAGCGCGCGGTGTACTCTCGCCCGAAGAAATCCATCGGCTCGCGGCCAAAACCCGAAAGGCCGTGGCCGGTGACAAGGCCGATGAAGGCGAAAAGAAGCTCTCCTGCCACTCGGACTATGTGGATGACCAGACAGCGCGCCAATTGCAGGAAAAGAAGCTGGTCCAGGTGGATGTCAGCCCGGCGATGAACCTGCCCAAGCGCGATCCACTGGTGTGATCCGGCGCGGAGTAACCATCACTGCTCGATGAGTTCGCCCAGTACGATTGCCCCGCCTGTGGCCAGACGATCGATATCGTGCTGGATCCGTCGGCCGGTCGCGAGCAGGAGTATGTCGAAGATTGCCCGGTGTGCTGTCGTCCGAATCGGATTCGAGTCCGCTTCGATCGACATGGTCGGGCTTCGGTCGATGTGGAGCCGGAGTAGAATTTCCCGGGTCGATCATGCCTACCGAGAATCAGGAATCGCAGGTCAATATCACCGCCATCCGGCCGCTGAAGCGCGAAGGGTGGTTCAGCGTTCTGGCCGCGGGCCGTTGCCTGGTTCGCCTGCATCAGCGGCGCATCGAGGAGTTGGGGCTTGCGGTGGGGACCGCATGGACCGGCGAGCTGGCCGCGCGTGCCACGCGGATGGCCCAGCGCGATGATCTGTATCGGCAGGCCATCGCGCGAATCAACCGCCGCAATCTGAGCAGGGCCGAGATGCGCGCCTTTCTGCTTGACCGGGGCGCGGATGAATCGCTGGCCGAGGGGATCGTGAATGATCTGGAGAAGAGCGGGGCGATCGACGATCGTGCCCTGGCCGAGGCGGTGGTGCATGATGCAACACGCCGTCGGCCCGCGGGCTCAAACCTGCTGCGCATCAAGCTTCAACGGCGTGGCATCGACCCGGACGCTTTGGACCCGGCACTGGAAGCCGGAGTAGCGAACGAGTCCGAGGCCGCGCGGCAACTGATGGACCAGTTCCTTGGTGCCGAGCTTGCACGGCTCGACACGGCGAAGCGCGGCGTTGGCGACCAGGCAGCCCGAGCCCGGGCGGGCGTGTTGCGAAGACTCGCGGGTCTGCTTGCCCGGCGCGGCTTCGAGCCCGATACGATCGAATCGCTGCTGGAAGAAGCCGCCGATCGCCTCGCGACGTAAACCGCCCCCGGCCACCAACGCTCGAAGATTGCGCATCATGCGCGGTTCGGCCTCGAGTCGAGCATACGATTGGGCGGGTTTACTTCCGGCTTGCCTCGGAGTCCCTGGATGCATCAGGCCATCGCCCGGACCGACAATCACCCGGGCTCGATCGAATCGACCGCAACGGCCATCGGCCGTGAACTGTTGGCCAGCGCTGCCCGTCAACGCGGCTCGGCGGTGCCGGGCGGCCCGGTGATGACGCGGTTGATGGCCGATGAACGGCTGCGCGTTCAGGCGCTGCGCTTTGTCGATGTGCTGCCGGCACTGGAAGAGAACGATACCGGGCTTGTCCGGCATCTGCGCGAGTATTTCACCCATCAACCCAAGGTGCTTGCCGGCCTGCCTCTGATCGGCCGACGCCCCGCGCTCCTGAACACGCTGCTTCGCCACTCCGAATCCGGGCCCCTGGCCCACGCGATCAGCGCGTTGGTTCGAGGCGCGGCGGGGATGATGGCTCACAGCTTCATCGCGGGCCACGATGCGGATTCGATCCTCCCCGCCATCAGGAAGCTTGCCCGGCGCGGCATGGGCTTCACGCTCGATCTGCTCGGCGAAGCCACGCTCTCGGAACAGGAAGCCGAAAGCTATCAGGCTCGCTGCCTCGATCTGATCCGTCGCTTGTCACCCCATGTCCGCGGCCTGGCCGTCCAACGCCCGTGGCTCAACGGCGATCGGCCCGCGGCCCCGGTTCTCAATGTCTCGGTCAAGATCACCGCCCTTTGCTCACAGTTCCGCGCCCTGCACCCGGCACATACCGCGGCCGTGGTCCGCGACCGCCTGCGCCCGATCATGCTTGAAGCCAGAAAGCACGGCGCGCTGATCAACCTGGACATGGAGCAGTACGACACCAAGCAGATCACCCTGCGCGTGTTCCGGGAGTTGCTCATGGAGCCGGAGCTGCGCGACTGGCCCGATGTGGGCATCGCCATGCAGGCGTATCTGCGCGAGACCGAAGATGACCTCGAAGCGTTGATCCGCTGGGCCGCGGACCGGCCGGCCCCGATCATGGTCCGCCTGGTGCGCGGCGCTTACTGGGATTACGAAACCGTCATCGCGCAGCAGCGCGGCTGGCCCATCCCCGTCTGGACACGCAAGGCGGACACCGATCGGTCCTATGAGCGTTGCCTCTGGAAGCTGCTCAATGCCCATCCACACATCGAAGCGGCCGTGGCGACGCACAATGTCCGTTCGCTGGCGTTGGCCGTCGCCATGGCTCGTTCGCTGAAACTGGAGCACTCGCGCTTCGAGTTCCAGATGCTTTACGGCATGGCCGAAAAGCTCAAACGGGCCATGGTGAGCCAGGGCCACCCGCTGCGCATCTATGTGCCCTTTGGCGAGCTGCTGCCCGGCATGGCTTACCTGGTTCGCCGCCTGCTGGAGAATACCTCCAGCCAGTCCTTCCTGCGTATGGGCTTTGCCCAAGGCATGGACCCGGACACGCTGCTGGCTCCACCCGGCGATGTTGGCATTGAAGATCGATCGAACCAACCCCAGCGAGCCGAGGGCAGCGCGCCAGCCCCGGCTTTGGAGAACACCACGGAGCCCAACATGGCGACCACTTCACAAACCCGCGCCATCGATTCGCTTGCCGAACTGCCCGAATACCAGCCCGAACCCGTTCGCCGCTTCACCGACCCGAGGGAACGCGGGAATCTCCACGAAGCGATCGACAAGGTCCGCTCCGCCGGAGCGTGGACCTGCCGGCCACTGATCGACGGCCGTGCCATCACCACCGATCGACTGGATCGTTCGACCAATCCCGCCGCGCCCGATCAGGTCATCGCCCGGGTTCACCTGGCCGGGGCCGGGGAGATGAAGCGCGCGATCGAGGTCGGTGAACGCGCGTTTGAAAGCTGGCGCCGGGTACCGGCATCGGAACGCGCTGCGTGCATGATCCGCGCTGCTGAGGCGATTCGTCAACGACGGGATGAACTGACCGCCCGCATCATCCTCGAAGCGGGCAAGCCCTGGGCCGATGCCGATGGCGATGTCTGCGAAGCGATCGACTTTCTGGAGTATTACGCCCGCCAGGCGGTGGTGCTGGATCGTGGACTTTGGCTCAATGTGCCCGGTGAGACCAATCGCTATCACTACCAGCCACGGGGCATCGGCGCGGTCATCACGCCCTGGAACTTCCCGCTGGCCATCGTCACGGGCATGATCGCCGCGCCCCTGGTCACCGGCAACGCCGTCATCCTCAAGCCCGCGCCCCAGACGCCCGCCATCGCCGGCAAACTGGTCGAACTTCTGATCAGTAAAGAGGTCGGCCTGCCACCGGGCGTGATCGGCTTTCTTCCCGGCGATGATGAACTGGGCGCAGCGTTGGTCGAGCATCCGCGCATCCGCTTTGTCAGCTTCACCGGCTCGCGAAAGGTCGGCTGCTGGATCAACCACAGCGGCGCGAAGGTCGCCGAAGGGCAACACCACATCCGCCGCATTGTCGCCGAGATGGGCGGCAAGAATTCCATTATCGTCGATGATGATGCCGATCCCGACGATGCGGTGCGCGGCGTGGTGGATTCGGCCTTTGGTTATGCCGGGCAGAAATGCTCGGCCTGTTCACGTGTCATCGTGGTGGGCGGGCAGATTCGCGCGTTTGGCCGACGGGTTGTCGAAGCCGCGCGAAGTCTGCGCATCGGCGATCCCGCCGACCCGGCCAACATCGTCCCGCCCGTGATCGATTCCGAGGCGCAACAGCGCATCGGCCAGGCCATCGAGCGAGGCAGGGAACAGGCAACCTGTCTTCTGGAATCCCGCGCCCCAACGCCCGGCCATT
This sequence comes from Phycisphaeraceae bacterium, assembly GCA_020831765.1. Classification (GTDB taxonomy): domain Bacteria; phylum Planctomycetota; class Phycisphaerae; order Phycisphaerales; family Phycisphaeraceae; genus JAFIFY01. The sequence goes on along the minus strand of JAFIFY010000136.1, from coordinate 33,287 downwards.
ACGTCGGGCCGACCGTATTCGCCGATGTCGATCCCGATTCACCCCTGGCCCAGGAAGAAATCTTCGGCCCTGTGCTGGCCATCATCGCCGCGCCGGACTTCGAGACGGCACTGCGAATCGCCAACAACACCCCATACGCCCTGACCGGCGGCATCTACTCGAGAAGTCCGATTCATTGCAGCATGGCGCGCGAGCGTTTCGAGGTGGGCAACCTCTACATCAACCGACCCATCACCGGCTCGATCGTCGGGCGCCAACCGTTCGGCGGGTTCAAGCTCAGCGGCGTCGGCGCCAAGGCCGGCGGCCCGGACTATCTCCACCAGTTCGTCGAAGCCAGAACCATCACCGAAGAGACGCTCCGCCGCGGCTTCGCCCCCGATGAATCCCTGGCCATCGACCTCTCCGAGTAAACACCCCGCCCCCGGGAAGTGCCAGGCCCCCCGGAATCTCCGAAAGTCTTCCGCGGAAGTGCCATCAGCCGGGGGCCGAACGCGATCAGCAAGCTGCGCGAGTGCATCCGGGAAGCCGCAAGCCGGCCCGGCGGCACCTTTTTCGGTCGCCTTGGCACGTCATGATCATATTTTGGCACGCTACGCCAATCTCCACGCCACAACCTAGTGTAGAGTCTATTTCGCCGCAATTGGAGGAGGCCGCTCGGTCTCCGTAGTCGCGGTAGGCCTCTCAGCGTGAGGGCCATATGTAATTTTTTCGTGGATCAAAGGAGAAAAGGAACGATGAGCAGACTCAATATCAAGCATGTGTTGACCGTGATGGCGGGGACGTGCGTCGGCATGTCCGGCGCAGCCCAAGCTGGGGTGATCGACCTGACGCCCGGTTCGAACACTGTGGCGCAGTGGACGCTCGAGAGCAGCCTGAGCGCGACAACCATCGGAGACAACGTCGCATCCGCGAGCAATGTGGGCTTAACCTTCAGTCCGGCCGGCTCCGGCTTCAGCACGAACCACAGGCCCTCGGCTGATGGCGGCACCTACGGTGATCCGCCGAGTCCGGTGCAGAACGTGGACTTTCGAGATGTGGTCGGTGAGTCGGGATATTACTTTTCGCGAGCCTGGGACGAGTCGGATATCGCAACGGCCACGAAGGCGCTGGAGTTCAGCATCTCCATCGCGGATGGTTACTGGCTCAACCTCGAGAGCGTCGTGGCCGACTTCGGCCCTCGAAGCAGTGGCCCCAGCGCTTTTCGAGTCGTTTACAGCCTTGATTCCTCGTTCACCAGTGAGGTGTTCATCGGTGGCGGCGACGGCTTTATCGACAATGAAGGCGACGCCGGGATGGGGTACGGTGCCGATGGCTCCCTCAACATGGTGAAGGGATCCGGCAATTTTGGCAGTTCGTGGAATCGGTTTGTCCACGATGACCTTGAAGGCACTGAGGGCCAGAACCTCACCGGTGATGTTTACTTTCGCATCTATGCCGCTGGCGGAGGTTCCGGTACGGATCCAGCAAACAGCCTCCTGCTTGGAAACCTCACCATCACAGGCCAAGTCATCCCCGAGCCAGCCAGCCTCGCTCTGCTGGGCGTTGGCGGCCTGCTCTTGCTTCGTCGACGGCCTTAGAGCGACCTATACAGGCGTGAAGAACAGAGTTTAGACTTTTATGGATCGAAGGAGAAATGGAACCATGAGCAGACTCAGACTCAAGCATATGTTGACCGTAATGGCGGGGACGTGCGTCGGCATGTCCGGTGCCGCTGGTGCGGCGGTGGTCGACCTGACGCCCGGCCCGGATACCGTGGCTCAGTGGCAATTCGCCAGCAATTTGAATGCGACTTCGACAGCGCCCGGGGTCAGCGCCTCGGCCGTGGGCTTCACTTTTTCGCCATCCAACGGGGGGCAAAGTGGCGGCAAAGGGATCGACGCCGATGGTACGAGTTACGCCGGAGGCGACCCAATCCAGAGTCTGGGCGAGGCGGCCTGGTCGGGTGCCAATGGTCGAGCGTTCGGACGGGTATTTTCAGATATTGACACCCACGCCTTCACCTTCAGCATTACGCTTGATCCAGGAGAATCGATTCACCTGGATTCACTCGTGCTGGATATCGGCTGGCGTGGCAGCGGCCCCGACCACGTCCGTTTTGCCTACAGCACCGATGGTTTTTCCACGCAGACGGTTTTCGGTGAAGGACAGGGATTTATCGACGATCCGGCTGATGCGGCCATCGATTTCGGCGACAACGGCTCGCTCAATGTCATCAGGCCCGCGAGCGCGGTTTTTTCCTGGAACCGATATTCGGCGGACCTTGGGATCACCGCGACCGATACCGTTGATTTCCGTATTTACTTCGGCGGAGCAACGGCGACCAATGCCGAAGGAAATATCTTCATCGACAACGTCACGCTTCTGATCCCCGAACCGGCCAGCCTCGCCCTGCTGAGCGTTGGCGGCCTGCTGCTGCTTCGTCGCAGGCCTTAGATTGACCGATACAAGCACCAACAAAGTCGGGCGGAAGACATTTCGTCTCCGCCCGTTTTTGTTGATTGCCCATCGACGTCGGGGCGACCATGGCCAACACCCTGACGGCAAGCCTTTTGAGGAGCTTTCGACCGTGATCACCGCCTCCACCAAGCTGTACTTCGCATTCGCCTATGCGGCTTCCCTTGCGATTGCCGTCCAGACCAGTGCGCAGACACCAACCATGCTCGCACCGAATGGTTCCTGGGGTTACAACGGGCCGCATGCCGTCTATGCCGATGGCAAGCTGTTCATGAATTACATCACCTCCGGTGGCGACATCTTCGCCAAATCCTACGAGGTGGCCACGGGCAACATCGAGACGGGACTGGTCTACCAGACCTACGGCGACCTTCACCAGGCTGGAGCCATCATGGTCCGGCCCGACGGCCACATCCACGTCCCATTCAATCAGGGCGCGGTCTACAACGATGGACGAACGTACTGGCGAGTCAGTGAGAACCCCGGGGATGTCACCAGCTTCGGACCGATTCAATCCAGCACGAACTCCGGCTTCAATCAGGGCCGGCAGTTCTTTCCCATGGTGCATGAAAGTACGGGTGATCTGTATCAGGTGGTCAACTACCTCTCGGGCAGGCGCCAGACCGGTATGTGGACCTCGACCGACGGCGGAAGCACCTTCACCCAGTTCGATCGGCTTTTCGGGCTCGGTAGGGGGTTGAGCCAGGACCGTAGCTACACCCAAGCCTACATCGAAGGTGACAGCATACATATGGTCGGGGCACGGGTCGGCTGGGGTGAGAGTCTGGTCGGACGGAGTATCGGTCGGGTCGAAGGGATTTACTACGTTCGCTACGACATCAACACGCAGGGTTTCTACCGGGCCGATGGCACGCACACCTTCAACCTCGGCGACTTCCCGGAGTTGACCAGCGCCGATACCCATCTGTTCGACACGATCTGGCACTGGGGCAACGACGGAAACAATCAGCAGCGGGCGCTTTGGGCCGACTTGTCGGTCAAGGACGGCAAACCCTATGTCACCATGGCCGTTCAGGACTACAACGGGTTCGAGTCCGGAGGCTCACCGCCCCATTTCGGCTACTGGGCCACCGTGGACGATAACGGCGAATGGTCCTCAAGCCAGGTGGCGCAACTTGCCCTTGGCTGGGACAACAACCCGCAGCGAAAGAACTACAGCATCGCCATTGATCAGGATGACCCCAACCTGCTTTATGTCGCCGTAGCCACGAACGCCACCGGCAGCCAGTCCCAGGTTCATCGCATGTACACAACCGACAATGGGCAGACATGGGAGTCGCTGGGCGCAATCTCCGATGTCGGCCGTATCTCGACGGTCATTACCCCTTGGCGATTGGATGACACACCCAATCCCATCAAGGCGCTGTGGCTGGAAGGGTCCATGTCCGGTTGGACGAGCTACAACACCGCCATCTATGCAGCGCCCATCTTCGGCGACGCCAACAGCGACCTGATCGTCAACGACCTCGACCTGGCCATTCTTCAAGCCAATCTGGGTTCGACCGACGCGGACTGGACCATGGGCGACTTCAACGGAGACGGCAGGGTCGGCCTTGCCGACGCCTTCATCCTCTTTCAGAATTACATGCCCGCGGTAGACGGCGCTGCCGGCTTCGACGCCATACCTGAGCCGACGTCGTTGGCGCTGCTGGGCATCGGCGGCTTGCTTGGGCTGAGTCGGCGCCGTCGGTAACCCCCCGCTTCCGACCAGCCTGCCCGACCCCGGGTGATCTCCCCGTGACCGCCGCACGATTCGATTCCGGGGGTTTTCGACGGACAACGGTTCACCCACAGGCGAGTTTGAGCTTCTATCGTTGCTCCGACCCCCATCGCCGATCATGCGCGAGCGAAGCCACCCCATGCCCTCGGTGATCGGAACGGATCTGGTTTATTTCGCCGGATGGTGTCGCTGGGCGCGGCGGCGGAGCACGCTGGGACGGGCGCCGTATTCGCGCTGAATGTCACGGCTCAATTGCGAGATGCTCGGGAAGCCGACGCGGTCGGCGACGGTCACGAGTTTCAGATCGGTCCCCACGATCAACCGCCGCGCTGCCTCCAGTCGCGTCCGTCGGAGTGCTTCGCCGGGCGTATAGCCCAGGGCGGCGACGAAGCGGCGATACAGCGTACGGCGGGATGTGTGCAGTCGAACCGCCAGGTCATCAATGTCGGGCGGCCGCTCGGCGTGATCGCGGATGATCGCCAGGGCATCGGACACCAGACGGTCTTCGATGGCCAGCATGTCCGTGCTGGCGCGCTCGATGACACCGAGCGGCGGGACGGGGCGGGGCGTGGGCTGTTGGTCATGGGTCAACAGCGTGTGAAGCAGCCTTGCCGCCTCAAATCCAAACTGCTCGTAGTCCAGGGCGATGCTCGATAGCGTCGGCTGGCACGATTCGCACAGGCAGTCGTCATCGCCGACCCCAAGGATGCACACATCACCGGGCACGTTCAGCCCGGCCAACCGAGCGGCTTCGGCCGCGCGCCACGCATGCTCATCATCGATCGCCAGAAGGCCCAATGGGTGCGCCCTCGCTCGCAGCCAATCGGCGAGATCGGCGATCTGGTCATCGAGCAGCCAGTGGCCACGCTGCTGTGTCCGAGGGCCAATCACGAACACTTCAAGCGCTCGCCCGGCCTGCTCGACATGCCGCTGAAACGCACTACTGAAGCGATGAACATCCAGGCGGTGCGTCTCGCCGGTGGTAAAGAGGCCGAATCGCCGCAGCCCACGCCCCTCCAACGTCTCGAACGCCAGCCGACCGATCGCCTCATCATCATGACCCACCGTCGGGATGGCTTCGAGCGCCGCGTGGGCCGAAAGCGTGACGCAGGGGACACCGAGGCGGCCGGCCAGTTCCAGCGAATCGGGCGCGGCATCGATGAACATGCCATCGACGTCATACGCCGCGCCGCTCAGCGGCCACAGGGCGCGGCTGTAACGCACGATCATCAAATCCCACTCCCCGTGACCGGCGGCAAAGCGGTTGATCCCACGCAGCGCACCGCGGAAGCGCCATCGGCCGGGATCGAACGCCACCAGTACGCGGCGCAAGGCGACTCGAGCGGGGGAGGCGGTCCGGCCCGGCTCCGGGCTGTTCATTGGGCCTGGCATGCCATGATCATATTGTGGCACGCTCCGCCATGCCGCGGCCTGCGGGAGACGGTAATATGCCGTGGCGAGAACTGGAGGTGGATGAGTCGGCCAGTGCCAGCGATCCACACCGCCCAACCTGGCGCCACCCATGCGATCGTCTCCGGGTGGCGGTTGCTCAGGAACCGCGTGCCCTCCGGGGCCTCGGCGTCGCCGCGCCGCTCCCTTGGTGCTCACGGACACGATCTGTGCCAGCGGCGGCATCGCCGCGCACAACCCGGGACGCCGTCACCACTGGACCTGAAGGGTTACCCAACTGACGAACTTCACCAACAACTCTGGAAACTCGAAAATGCCGATCAGGCCGTACCCGCTTTCCTTCTCTTACCTGGTTATGCTCATGCTGCTGATGCTTGCTCCTCTGTCCTCCGGCTGCCGCGCAACTCCGGCCGAGGCACCCTTCAAACCCGCACCGCTGGCCAAGGGTCAACCTGTTCGCGGGTGGACCATCCTTTCCGACAGTCTGCCGGACGGCCTTCGTGTGATCGAGCGGGCACCGGCGTACGACATCAATCACCTGCAGATTTCTCATCACGTGATCCACGACCTGCGTCACGTGCGTGATCCGCGTCGGCTCGAGCTGGCTCAACGAATGACCGAGGCCGCGCACGAGGCCGGCATCCAGGAGGTGGTGCTCTGGGACCGGACGCTTTATGGCCTTGGTTACTACCCCGAGCGGTTTCGAACCGGCCCGAATCGCACGATCGACCTGGATAACCCCGAATTCTGGGCGTGGTTCAAGGATGACTATCGCCAGATGCTCGACAAGGCTCCCAACATCCAGGGCCTGATCCTGACCTTCATCGAAACCGGCGCTCGCGTCGAGCGCCAGCATTCGGAGAAGATGCTCACCAACCAGGAGAAGCTCGCCGCGGCCGTCAACGCCGTCGCGGATGTGGTCATCGGTGAACGGGGACTCAATCTCTACGCCCGCACATTCTCCTACGATGATGCGGAGTATGAGAACATCGTCGGGGCGATCGAGCTGTACGAGCGGCCGGAGATCCGCCTCATGATGAAGGAATCGCCCCATGATTTCTTCCTGACGCATCCGAGTAATCGCTTCGCCGGCGCGATCCCCCGGCCGACGATCGTCGAGTTCGATACCGCCGGCGAGTTCAACGGTCAGGGCATGATCGCCAACACCTGGCCAGGGTACATCCTGGACCGCTGGCGTGATTTCCTTCAGCGCGATCACATCGTCGGCTATGTGGCCCGCACCGACCGATACGGCGATACGCGCATCATCGACCGCCCGTCCGAGATCAACCTCCTGGCGCTGAAGCGATACTTCGAAGACCGAAGTGTGGATGCGGATCGTATCTATCGGGAGTTCATCGTCGAGCATTACGGTGAAGCGGCCTACCCGCATGTCCGCGCGGCGTTCGAAAACGCCTTCGATATCGTCACCGCGACCATGTATACGCTCGGCACCAACGTGGCCGATCATTCGCGAATGGACTTTGATCCGTATCGCTCCAGCTATGCCCGCCATGTTTCAGGCAAATGGATCGATCCGCCCATCGCCAGGGTCGGCCACGGCGTGGACCGCGAGTTTCACTACTGGAAGGATGTCATCGACCACATCGCACCGCCCTGGGCCAAGCGGGGCGGGGCCCACCTCTCGGAAATCCCCGATGTCGTCGAGGCCGGCTGGCTGACGGAAGTTGAGCGGATGAACGAGCAGTATCTCCGCCACATCATCACGCAGAAGGAGCACGGTGTCGATCTGGCCGAGCGGTCGCTTGATCACATCCGGCAGGCCCGACCGCATCTTTCAGACGAGGATTACGAGTCGCTATACCACCACTTCAATCACACCCTGCTCACCGCGCGGCTGTATCGAGGCGCCGCCGCGGCGTACTGGGGCTTTCGAACATGGTGCCGCGGCGGGGAGCACCAGACGGAGTTTGTCACACAGACCACGCGCCAGGGCCTGCTGCGGATGAAGCAGGTGGCCCAGGAGATCCGCGACTATCCCATCAAGCCGCCAACCGGGCAGTGGGAATGGATCAGCGATGCCCAGACCGCCGATCGCTACTGGCGATGGATCGTCGAGGAAGGCTGGCCGGAACGCACCCGCGGATTCGAAACCGGCATGGGCGGCAAGACGTTCCCTCTCGAAGTCGAGTAAATCAGCGCGGCAACACGAACCGATCGGATCAAACCCGTATCGGTGCGCACCGACGTAGGCTGGTGACGTGGAAGTCCCGGCACATCCCCTTGCCGCATCTGCGCCGGACGACGGTGGTTTAACGCCATCTGGTAACCAGCCAAAAAGAAACTCGATCCATTTGGCACGCTGTGATCATATTTTGACACGTTTTGACTATCCAAATACTTAAGCACCGGGTATGTTTCTTGATGCGGTGAATCCGCGAGCCACTCGGCTCGACTGCCGCGATATGCGCTCTCATCGGGGGAGCGCGTCCAAAGGAGCTTCCCGTTCGGGAGAAAAGAGGATGAACATGAAAAAGGCAACGAACTCGAAATGTCTCGTGATGGGCGCTTTCGCCGGACTGCTGGCCATGCCGCTCATGGGTGGTGTCGGCCCGGCCCATGGTGCCGTGCTGTTCACCGATGACTTTACCAACGCCGTGATGGACAACGGGGTCTTGAAGTCAACCCTCGACTACGGCCCGGCGACCGCAACCAGCAGCCATACGCTGTCTGTCGGCACGCTGGATGACGGCGCCCTGCACCTCGGCGATGGCAGTGGCAGCATTTACATCACTGCAGCGCTGCCCCAGACGATCTCACTGGCCAATGTCGGCGATTTCATCCAGATGACATTCGACTTCACCACCGAGGGTCATACCCGAGGCAACCGCGTGCTGCGCTACGGGTTCTTCCAGGGGGCGGCCGTTGACGCCGATGCCGTGGGGTACTTCCTTTCGGGGTACAACCAGGCCGACTCACCCGGCGACGACATGAACTCCAGGCTCAACGTGGACGCTGTTGTGGGCACCAACCACTTCTACGCCACCAGCACAGCCCCCGGCACCCCTAACATCGGATCGGATCTGCTGCTCGATGATGAGCGCAATCAGGCCACGTTCCGGGTCGAGCGGATCAGTGCGACTGAGATGCGCCTCAGCGGCGTCCACGGACCGCGTGATCTGGGCAGCTTCGATCACACCATCACGGCCACGTCCGCGATCGAGATCGACGAAATCTGGTTCGGCATCCAAAATCGGAGCACGAACTTCACCATCGACAACCTTGAGGTCACCTACATCCCCGAGCCCGCTTCGCTGGCGCTCTTGGGGCTGGGCGGCCTGCTCATGCTGACGCGGCGGAGGGCGTGACGAACAGGACCGATCCATGCCGGCCACTGACGCATAAATATGCACCCCGAGCCAGCCAGGTTACCACTTGGCTGGTTCCTTTTCCGGCCAGCCCCGCGGGCGGCCACCCGCCTTTGAGTCCGAACCCGGAACCTACCGGTGGGACAACCACTGATCCTCTGGGCATCCAAGGAAGCCCCATGGCACGTGCACGAGGCTTCACGCTGATCGAACTACTCGTCGCCATCTCCATCATCGCCCTTCTGATCGGACTCCTGTTGCCGGCCCTCGCTGGGATCAGGGTCGCGGCCCAGCGAGTGAAGTGCCTTTCCAACGTCCATCAACAGGGCATCGCGGTCCTGGCCTTTGCCCAGGACCATAAAGGCCGTCTGCCGCATATCCGCCATACGCCGGATGATTCGCTCAATAATCCGCATGAAGCATACTGGTGGCATCATCACCGCGATGGGCCGCGCAATCTCGGCCACATGTGGGAGAGCGGGCATCTGACCGAACCACGGGTGCTGTACTGCCCCAGCTTCAATACCGTCGGCTTCACACTCAAGGACTATGAACCGTGGCCGAAGTTGGCCAGGCCGCCCGGGTTCGGCGACACGGGGATTCGACTGAGCTACTACTTCAATCCTCGCCAGGAACGGCGCGGCGTGCCGCGCACCTATCAGACGATGCGCGATCTTGAACCGGGCCGCATCCTCATCACCGATGTCATCCACTCGCCCGAGGCCACATCGCACATCGAGGCGCCGGGATGGAGCGTCTTATCTGGCGATGGCAGTGCTCGCTTTGTCATCAGCCAGGAAGCGCTGGACACGATTATGCATGCCGGAGGACAGGTTGCCAGCGGCAACTGGTTCCACTTCAACCAGGTCCTGGACACACTGGAGCAAGCCGATTGATGAAATGCTGACGCCGCCGCGACCACTATGACGTGATTCCCGACACCGTGCGGAAGAATTGCCTGATCCGACCCTGATATATGTGAAAATTCGTCACGAACTCGACCACCATGCAATAGGGCAATGCGCGGAACGCTCTTTTATCATGACCCAAACAGAACTCCATACATCGAACCATTCGAGAGCGTGGCGATATGCCGGGTTCTTTTCGCGGTCCGTGATAGGCCCACGCAGGCCGCTTGCCAACCCGACCCGCGCATGGGGATCCGTGTCGCTATAGCACCGTATGCCGATTTTTTTACTTTTTCCCCGACGCTTTAACCTTATGCGAGCCGGACGCACTCTCTTATTCCATGCGAAGGCGGCACACGGCTCAGACTGGCCTAAAGCGACGGGGGCGGATTACGGCTGATGCGAATCACGATCCCTCACGACAATATGTTTAAACGCCCTGGCTGACCGGTGGGCTGCCCGTTGCCCGGAACTCAACGGAACCCATTACACGATTGATCCGTAGAACCATCGACTCCCTGAGACTGAAAGGAACAGCACAATGGCCACCCCGAAATCGCGAGCAGTACCCGCGCTTTTAGCACTTGTTCTCCTGACGATCACAACCGCGGCCTGTTCTCGTCCGGCCATGTCCGCCGGGGCGGAGCACCTGCCCGAAGATTTTCAGCGCTTCGTCATCACCCTCACTGAAACCGATCTTGCCGCCGGGGGGGCGATGACGCTTCACCTGAACTATCAGGACGGCCGGTTTCTGCAGGGCTGGGCCGAAGTGGATGGCCGAACGGTATCGAGCCACGTGAGTTTGTCGCAGCTTTCCCTGCGTGACGGGGCCATCCGCGGTCTCGTGGATGTCACGTTTGTCCGCGGCCGTCGAAACAACCGCTTCCTCAGTATTGAAATCGACGCCGTCGTGGATGAGTCCGGCAGGATCACCGGCAAGCACGAGACCCGCTACGGGCTGGAGCTTGGACACGCCTATGGTCACGGCTTCTACATCTTTACGGACGAGACGCTCGACCATGACACACCGGTGGTGACGATGGATCAAATCCGTTTCCTGCGATCCGGCGATGAATACTCCGGACCGGCCGAAGGGACTTTAGAGGCGGCCATCCGGACTGACAAGCCTGTGCGGTTCCGCATCAACATGGGGCAACCGCTGCGCGGCCCCTCGGCCAACTGGCAACGTGAGGTGTATCTCGATATCGTGATCAAAGGCGATGAACTGGTGTCGATCGATGCCACCCCGGTCCGCGGTAATCCTTGGAGGCTTCGGGATGAGATTGACGCCGAGGTGAGCTTTGACGGCAAGCGGATCAAGGGAAAGGTGACCATCGACATCGAGGCTAGCTATCCCTGGAGTGGGGTATATCGTTTTGACTTCGAGGCCGAGGTCGAGCACAACATGATCGAGGGCAGTACAACGGTGTATCACGAGCGACCCCATGGCTACCATGGCACACGCGAGACCACTCACAAGGTCGATGGGCATGCCCAACTCGTTAACGCCGGTGCCACTGACCCTGCCAATGCCGTTCATCGCATCACGTTCAAACCGTCGCAAGGCATGGATCGGGAGGTGACTGCGGTGTTCGAGATGAAGGATGGGCAACTGGCCAGCGCACTGATCGAGCCTATCTACCGCGGCGGCGGGGTCAATTTCCCTACTGCAACCCTTGATTCAGAGGTCAGTCTCGAGGGCGACCGCCTGCACGGCTCGCTGCTGATCGATCCGAATAATCCCGCCTATCCGGAAGAATGGGGCAACAAGGAGCACGCCTACAAATTCGACCTTCGCGTTGACGATGGCAACAGCACCGGCGAATACGAAGTGCGAATCGACCGAACGCGCAGCGCAGGCGGCGCGGTCACCGGTCGGCAAGTTCCTGTCGAGGAACTGCGTGCGGCCAATCCAGCGCCGAAAGTGGACTGGCCGACCTGGCATGGACCCAAGCACTCGATGAGCGCGGCGGACACCAACACCCCCCTCATTGAGGATTTTTCTCGGGCTCGCATGCTGTGGAAGAGTGAACGAACCCCGCCGGCCCGATCACAGATTCAGCGATACGGCACCAGCAACATTGGCCGAAACCTGCGGGGCGGCCCCGGGGGTGGCGCCGGATCGCCGGTGGTTTACGACGGCAAGGTCTATCTCCATTACTACGAGCCGTCCGGCGAGGCCTCCACCGCTCAGAGTGTTGCCAGCAGCTACCGTCGTCAGCTCGACGAATCGTGGAAGATCCTTGCCGATGATGTGGTGATCTGCATCGACCTCGAAACCGGCGCCACGCTATGGAAGCAGCGCTTCGAGCAGACGGGGCTGAACCTGTACAACACCTGGAAAGAAGCCCCCGGCTCGACGGTTTCCGTGGGTGAGGGCAAAGTCTTCGCCGTCGGATCCGCCGGAAAGTTGTGGGCGATGGACGCCAACACCGGGCAAGTCCTGTGGGAATCCGGACTGCCCGGGTTTTACGAAGGGATGCAGCGGAACCGAGCGGAAGCTCTGCGAGAAAACAGTCAGCCGGGTGCCGGCAGCTTCCATGCCGGCACCCGCATCGTCATTGATGGGTTGCTGGTCGGCACCGATTTTCGGGGCAACCTCGTCGCCATCGACACCAGTACCGGCGAGAAACGCTGGCGGGCCGACGGTGTGATCGCCAGCCAGAACACCCCCTCGCTGTGGCGCGGCCATAGCGAGCCGGTGGTGATTGTTCACAATCAAGAGGCCCTGAGCGCCGTGACCGTCGCGCAAGGCAAAGTGCTTTGGCAGAAGGAAGTCGCACGCATTCCCCGTGCCTATCCGGTTCCTGTCGAGGGAGACATCCTCACCGCGATCGTGGAGGCGGAGAATGGCGATGACTACCACCTCGCCGGATTCCGCATCCACGCCGACCGTCTTGAGCGCCTGTGGACGCTTGAAAAGAAACAGGACAAAACCGGCCGACGGCTGTTGATGATTAACAATGGTCACTCCTATAATTTTGGTCAGGAGGGCAGTGATCATGATCACTTCTACCGCGTCAACCTGAAAACAGGTGAGTTCAAGATGCTGGCAGACCTCGGCCGTCTCGGCAGCATGAGCTTCCCCGTCGGCATGGGTGATCGGGTGATGTTTGACCGCAACAACTATCGCTGGATCGATGCCGGCGATGAGTTCCGCCGCACCAGCGATGTCTGGGACATCCCCATCATCACCTCCCGGGGCTATCACCACACGCAAATTAGCGACGCCATTGTCGACGGACGCCTCATCGTCCGCGGCGGCGACGGTATCTACGCCTTCGACCTGAGGAAGCTGGACTGACCCGTTCAACCACGTGATTCAAGAGTGTGGCTTGTTGCCGCGCTCCGTGAGAAGTGAACCATGAACTTGAATCCGCGGCCAGTTTCCTTGACCTGACTTTATTTTCAAGACCCATCAGGACAACAGTCATGTATCGATTTTGGATCCTATTCATTGCGGCCGCGTTGGGCCTTGTGGCAGCGCAGCCAACCCTGGCGACCATGGCGGGACTCGGTGAAACCGACGAGTTTCATCTGGTGCTCGAAGATGCACTGTTCATCGGCGATGAGCCGGGCGGCGATCGCGACAGGGCGCTGCTGCTCTGGTTGAGCCGAAGCGGCGACGACTGGGGCCGTGCCTGGGGGTTGGCTGGAAACTTCAACCGCTCCCATCACACCGGCCTGGTGACCGCGAGCAAGGCCGAAGGTGATTCCCTTTCACTCACCGTGCAGATGAATATCCAGGGCGATGCCTGGGTTCGTGGCGGCAGGGCCATCTACGAGGTCACGCTCTCACCGGCTGAGAATGGTGGTTACGAGGGCCGGTTTGAAAGCACGTTCCGAGACCAGCCCATCCATGGCCGCGCAACCGGGTACTGGCTGCCGCGCCAGGAAGCTGGCAAGTCCGTCAAGGCGGGCGAGCATCCGCGGTTATTGTTCCGCAAGGGGGACCTGCCGGAGCTTCGACAGCGGATGGAAACGCCTCTGGGCCGGGCGGCCATGGAGCGGATGAACACCGCCGCCGGCCTTGCGATGAAGTACCAACTCACCGGTGACCGGGATTACGCCGACCAGGCCAGAGCGCTCACGGTCAAGCACATGGAAGACACCAATTCCGGCAGTAAAGGCGTCCGCTCACGCGTCTGGGGCTGGCGACTGGAGCAAGTCGCGCTTGCATACGACATGAGCTACGACGCCTGGGACGAGGACTTTCGCAAGCAGGTGGAGGCGTACATCCTCGACTGGGGCAACCGGCTGATGGATAACCCCAGTTTTCTGCATGGGGAGATTCAGTGGCACATGGCCTCGACTTATCCGGGGACCATCTACTACGGCGCGGCCATGGGTGCGCTGGCGATCCTGGGCGAACAGGGGCCAGAGCCACAGAAGCCCGCAGCCCCGCTGGCCATGAATGAAGAGGACCCGAATGTCTCGCCCGATGCCGATTACAAGCCGGGCAAAGGTGTGCCGGTGCTTGCCTTTGACAGCGACGAAATGCCACGTGAGTGGATCTTTGTCGGGGGCTTCCAGCCTCGCCACACCGACCACCTGGGCGATCTGGGCGGTGTGGCCAAGGCGCGTCCGGAGGTGGGCACGATGGCCCGCCACGAGGGCAAGACCGCCGAGTTCAAGGTCATGGCCGAGAATCACCTCTGGAAGGGCAGACACACCGGTGGACGAACCAAACTGAACATCACCACCGCGATCAATCGCGAGTATCACAGCAAGAGCTACTTCTTCACCGTGATCCGCAACGATCGGGCACGGTGGGTGCGCTTGCGGACCGACAGCGATGCGGTCGTCTATCTGAGCGGTGTCCGCCTCCGTGAGAACGACTACTTCCGCATCGAGCCGGGCCTTTACCCCATGATGGTCCAGGTGGGCATCGGTGTGACGAATCCCTGGGGCGTGATCGCCATGGAACCTCGTCTGGCTGAGGTCTCAGAGGAGGAGGCGCGGGAGGGCATCGAAGCCGCCCGGAACCGGTACGAAGAGCAACTAACGGTGTGGCAACACAATCACGATGAGTGGCGCCACAGCGGCGGGGCGGACGTTGGATTCACGAGGCTGTTCGAGCGAACACGGATGCTGATGCGGCTGAACTACCAGCAGGGGATCGGAGCGGGCGGCGCCCAGGGCAGTTCCGTGTTCCCCATGGGACACGAGGGTCCAAACAAGTACGCCACCGCTTATCTCAACGTGATGGGTCGCAATGTCTCCGGGCTGAACGATGTGACCCATTACCTGCCGTTCAAGATGTTCAGCCGCATCTATCGCGATGATGGCGAGGATCTCATGCAGGAGATCGTTGGCGAGCCGGACCTATACATCCGCAACGTCTATCACGAAACGCGCGACCTGACCGGCGATTTCTTCGCCGCCATGTTCCCGATCATCCCCGAGGAGTGGCAACCGGCAGCACTTTGGTTCTGGAACCGTCACCTGGGCGTTCAAGGCCCCGGAGATGCGGAAAAGCTTGTTCGAAGTCCCGGCCGAACTCATGGCAACTACGGCGATTATGACACCCACCCGATCTGGGTATTCGTCAACTACCCCATGCACATGACCCCGAAACACCCCGCCAAGGGCATGCCACTTACCTGGTCGGCACCCCAGTTCGGGTATCACGGGTTCCGCAATAACTGGGACGACCCGAATGGAATCCTCGTTCAGGCCTGGGCGAACGCCTATGACGCCGGTGCGGCCACGCGCGACAATGCCGGTACCTTTCGCGTCACGGGCCTGGGCCAGCATTGGAGCAACCCCGGCGCCTTCCATTTCGGCGAGAACCTCGTGTTCCTGCCGGGAGCCGAAATCAACACCGGTGCCTGCGGTAAGGTCGTATACGCCCGAACCGAGCAAGACGGTTCCGGCGTGCTGACCATCGACATGTCCGACGTCTATGCCGGATCGAGCGGGAACGGTCCGCTTTATGAGCGCTACGGCAGTGTCCGACGACCGATCGCTTTCGCCGACACGGGCCTGTCGGGCCTGCGGTCGATCGGTGTGGATTACAGCGGCAAAAGCGGCGCACCGGCCCTGATCGTCATCGTGGACAAGATCACCGGCGTCGGCAAGGTTGACGGTGTCAAAAACTCGCTCTGGGCCTGGCAGCTTGACAGCGGCAGACGGACCATCGGCAGGGCGACGGATGTTACGGATGGAACGCGTTCGGATGGCGTGACATGGCGTGGCGAGGTGATCGAGTATCGCCCCGGACAGGTGATTGGTAGCGGTGCCCAGGCACTGGACCGCGACGATTGCACCGTGGACGGGCAGCGATTCCGTATCACCGGCGAGAACGGTGCCAGTCTCCAGGGCACTTTCGTGGAACCCGGCGATGTGCCAATGCGGTTCGAGGAGCGATGGCAGGAGGTCATGCGCTACAAGCGCAATGTCAGCCGAATCCACAGCAAATCCCTGTTCGCCGAGGGCGAAGGAAAGTACTTTGTCGTGCTGACCATCACCAAAGACGGCCGGCACCCGGAGGTAACGGTCCAAGGCGAAGGTCTGGATGCCCGGGTGCGGGTCGGCGACCGGACCGTGCGTTTTGATGGAACCCGAATCGTGTTTGAATAGAGAGTGCTCGACTGATGCGCCGGCGATGAGTCAGCAGGTGGATCACCACCAGGCCGAACCCGCATGCCCGGTGAATCGAGCGAAATGGAAGAGCCTGGATGAAGATTTCGTTGCTCCGTCTTCTTGCTTGCCCCACATGGCCTCTGTTGCTCACCATGCTCGTAACCTTGACATGGCCTGACCGACTTCGGGCGGACGATTTCTCGGGTGATGTGGAACTGTTCCTCTACGGGGCGGTAAGCCACGAACCGGCGGACCCCGGCGAGGCCCGGAACCTGATGATCTTCGCGTCGGCACGTGAGGGTAACTGGGCCAGGGTATGGGGTAAGGCGCAGGAATTTGGTGTCGGTGATCATTACGGACTGGTTGATGAAGCCCGGATCACGGATGAGCGGGTGGAGATGACCGTGAGCCTTCTCGTGATGGGGGATTTCTGGGCCCGAGGGGAGTGGCCCGCGGTCTTCCATGTTCGAGCTGAACGCGACGCTGATGGGCGGCTGGAAGGTCGTTTCGAGGGCCATTTCAACGGCCACCGGATGGAAGGACGCGTGGAAGGCCGGGTACTTCCACCCGTTGATCAACCCGGCTTCATCGAGCCACGGCCGGACGAAAGGCCGCGGTTGCTCTTCCGAGCTTCGGAGCTGGAGCAACTTCGAGAACGAGCCGCCACGCCGTTCGGAAAAGCTTATCTGAAGGCGACTGAGGGTCGTACCGACCTGATCAGTCTTGGCATGCGATATCAGCTTACCGGCGATGCGAAGTATGCACGCCAGGCGATGGAAGAGATCGAGCGACGACATCGCCGCGAGATTCCGCTGTTTGTTTCCGATTCCGGATCGGGTGGATTCGGCCATGCCGTCTTCGAGGTCGCACTGGCTTTCGATCTATGCGTTGAAGCCTGGCCGGAACGTTTCGTGTCGCGCATTCGCGAACAGCTTGAAGACTTCGTGGATCGTCACCAACTGCAGTTGATGACTTCCCATCCCAATTACCACCCGTGCAGCAACTACTATGGTCCGGGCCGTGGCGTCCCGGCGATCGTGGCGATCGCGTTGTGGGGCGATCAGGGCCCGATGCCCCGGATGCCTCGCAATCCATTGGAGCGACCGCGGGTGATTGCGCCGATGGAAGGCTTTACTCCGGGTGACGGCGTGGCGGCGGCCAGGCTTGAGCTGGGCAAGCCGATGGGGGGCCGTTGGATATGGAGCGGCCGGCTGCCCCTGGAGGTCTCGCGGGACGTCATGGCCGGCATCGGTGGATACTCGCGGGCAACGCCGAAGGTCGGCACCGAGGTAACCTACCTGGCCCAGGTGAATCGCCAGTTTACTCAAGGGAAGCTGAAGTTCGTCGAAGTTCCGGCCGACGCAACCGGCGAATCAGGGATTGAGCTTCCCAAGCTCATGGGCGAAGAACCTTCATCAACATCCGTATTCTTTACCGCCATCGAGGTCGCCGAAGATGTGGCCGTCAGCCTTGATCGCCATCCCGAGGGCCAACGCATCTTCATTTCAGGCATCGAGCTGGAAACGGGAGGCGTCTTCCGCCTTGATGCCGGGATGCATCCATTGCTGGTGGAAGTTCGCGCCGAAGGTCGTGCTCGGGGAGCGATCGGGCCGGTCTTGCATTCCGTGACGGGGGATGCTCAGAACCCGACCCTGGCGCTGTATGACATCAAGCGGCGGCTCTGGAATCACGATCACGCTCATTGGAAGACGGACGGGCTGAACCCGCGCGGACGCTTCTGGGTTGAGCGCGGATGGTGGCAGAATTACCAACACTATCGATTGGGCATCGGGGATGGCGGCTTCAAAGCCGAGACGGGCGTTTATGGACGAATCTCCAGTTGGTTCCCCTCGGTTTACGCCGGCACGGCGTGGCGGTTTCTCGGCCGTCCGGTGTCACCTCATCCCGATGTCTCGCACCTGATACCACGTCAGATCGTGCAAGCGATTTTTAGTGAGCCCGGGTCGGCGGAGGTCATCGCGATCAACAGCATCGCAACGCTCAACATCGTGCCCGGCGCCAACGCTAGAACCGGACGCCATTGGATCGCGGCACTCTTTCCGACCATTCCCCCACGATATCAACCCTCCGTGCTCTGGGTCTGGAATCACCTGACGGGCGTCGAAGGCGCCGATACGCTGGAACGGCTTTTTCAACCGGCTGATGAGGCAAGCGGTCTGACCCTGGCCCAGACCTTCCTGCACTATCCCCTCGGAATGAAGCCCGTCCATCCGGATGAGGGCATGCCGAAAACCTGGCGGGCCGAAACGTTCGGTCTCTTCGCCGCCCGCTCTGGCTACGCCAATGGTGAAGAAGTGCTGGCACAGGTATTCGCCAAGGCATCGCCGATCCACGGCTGGAGTCATCCCAACGCCGGCGCTGTGCACTTGTGGGGCATGGGACATGAATGGACGACGGTTCGCCGTGAGCGGAATGGAGTTCGCCAAAACTATTCGGTCGTTCTGCTGCCGGATGACCAGATTCATCAGGGTGCCGGCGCCCGTCGCACTCATTTTGAGAGTCGGCCGGATGGATCGATGAGTCTGACGCTGAACATGGATGATGTTTATGCTCGGCGATCACCAGGTCTGGTTGATTCGATGTTCCTGCGTGATGAATCCAGGCGCGTGGACTCCGGGATCACCGGTATCCGAGCGGTTGCCGTGGATTACAGCGAGGCAAGCGGTCTTCCCGCGGTGATGGTTATGGCGGACTCCATTCAGGGAGGAGGCCGCAAGCTCTGGACGTGGCAGTTGCCGCCTGGCGGGGAGGCGAACGTGGCGTCCAATCGCTTGACCATCCGGCAAGGAGAGGCGGTCATGGATGCGATCATCCTTTCCGAGAAGCCGCTGGCCCTGCGAACCGAAACGGTCGACCTGGAGATCGGCACAGCCCGGAATGATTTTCACGGGACGGTTCGCCGCGCAGTCGCCGAGGGCGGTGATGATTTCCTGGCGATTTTCATGCTTCGAAAAGCCGATGCCCCCAAGCCGACGGTGGAAATCACCGGTAGCGGACTTGATTCGGTGATTCGTATCGGTGAGCGGCGATATCGTTTCGTGGATAACCGGATTGTGATGGAGTGAATGTTGTATCGAGGCCGTCGGCAATCGACCATCGCGATGGTTCGGCCGTGGAATTCTGAGCAGTGACCTTCGGCAGGATGTCATACGCCGCCGCCACCTTGCGCCGGGGTGCTTGGGGGTACGGCGGAATCGTCGCCGACTTGAGCTTCGCTGGCCGTGGATTGAAAGACGACCCCTTGTCTTATGAAGATAGTGGATCACCAGACGAGTCCAGGCCCGTTATGGCCTGGGACGTACGGTGAGGCAGGATCAAGAAAGAGTGCAATCTATGTTTAAATCTCTGAGAATGCGACGAAATGATCGAACACATCTGGTGCGGGGTGGCTGGATGCTTCTGGCTGTGTTCGTGGTCTCCGTGCTGTTCCCGGTTGTCGTTTCGGCGGCCGAAGAAGGCGTCACCCTCATCCAGGACCATACGCCGTGGCGGTTCTGGCTGGTATTGGAGCCGCGTGACGGCGGGCATACGCCCAGCCCGGCCGACAACTGGCATGAGGCTGACTTTGATGACTCGGTCTGGGGGCGCTTCTCGACCGACCGGGAGAACTTTCTCAGTAGCACCAGCCGCGCGGCCGGTGACAGAAGGGGTTGGCGTCAGCTCTATCTGCGCAGCCGCTTCGGCGTGGCTGACCCGACCGAGGTGACCGACTTGAAGCTATCGGTGAAGTTCCGCGGACAGGCCGTGATCCATGTCAACGGCCACGAGATCGCCAACCACGGGCAAGGAGGCGGTGTCCAGACCCTTGATGTGGCGGTGCCCCGGGATGTGCTGCGCAAGGGCGGCAATACCTTGGCGATCAAACTGCGAAATGACAGGGCGAATGTGGCATTCGATGAGATTGCGTTGACCAGCCAATCGGGCCGAGGGGTTATTGCCTACAAAGAAGCCCTGAAGGATGTTCGACTCTGGAACGCGCTCCCCTTTGACACGATTACCTCCGATACGAGCCGCGGGGCGCCATTCCGCGCCACCTGGAACGTCAAGCACGTCGCCGTCTCTCCGATCGGTCTCGACCACGCCAATCCTTTCGACCCGCTACGGCCGATGCGAATGGTGGCGCCGCGCGGCGGATCGGCATCGGGGCAGGTCGTGCTCAGCGGCCCCGGCCCGTTGGGTGAGGTGCGAGCGAGCCTCGGGACGTTGCGTGGACCCGATGGCGCCCGCATTCCAGCCGATGCTCTGGAGATTCGTTATGCCGCGGAGCAGCAAGGCGCGCGATTCTTTGATGCCTTGATGGCGGAGCCCGATGAAACCGCATCGATACAACCCGTCTGGGTACTCGTCGACGTCCCACGGGAACAGCGCCCGGGCTGGTACACCGGCGAGCTGAAGGTGGCCGGCGGCGGCAAGCAGTTCACCGTTCCCGTGCAACTTCTGGTCAGTGCCTGGACATTGCCGGAGCAGGCCAAGCGACGCACATGGGGGGGCGTACTGCACTCGCCGGACACCATCGCCCTCCAGCATGATGTCCAGCCACTCTCCGATGAGCACTTTGAAAAGATGGAGTCCACCATCAGGATGCTCGGCCAGATCGGCAATAACGTACTGTATATCCCGGTCATTCACCACACTCATATGGGCCACCAGACCGGGCTTGTCCGATTTGTCGAAGGCGAAAACGGCTACAAGCCGGAGTTCAGCGCGCTGAAGCGTTACTTCGACATGTGGGAGAAACATGCCGGTGAGCCTGATGTCATCTGCCTGATCGTCTGGAAGCCGCAGTTCGGCAGTCGGGCCCTTTTCCGCGGTGCGCAGCGCCAGGATGAAGAACCGATCATGGTGACCAGGCTCGATCCGGCCACCGGCCGGATGACCCCGATGCGAGCGCCGATCTACGGCGACGGCGAATTCGAAACCCCCGAACACCTCGGCCGCGGTCTGGTGCCCAAGACCCCGGCCGATGAGAATGCCGGGCCGTTCTGGAAAGCGCTTATCGACGGGACGCGCGCCGTGGTGCGCGAGCGGGGCTGGAAGGAAGAATCCCTGATGCTCGGCCAGGGCTTCGACAGCCGACCGCTCCGCGAGCAGGTGGACTTCTTCAATCGGATCGCGCCGGGTATCCGGTGGGTGATCTTCAGCCACTGGATTCGTGACCCTGGGCCGGAAGACGGTCGGCTTGTTGTCAGCGATGGCATGGAGGTGGGATATGCCGAAACCTTCGGCCGCCCCTCGGCACCGGAACTCACGGACGAGTGGCCGGATGTGGAGCCCAGGGAGTACTTCGTGGGCGGGGCCAACCGCTCCGACGTATTGAGCTGGTCCGGACCGACCTCGTATCGCAACCTCGGCGTGCAGGGGAACGTCGCCCGCATCGGTCTGGACTTCTGGCGTGTGACCCGACCGGATGGCAGCCAAGGCAACCTTTTCAACGCCAGTATCAGTGGTGCATGGCTGTACAAGTCCAACCCAATGGATGTGCTGGCACCGGGACCCGATGGGGCGGTGCCGACGGTCCGCTTCCTGAATCTGCGCGAGGGGCTTGAGGAAACCGAGGTCCGGATTTTCCTGACCGCACGTCTGCACCAACTCGACGAGGACAAGAAGCAGCGAATTCAAGCCCTGATGGAGCAGCGCCGCCACTCATGGCACATGGCCAACATCGGTATGGGCCAGATGCGGCTGAGCCTTGACTGGCAGGGATTGACCGCCGCGAAGATGGCGGCGGCCGCGGAACTGTCCGGAGAATCCGAGGCCGGGTCCTGGGACAGTCCACCGCAACCGTAATCACTGACCCCAACGCGCCGCCCATGGCACCCTAATTGGTGAGCTTTCCATGATCAATTATGCATCGGAACGATATTTCGGCGCGCATCCCGCCACGCTCTGGGTCTGCGCCGTGGTGGCCAGCCTGGCGGCTTTATTGCTGCCGGGCCGACCGGCGTTGGCGCTGATCAACCCCAACTTCACCCCCGTCGATATGGTGCGGGCGACCGACCGAATCGTTGTCCTGGAGGTGACGGCACCGACCGAGGAAGGCCGCATGACAGCCCGTGTGCTGCGGACACTCAAAGGCGAAGCGCTCGCCCTGCGTGCGATCCAGATCGATAGCACGCAGGGAGAGGACATGCGCCCCAATGAAGTCGTCGCCGCGTTCGCCGGGCGAGACCGTGTTCCGGCCATATTCCTTGAGCATGAGGAACCGGGATGGGAACAGCCCGATGGCATTCTTCGTCTGGACACAACATGGTTCGCCGTCCGCTTTGGTGATGATGGCGTCTGGCACCTGGACCGAGACGATCAGGATGTCGAGGCTGTCTGGGCGGGCGGCGCGCGCCAGCTCGAGCGTGCGGTGCGTTATGTGCTGGAAGACCGCGGCGCTGCGTTTCCCGTGGCAGCGCGAATGCGATGGGAAGCGATCGAGTCGATGGGGCAGCTCGATGGCCCGGCGACGGGGATGCTCCGCGCCGATCTGGCGGGCACGATCGGCCCGGTGGCGATGGTGCTGTCGGCCGGCGGAGACCGCTTGTACCAGGTTCAGGGCGATGGCCGGGCGCCACAAGACATCACCGGGCAGTCCAAACTGGCGACCGCATCACGCCGCGCCGTGGTCGGGGATTTCACCGGGAACGGTCGTCTGGATGTCGCGTCCTGGAATGGCCGCGAGTTGGTTCTGGCCATCCACGGCGAAGAAGGACACTTCACCACGCGATCAGTCGGCGTTCCACTGGCCGATTGCCGATCGCTGGCGGCGGTGGATGTCGGAGGCCGGCGTGGAAGTGGATTGCTCGTCGGTCGGGGCGATGGGCCACCGCTGCTGCTCATCCCCGAGGGGGAAGGCTTCGCGTCGCGTCCGCTGACGGCTTCGGGATCGGACTTGGGCACCGGCGGCGTTTCCCTCGCGGCCGACCTCGATGGCAACGGCCGCTGGGATGTGGTGGAGGTCTTGGCCAGGGGCCTCATCCTTTACCGGGGACGCGATGAGCCGGGCACATTCCATGAGCCCGTGACCATACCCATGCGGCTGGTCCAAAATCCCACCGGCGTTCTCGCGGCTGATTTCGATATCGACGGTCGGCTTGATCTGATGATTGCCGGAGATGGTGGCCTGGTCCTGCTTCGACAGGAAGAGGGACTTCGCTGGGAGGATGCGACCCAGATCACCGGCGAACTCTGGCGGCACGCCAATGTCGGAGATGAAGGGATTGCCGACATCGCGCCGGCCGACATCAATGCCGACAGTCGGCCGGGCGTCGTGCTCATGATGCCGGGCGCAAACCCGATGGTCTTCTTCAATCGGGGCTTTGCCGTATTCGGACTGGCGATGAACCTGGTGCTGGCCGAGAGCAACCTTGAAGGCGCGGCGGACCTTTCACGCGGACAATCCGCCGGCTTGATGGCTGACTTGACCGGTAACAGCGCCCAGGATCTGATGACGGTGGACCTTGAACATCGCATCTGGCTGGCTAAGGGGCGCATGATCGAAGGTTCGGGCCTGTGGCTGACCCTTTCGCTGCCTCAAGGCGCGGTCGGCCCACGAACGGTCACGGTCACCGTCCGCGATCGTGTCGAGGGCATCCACGTGATTCGACCAGGTGTTCCAGCCTTGATCGGCTGCCGCAACCGAGGGCCTGTCGATCTGACATGGACCGAGCCGGATGGATCACGGAAAACCCAGCGCATCGTGGTCATCCAGCCGACCAACGCGCGGCTGGCGCCTTGACCCGGACGGAAATCAACGGCTCGCCGCGGTCTGTGCTTTCTCCCCAGGCCGCCCCGACCATTCCTCGACCAATACCGCCCCATGAACAACCACTCCATGCAATCAACAGACGCAAAAGAGGATTCGAAGTCATGAAACGCATTCCGTACGCACGCTTGGCAACCTTGACGATCACTGCCTTCTCAATGGTTCTCTTCCTGGCGCTTACCGGACAGGGCGCACAGAACGACTCAAGCCACTACCGGTTCGCGGTATCCGATGAAGACGGCTCGGTCACCATCACCGGCTACAGGGGGCCCGGAGGCGCGATCACCATTCCCACGACACTCGATGGCAGGCCCGTAACCACCATCGCGCGCCGTGCGTTCATGGGTAACCGGAACATCACCAGTGTCACGATTTCGGACACCATCACCTATATCGGACGCGAAGCTTTCAGGGATTGCCGCGAACTGACCACGGTCCATCTTTCAAGCAGTGTCACCCGTATCGCAAGGCCGGCGTTCAGCCGCAATCCGAAGCTCGAGAACATCCATGTCGCCGAAGATAACCCCGCCTTTCGCAGCGTCGATGGTGTACTTTTCACCAAGGATATGACAGCCATCCGCCGCTATCCGCATGCTCGTGCCGGCGATTATGTCATCCCCGACACCGTCACCGTCATCATGGACGAAGCCTTCCGTTTCTGCAGGCAACTGACCGGTGTCACCATACCCGATGGCGTCACCTTCATCGGCAAACAGGCTTTCCGTGGTTGCGATCGTCTGACCGAAATCACCCTCCCCAAGAGCCTGACCACGCTCACCCACCGGGCATTCAAGGATTGCATCAATCTCAAGAGCATCGTCATCCCCGATGGCGTCACCGTCATCCAGCGGCGTACGTTCCGTGGCTGTGTGAATCTTGAGTCGGTCACCCTGAATGACTCGGTGACGACGATCCAGGGCCACGCCTTTTATGGATGTCAGAGCCTTGAGAGCATTACCCTCCCGGCAAGCGTGACCATGCTTGGATGCGGGCGTGAGAGCGAAGTCTTCGCTGGGTGCGAAAGTCTTTCGCGCGTTGTTTTTCTCGGCGATGCGCCTTCGTTGAGCAGACCCGGGATATTCACCCCAAAGGATCCCCCGCGAACCACCGTGTATCGTATGGAATCCGCCAACGGCTGGCCGGAACCAGGGCGGAAGTGGGAAGGTGTGCCGACGGCGATCGCGACCCCCGAGGGCTCATGAATCATTGATTCACGACGGCCGCAGCGCAGATTCAGTTCAGCCGTCCGATGGCGTGGATGTGCTCGTACATCGCGATGACATTTTCCACCGGCGTGACCGGCTGGATGTTGTGGCAGGGAGCGCATATCCAGCGCGCCCCGTTGAAAAGCGCCATGTTCTCCTCGACCTCCCGGCGTACATCGTCAATGCTGCCGCCGGGCAATGTCTGCTGGTTGTCCATGGCTCCGTGGAAAACCACCTTGTCACCGTGTCCGGCCGCCAGCGCCTGGCGATCCATGCCGGGACATCGCCACTGAATGGGGTTGAGCACTTCGATGCCGACCACATCGATCAGATCCGGCAGGAACACGGCCGCTGCGCCGTCCGTGTGGTAGAAGACATGCACGCCATGGTCACGGGCCAGGCGGGCCATCGCCTGTTGTCCGGGGCGCAGGAAGCGGCGGTAGAGCTCGAGGCTGATCAGCGGGCCGGTCTGGGCGCCAAGGTCCTCGGCCAGGTAGAAAAGATCGATGCGGCCCTGGCCGGCTTCAAAGATGCGGCGGTTGTACTCGAGAAAGAACGCCAGCAGTTGGCCGAGGATCGCCTCGGCGATTTCGGGGTTCAGAAGCAGATCCTCATAAGCCTGTTCCATGCCGCGTAAAGAACAGTAAAGCAGGAACGGCTCATAATGCCCGGCGCGGACCGCCCGCAGGCCATCATCGGTCTTCAGGGCTTCACGAACTGGCTGGAAATCAAAATTCTCGACACCGGGCCAACGGTAACGCTCGATGTCGGCCACAGAGGTCGCGCCGGCGAGCGGATGGTGAACCGCCTCGTTGTAGCTGCCCGTGCCATAGTCCACCATCTGATGCCGAACGCCCCAGATATCGGCCTCTGGATCGTCTGGATGGTGGGGCAGTCGGCATCGCGGTCCGACGACCCGGAGCCGATCGATATGCAACCGCCGCGCAACCGCCTCATCATCTTCACAGCCAAGCGCTTCGCGCAAGCGGCGGCTGAACTCTTCCGTGGCCCAGTAATCGGTGGGGATACGATCGGGGCGGTGGCCTTCAAGCAGGGCGAGCCAGCGTTCGCGTGAAGTCATTTCCATGGTGTGAACTTCGTGAACCCGCGGCGTCAGGAATAATCGTGCGCTCATGATGGGCCGCATCAGTCTTGATCAGTATCGCCGGTCATGTATCGGCTGTCCAAACATGGGTCGGAGTCCCACCTTCCGACCCTCGATCATCGCTGCCACGACGAAAGTCCGTTTTTCCAACAACGAGAAGGTCTCGCTAAACGCTGGTGTCCTGCCAACGTCCACGATGGAAAAAGATCGCCACCAGCACGCCTCTCACGAAAAGTTCAACACTCAGGCCGATCCAGACGCCGGCAAGACCCAGTTCAAAGTGAACCCCCAGCAGATACGCCAAGGGCAAACGGACGGTGTAGGTGGAAACGGCGGTGATGAAGAGCGTGGTACGGGTCGCCCCCGCCCCGCGCAGGGCCTGGCCCAGCACGATGGAGGTGGCAAAGAAAACCTGCACCGGCCCGGCGATGCGAAGCAGGTCGGGCGCTCGGGCAAGAAATTCGGGCTGGTTGGTGGTGATGTTGACCAGCCAGTGGGGCACAAGGATGAACATGAGGCCCATCACGCCCATGAGGCCGGCGCCGTAGCGCCAGCAGATCACCGCGGCGCGGCGGGCGCGTTCGGGATCGCCCAAGCCCAGGTATTGACCCACCAGCGTCGCCGAGGCGATCCCCAGAGCGAATCCCGGCAGGTAACTGATCGCCTCGATGCGAATGGCGATCAGATGTGCGCCCCACGCGGCCGGGTCGCCCAGTTGGCCGACGATCCGGACGATCGCGAAATTGGCGATCCACATCACCAGGAAAAGCTCGATCAGGTGTGGGACGCCGACGCGAAGGATGCGCTTCATCTGGCTCCACACCGGCCGCAGTGACGGCCGGGCAAGCTTCATCCCCTCGCTCCCGGCCACGAGCAGCCGAAGAATCAGGACCGAACCGATCACCCACGCCAGAAGGGTGCCGCCGGCGATGCCCAGAACACCCAGACCGCCAAGCTGCTCCATCGTTGGCGCAAGCAGCCACCCGGCCTGATCAAGCAGTCCCCACCCGCCCAACCAGCCGAAGATCGTCGATGGACCGGCCACCAGCAGCCAACTCAGAAGCATGTTCGTCAGGTTGACCACCAGCAGGACGCGAAACGGGCTGCGGGTATCGCCCGCCCCTCTCAGGCACGCCGCGCCGACAAAAAGCAGCGAGCTGAAGGGCGCGGCCATCGCCATAATCCGCAGGTAGAGCACACATAGCTCGGCACTCTCACCGGTCAAGCCGACGAACCGGGCCATCAACGGGGCAATGGAAAAGATGACAAGTCCGATGCTCAGCCCCGCCAGCATCGCCACGATCACGGCCTGTCCCAGGGCCACATTGGCTTCGCCCATCCGCCGGCCGCCGACCGCTCGGGCGATTACCGCCGTGGCGCCGATGCCCACCGAACCCTGCACCAGCCCGATCAACCAGCCGACATAAGCGCCCACCGCAACGGCATTGGCCGTGGCCACGCTGGAATGCGCCGCCAGCCAGGTATCCACATAACCGACAAAGAAACCGAGGAACTGCTCAAGCAGCGGCCAGATCGCCAGCACCACCACTTGCCCGCCGATACTCAGGCCCGCCAGCCGGCCGCCCAACTCCAATGGAGCACTCGGGCCAGCCGAAACCGACGGCTCGCCGACCGCCGATTCAGCCGATTCTTCGATCTC
Organism: Phycisphaeraceae bacterium; assembly: GCA_020831765.1. GTDB lineage: Bacteria > Planctomycetota > Phycisphaerae > Phycisphaerales > Phycisphaeraceae > JAFIFY01. The sequence continues at coordinate 5,119 of JAFIFY010000136.1, read as the reverse complement.
CGCTGGGTCAGGTTGTGGGGATTCCGACTCGGCCATGGTTCATCACCCGACCCACCAGGGCCGAAGGGGCAATGATAGCCGACGGTATGGCCATGGCGCGCGGCGGGTCCGTAGAGCCTTCCGTGACGATGCGGGGTGCCCATGGTGACAGGGAATCGGCTGTACCGAGTTCCGGGACATGGAAACGTGCCGGGACTTCCTGAGGCCGGGGACGGCCGTACCGGAGGGGGCTTCCGGGGGCTGGGGCCGGGGGACGAGGGCCGTTCCAGGGGGCGGTGTGACGCTACGCCAAGAGTGGCTCGGCGGCGGGCTCGAGGGTCGGATCGAGGATCAGCTTGCGCAAGTCCTCGGGCTCCGAGCGAGCGACCCATGACTGGAAGGATTCATCCTCATCCACGCGCTGCTTTCGATAGGCATCGACCAGTGACTTGAGCGACAAGTGAATCTTGTCGGCGATCACCTGTTTGGCGATCACCTCGCCGAACACCGGATTCGCTCCGATACCCGCGCCAAGGAGTACGTTGTAGCCCTCGACCTTGGCCGGTCGGCCCTTCTCATCCAGCTTTGCGGGGTCTTTGGTCATCGTTCCGGTCAGGCCGATATCGGCGATCTGGAATTGTGCGCAGGCGTTGGGGCAGCCGGTGAAGCTGATGAACAGCGGGAAATCGATATCGGTGTGTTCTTCGAGCCATCGCAGCACACGCCCGCCCCGGTGCTTGGTTTCGACCACGGCGAGATTGCAGAACTCGGTTCCGGTACACGAGATCAGCGACCGGCGAACGGCAGGGGCATGCGGCGGCAGGCCGGCGCTGTCCAGCTCCTTGACCAGGTCATCGACTTTGGCCTTGGGCACATCGAGGATCAACACGTTCTGCTTGCCGGTGAGACGAATGCGCGCCGGCTTATCCGGGCTTCCGGCGAAGCGTTCGGCCAGGTCGGCGATGGCGATCATGTTCCTGGCCGTCCATCGACCGCGCTCGATCGGTATGCCCACGTAGAAATTCCCATCCTTCTGCTCGCCAATGCCCATATGGTCGCTGTGGATCGCATCGGGATGCAGAATCGAATCATCATGCTCGAGGGAATAGCCGAGAATCTCTTCGATCTTGCCGCGCGTCCATTCCCAGCCTTCATCGGCCACGAGAAACTTCAACCGGGCGCGGGTCCGTGTCTTCCGATAGCCGTGTTCGCGGAAGAGGATGGCAATGGCGCGGCAGACCTCGGGCACCTGACCGGGCTTGAGAAAGACGCGCATCGGCTGACCGAAATGGGGCGCGCGTGAAAGGCCACCGCCGACCAGCAGGCCATAGCCGACCTCACCATCCTTGCGCTTCACGCCGAAAATGCCGATATCGTTGATCTGGGGTTGATGGCAGTGAATGTCGCAGCCACCGATCGAGGTCTTGAACTTGCGCGGCAGGTTGCTGAACTCGCGCCCGCCGGCTTCGAACATCGCCGAAACCTCCCGCACCAGCGCGCTCGAATCGATGATCTCATCCTTCAGCACGCCGGCCAGGGGACAGCTCACCACGTTTCGCGGGGTGTCGCCACAAGCGAACTGACTGTTCAGGCCGATCTCGGCCAGACTGTCGAAGACGGGCTTAAGGTCACCGATCGTCAGCCAATGGAACTGGATCGTCTGCCGCGTGGTGATGTCACTGAAGCCCCGGGCATGCCGGTCGGCCAGTTCACCGATCCGCCGGAGCTGGGCCGGGCTGAGCTGACCGCCGGGAATCTTGATCCGAAGCATGAAGTGGCCGACGTTGGGCTTCTGCTGATAGACGCCAAACCAGCGGAAGCGGATGGCAAGGTCGTTGGCCTCTATGGCATCGAAGTCGCCCTGCTCGGAATACCGAAGCAGGTCCTTGAGCACATCGAATCCATCTTTCTCGCGTTTGAGCAGCTCAACCTTGTTGAGATTCTTGTCGTCATCCTGGTCGGTCATGGCTGGTCAGTACCCTGGGGCGGTGGTTCGGGCGGTGATATCGGCATTGGGCAACCCGCTTTTTCGTCATGATAGGTGATGGGGCGATTTGCATCTAGCCGATAAAATCGCTGCGCCCGGCCGTTCATGGGGTAGGCTGAGGAGGTCGGTAAATGGCCCCCAACGGTACGGGCGTCCACATAAGGGGCTGGGCGGTGAACCCGCCATCGGATACTGAACAAAGGAGCAACGCGTGCGAATTACCATGGTCGGCACCGGATACGTCGGACTGGTTACCGGAACCTGCTTTGCCAACACCGGCAATCATGTGACCTGCCTGGACATCGATGAGCGGAAGATCGGCCGCCTGCGCGAGGGCAAGAGCCCGATCTATGAGCCCGGCCTCGATGACCTGTTGCGGCGGAACATCAAGGCCGGTCGGCTGGAGTTCACGACCGATAAGGCGCAGGCGTATCAGTCGGCCGAGATCATCTTCATCTGCGTCGGCACCCCCAGCGATGCCCGTGGCCGGGCCGACCTCAAGTACGTCCTGGCCGCGGCTGAGGATATTGGCCGCGCGATCGAAGCCGGCCCGGGCCCGACCGGCGGCGGCACTGATGACCGCCGCGCCAAGATCATCGTGATCAAGAGCACCGTGCCCGTCGGCACCAACGCCAAGGTTCGCGACACCATCGGCCGCTTCACCCGCAAGCCGTTTCGCATGGCATCGAATCCCGAGTTTCTCAAAGAGGGCGCGGCGATCAATGACTTCAACCGGCCCGACCGCGTGGTGATCGGCTGCGAAGACAAGGGCACCGGCGATCGCCTGCGTGACCTCTATGAACCATTCGTGCGGCAGGGCAACCCGATCTTCATCATGGACATCCCCTCGGCCGAGATGGTCAAGTACGCCAGCAACGCCATGCTGGCGACCAAAATCAGCTTCATCAACGAAATCGCCCTGCTCTGCGAGCGTTACGGGGCCAATGTCGATGAGGTGCGACGCGGTATGTGCAGCGATGTCCGCATCGGCAACAAGTTCCTCTATCCCGGCCTGGGCTATGGCGGCTCGTGCTTTCCCAAGGATGTGCTGGCCTGCATTTCCATGGGCGAGGAGACCGACCTGACCACGCTGCTGCTGGCGGCGGTGCATGAGGTCAACCAGCGCCAACGGGATATGTTCTGGTCGAGAATCGAGGAGTATTTCGCCGGCGACCTCGCCGGCCGGCGCGTCGCGATCTGGGGCATCGCCTTCAAGCCCGGCACCGACGATGTCCGCGAAGCGCCCTCCATCACGCTGATGCGAAGGCTGATCGACCGGGGCGCGAAGGTGGTGGCGCACGATCCGGTGGCCCACGAAACCTGCCGGGAAATCCTCGGCGATACGGTGGAATACAGCGACGACATGTACGGCATCGTCAAGGATGCCGACTGCCTGGTCGTCTGCACCGATTGGGATGAGTTCAAGCAGCCGGATTTCGACCTGATCAAGGCCGGGCTCAAACAGCCAGTCATCTTCGACGGCCGCAACCTCTATCGCCCGGAATTCCTGGCCGAACTGGGCTTTACGTACTACTCCGTCGGACGCCCAACGGTCAACGCCCGAGTCAATACCCCCGCGACACCGGTGTCAACCACGCCAACCGCGTGATCGATTCGGCGGGCAAAGCAACCAAGGGCCCTTTACGGGTAAAAAGGCTTATCCGGCAGAAGCCCGCAGGCTCGGCATCCACGAGTCCGCGATCGCGGTCACGCACCTCAACGTAAGGCAAGCGGCCATACGGCAAGTGCCACGAGTTCGGTCCAGCCTGTTTGTTCGAGCATTGGCCCGCAATCGCTAACTGACAAAATGTATCCCGTGCCTGGCGCCTATAGCGAGAATGCGCTCCATGTCCGGCGTGGATGACCGGGCGAATTCTTCAGCGCATGATGCGAAGAAAGTCTCGAAACCGGAAGGGGTGGCTTGTATCAGCATCTTCAACTCGCTGTCCCCGGCATTTCTGAACGTGTGGACAGTGCCCTTGGGCACAAATACCGCACCACCGGGCGCTACCCGGGTCCAGCCATTCAAGAAGAACTCCGCGCTGCCCTCCAGAACGAAGAACCATTCATCCTCGTTCTCATGGTAATGAGGGGGTGGACCGCCTCCCGGGGGCGTCGTCTCTACCCACATCGTCAGCTTCCCAGCCGTGTTCGCCCCACTGAGGAGGATCACCACTTCCTCGCCAAATGCACGAAGCGTGGCGTTCGTTGACTTCGCGCTAACGTACGGCATCACATCGGTTGGGAATTCTTTCATATCGTTATCGCTTCAGCCGCAAAGATGGTTTGTCGCTGGCGGATGCTACCCTTGCGCACGATTGATGGGGCGGCCCGCGCATTCGAACGAGAGCAGACCGCATCAATCCAATTCGAGTAGATCAATCTGGTACTTCGAATTCCAACCTCAACATCGCGGCCATGTTCTCGATCTCACTGGTCAGAAGCATACCCCAACTGTCACCATCCGCCTTGAGGCTGACGACGGTCATCGTTGTGAAGTTCGCGTCATCTTGCGTGATGATGCCTCGATAAACGACGTGAACAAGATCTTCCTTCTCACGAATATGGCCGAGCACCTCCATCTCCATGGCTTCGAGCATGTCGCGAATTTGCGGCTGTATCCGCAACATCCCGTTCAGGAATGCGGTGAAGAACTCGGTTTCATCAAGCTGGCGGAGGTGGTCGGCCGAATTCACGTTGTCGAAAATCCTCAAGAAATCATCAACGCCGCCGGCCTCCTCCGCGGCATCAACGACGTCGAGCATCATCGACCGCAGCGACTCCAACGCTCGAGGATGCATTTTGTCCACGTAATCGGGAATGCGGTCTTCCTTCAGCGCGGTTAGCGCCTGAAGCGCAATCGCTTCAGGCCCGTTGTCCTCATCAGCGACTTCAACCCCATTCGACTGACATTGCAGGAGATTCAAGAGGAATATCGCCAGCACCAACGTGCATACCGTTGTCCGCGAAGCTTGCCAAAACGTCATGAAACCCTCCATTCAGCCCGACCGGCTGTCCAAGATCTGGGGTCCACCTCTATTCGAGAATCCTTGGGCGCGCAAACTCATGTCCATTACGCGCCCTGCGAACCCGCAATTGCCGTCTGCAACCACCCACTCGAACCCGGCTTGCCGATCACGTCCAAGCCGCGCT
>JAFIFY010000132.1 GCA_020831765.1 Phycisphaeraceae bacterium | reverse complement strand
CGAATTACCCTTTACCATGAAAACTCCATCCATTACAGGGAAACGATCATGGCTCTGACCCCCTCCACCATGCTACCCCTGGGAACCGAAGCCCCACCATTCACGCTCAAGGACACCGATGGCCGCCAGGTCAGCCTCGATGATTTCGCCACCAGCCAGGCACTGTTGGTGATGTTCATCTGCAATCACTGCCCGTTCGTCAAGCATATTGCCCCACAGTTGGCCACGCTGGGCAAGGAATACCAGGCCAAGGGCGTGGGCGTGGTGGCGATCAACAGCAACGACGTGGAGAAATATCCCGACGACTCGCCCGAGAAGATGGCCGAAGAGAAGAAAGCACGCGGCTACACCTTCCCTTACCTGCTCGATCGGACCCAGGAAGTCGCCAAGGCCTACGGGGCCGCCTGCACGCCGGATTTCTACCTCTTTGATGGGGATCGAAAGCTGGTGTATCGCGGCCAACTTGACGACAGCCGCCCGGACAGCGGCATTCCCGTCACCGGCAAGGACCTCCGCCAGGCGATGGATGCCCTGCTGACCGGCACCCCGGTTCCTGATGAACAAAAGCCCTCCATGGGCTGCAACATCAAGTGGAAACCGGGCAACGAACCGGCCTACTTCAGCAAGTAGACCCAACACAGGCGAACGCCAGCGCCAGAGCGCTCTTTCGCCCGGTTGGTGGCCACGCGCGCCACCAGGCCTGGCCGATGGATGTGTCCTACGCCCATGCCCGCAGATCTCTTGAGTGCCGCCTAATGCTTGCGCTTGCCGGGTCAGCACCAGACCGATATAGTCTGGCCGCCTTGAGGTCGGGTCGGGCCTGGTCGCGTCCACGACGCTAAGTTCGGCAATAAGCAACGCTTGGGTCGCCATCCCCAAGCGTATTGCGCCGAAGATCGCGGAGACCCAGGGGCGGGCCGATGCCGACAACCGGTTTACGGCGAGCCTGTTGCCGGTCCAGGCCGACGTGTTAGTCGCTCCCACGGAAGGTCATGAGCTTCTTTCATCCTCTGATACCACTGGTCTGCTGTGCCCTGGGCGCGGCAATCGCGGCGGCACACGGGCTGACGCCGATCAATCGGCTCGTGCCCACCCGGATTTACGGCTGGGTGGTCGCGGCCTTTCCGATGGCGGCGTTCATCAGCCTCGTGGGCATGGCTGATCAGTTGTTTCAGGGCCAGATGAAGGCCATCGTCTTCCAGCAGCCCTGGATTCCCGGCCTGGCGACCGATGAGGGTTCGGGCATCTCGTTTTCGATCTACCTCGATGGGCTGAGCATCCTCTTCGCCCTGCTGATCACCGGTATCGGTGTGCTCGTCACCGTTTACACGGGCTATTACTTTTCAGGCACAAAGACCGCATGGCGCTTTGCCACCTACATGTGCCTGTTCATGGTGTCCATGCTGGGCGTGGTCGTTGCCGGCGACCTGATCCTGCTGTTCGTCTTCTGGGAGGCGACCAGCATCACTTCATTTCTGCTGATCGGCTACAAAGGCGAGAGCGAGGCCGCCCGGCGCGGAGCCTTCAAGAGCCTGTTCATCACCGGTGGCGGCGGCATCGCCCTTCTGGTCGGCCTGCTCATGATCAGCATGATCACCGGGACGTTCTCGCTGGGGGAAGTCCTGACCCAGGGCGATGTCATCCAGGCCAGCCCGCTCTATCCATGGCTCCTGGCCCTGGTTGTGCTCGGCTGCATCACCAAGAGCGCCCAGGTGCCGTTCCACACCTGGCTTCCTGACGGAATGACCGCCCCGACGCCGGCCAGCGCCTATCTGCATTCGGCCACCATGGTCAAGGCCGGCATCTACCTGCTGGCCCGACTGCACCCATCCCTTGGCGACAGCGATCTCTGGTTCTGGTCGCTGACTTCCATCGGCGCGGTCACCATGGTCACCGGGGCGTGGCTTGGCGTCCGACAGACCGACCTCAAAGCACTTCTGGCCTACTCCACCGTCAGCCAACTGGGCGCGTTGGTCATGTTGATCGGTCAGAAGGCGGATATCGCCTTCAAGGCACTGGCGGTCGGAATCCTGGCGCATGCCCTATACAAGAGCGCTTTGTTCATGCTCGCCGGCATCGTGGATCACGAAACCGGCACGCGCGACTTGCGGAAGCTCGGCGGCTTGCGGGCCAAGATGCCGCGTACCGCCATCGTCGCGATGGTGGCCGGGCTTTCCATGGCCGGGCTTCCACCGATGTTCGGTTTCCTGGCCAAGGAAACCATGCTGGCGATGGTGGCCCACCCCTCCCTGCCCGATGTTCTGGTCTTTCTGTTGAGCAGCGCTGCCGTCGTCGCCGGCGCGTTGATTTTCTGCCAGGCCGCGATCCTGGTTCTGGGCACGTTCTTCGGATCATCGCGGGATCAGGAAACGTTCGATCACGCCCATGATGCCCCCTGGGGCATGTTGCTGGCTCCGCTGCTTCCCGCTTTGCTCTCCCTGCTGATCATCATTCCCGTATCCACCTGGCCGGTGGAACTGCTCGGAGCCGCCGCGCAATCGGTTTACGGCGAGAAGGTCAAGATCGACCTTAGCCTCTGGCACGGCCTGAACACCGCCCTTCTGCTGAGCATCATCGCCGTATCGATCGGCACCACGCTGTTTCTCGCCCGCCGCCGCTTCATCGCCCTTCAGCACCGGCTCGATCCAGGCCCCGTCTGCAACGCGCTTTATCGCGGCAGCATACTGGGCATCGACGGCTCAAGCTGGCTGGTCACTCGCGTGCAGAATGGCTATCTGCGGATGTACCTGCTGATCATGTTCGTCGGGCTTGGCATCATGGTTCTGGTGGCGGGGCTTCCTCCGTTGCCAACCCGATTGCCACCGCTTCGACTGGATGATGGCTGGGTGCTGGTCCGTGTCGTGGCGATCGCACTGGCCACCGCGGCGGCAGTTTCAACCGTGCTGCTGAAGCGCGATCTTTATGCCATTCTTGCCCTGGGTGCTTCGGGCCTGGCCGTGGCCGTGCTGTTCCTCCTCATTCCAGCGCCGGATGTGGCTCTGGTGATGATCGTGGTGGATATCCTCATGCTGGTCATTCTGGTGCTGGCACTGGTCCGATTTCCCAAGCCCCAACGCGAAGGCGCGGACGAATTGGACTATCAGGAGACATGGCTGGGCAAATGGCGCGATGGGCTGGTTTCGGCCGGCGTGGGACTGGCGACCGCCCTGGCGATGCTCTTCGTGCTGGTGACGCGTCCGGACCCGGCCGGGCTTGGCGAAATAGCTTGGGAGCGGGAATCGCGCGTGACCGATTTCTTCTTCGCCGCAGCCAAACCCCTGACCGGCGCGGCCGATGTCGTCGGAGCAATCCTCATCGATTTCCGCGCCACCGACACGTATCTGGAGATCATGGTCTTCGCCCTGGCCGGCGCTGGGGTCTATACCCTTCTTCGCTTCGCCTCGCCCGCCGCCGGCGATGATGCCACCGATGCCGCCCCGGCCGATCTTCAGGCCAATCGAGGCCCGGGCGCTTCGTTCTGGCCCGTCGCTGAAAGCCCGCTCACCCGCCTGCTGGCCCTACTGATCCTGCCGCTGAGTCTCATGCTGGCCCTGGCTCACGTTCTCTTCGGCCACGATCAGCCCGGTGATGGTTTTACCGCCGGAGTCGTCGCCAGTCTCGCCGTGGCCTTCTGGTACATCATCCTCGGCTACGAGGGCGTTCACCGGACATTGCCCTGGCTCAGGCCGATGAACTTCGTCGGCGGCGGCCTGAGCCTGGGCATTGTGGTCGCAATCATGGGCGCGATTTTCAATCAGAACGCATTTTCTCCGGTCAACTTCGCCCTGATGCTGGGCATCACCACCCCTTACGGCATCTCGCTGTCCACCGGCCTGATGTTCGAGGTGGCGATCTTCCTGGCGGTGCTCGGAGGAGCGACGCTGGTGATCGACACCCTCGGCCACCCGCGTGATCGTGATACCGAGAGTGATCGACAGGCTACGCTGTTGCCCGTGCTTGAAGCGCGTGGCGATGTCACCAGCCCGCTTGAGGATGAGGACGAGGACGATTCCCACGCGGCCAGTGTGGCCAGGGAGGATTGACGACCATGGAAGTACTCACCGCTCTGAGTGTCGGCATCATGATGGCGGTCGGCGTCTACCAGATTCTCAGGCGAAATCTGATTCGTTCGGCGATCGGCCTGATGCTGGTGGCCAACGCGGTTAACCTGTTCGTCATCTATTGCGGTGCATACCGCGGTGATGTTCCGGCCTATGTCGATGTCGCCGGCGCGCGAAGCGATCCACTGCCACAGGCCCTGGTGCTGACCGCCATCGTCATCGGCATGGGTGGATTCGCGTTCGTCCTGGCCATGATTTACGTCTTCTGCGTGCGGTACGGCACTGGAGACATGGATAAAGTCGACCGGCTCAAGCATTGATCGGAAACCCCGCACTGATGATCGTTCAGACCTGGTCACAACACGTTGTCGCGCTTCCCGTCGCCTTTCCCCTGGCCGGCTGCGCTTTGACCGCGCTGGTCTTTCGGCGGAACCGACGGTGGCAGGGGCTGACGGCGGTGGCCTTCATGGCCCTGGGGCTCATCAGCTCAACACTTCTACTTGGCGATGTGCTGATTTCCGGCGAGCCTCGCGTGTTTCACTTGGGTGGTTGGCCCGCGCCATTCGGAATCGCCCTGGCCGGCGACCTGTTGGGCGCGACCATGGCCTTCATGTGCCAGATCGTGCTGCTGGGTGGGGTGGTTTACGGCGTGGGCTGTCGAGACAAGTGCGCACAGTTTCCGACATTTTTCCCGTTCTTCCTTGCCCTGGCGGCCGGCCTGACCGGCTCGATGCTGACCACCGATATCTTCAATCTCTTTGTCTTCGCCGAAGTGGTGGTGATCGCCGGCACCGTGCTCACGGCCATTTCCGATGACCGCAAAGGCACTGAAGCGGCCTTCAAGTACTTTTACATCAGCCAGTTCGCGGCCATGGCGCTGCTGGTCGCCTGCGGGACGCTCTATGCGGCGTACGGCACACTGAACATGGCCGATCTTGCCCGCCTGATCGAACAGACCCCCTACCATCCGCTTCTGCCCTTTGCCATGGTGCTGCTGCTGGTCTCGTTCATGATCAAGAGCGCGGTGATGCCGTTCCACTTCTGGCAGCCGGACTTCCACACCGCCGCGCCGACCCCGGTGCATGCGGTGCTCAGTTCCGTGGTGGTCAAGCTGGGCATCTATGGCTTCATGCGGATGACCACGCTTCTGTTCATCGAGCCGGAAGCCAAGGCGCTGATCGAGAACACGCTGATCGTCTGCGGCTGCGCGGGGGTGATCTTCGGCGGGCTGGGCGCGGCGGGCACCTACGATGCCAAGCGGATGCTCGCGTATTCGACCCTCGGCCAGCTCGGGTTCATCCTCGTGGCGGTCGGCTGGGGAACCCCGCTGGCCATGGCCGCGGCGATCATCTTCGCGTTCAATCACAGTCTGGCCAAGGCCGCCATGCTGATGCTCGCCGGCGCTGTGGCAAGCCGCGCGCCGGTCAAGACCGCCGCGTTCGATCGTATCGTCGGCCTGGGCAGGCTTCGACCGGTCGCCGGCATCCTGTTCCTGTTCGGTGGCATGGCCCTGGCCGGGCTGCCGCCCACCAACGGTTTCATCAGCAAGCTCGCGGTGCTTCAGAGTGGTGTCGAGGCCGGCCAGTGGCTTCCCCTTGCGGTTCTGGCCGCAGCCAGCATCATCACCCTGGTCTATGTCGCCCGGGCGTTTCAGACCATCTGGCTCAAGCCGATTCCCGAAGGCGTCGAGCCCAAGCCATACGGCGATCAACTGCTGGCCCCGTTCGCCCTCGTGGCCGGCTGCCTGGCCCTGGGCCTGTACGCCCAACCGCTGGTCGAGCTGGCCATCCTCAACAGTCAGTGGATGCTCGAAAGCCGCCAGGAGTACATTGACGCGGTGATCGGCACGATGTCCGAAGCGCAGGATCGCATCCAGGAGCTGTCACCATGAGGCTGTTCGCATTAATCAAGCTGGCTGTTCCCGTTCTGCTGGTGTACCTTGCGCTGAGCAACAACCTTGAGTGGCGCAACATCGTCACGGGCGTGTTGCTGACCGTGCTCCTGTTTCTGCTGCTGCGGCCCCGGGTCGAGCCCATCTCCCTGCGTCAACTGGTAATCTCGGGCTTTAGCCTGATCCTTTACGTGCTGGTGATCGCATGGGATGTCTTTCGCAACGGACTGGTGGTGGCCCGGATCGTGCTTTCGCCACGCCTGCCGATCAAGCCGGGCGTGATCGCGGTGGATTCAGAGACCCGCTCGCCGCTGCTCCAGGCGCTAAGCGCCCACGCCATCACGATTTCACCCGGGGAAATGGTGATGGAAATCGATAAACGTGGAACGCTGTACACCCATTGCCTGAATCTGGAGCATTCCGAGGCGCTGGCCCAGGTTGCGCAGCGCAGCCGCCTGGCGCTGGTCGCGCGTGTGTTCTAGGTCCATGATTACGGAGAAACATCCATCGGCATGCCCGACTACATCATCTACATCCTCAACTTCTCGCTGGGCATCCATCTTCTGCTCATCGCGATCTGTGTGCATCGGGTGTGGAAAGGTGAAAACGGCCTGGATCGGCTGTTGGGCGTGGACCTGCTGGGCACGCTGATTCTGGCCGTGTTGGTCATCATCGCGATTCGCGATCAGCAGCCGTTGTACATCGATGTGGCCATGGGTCTGGCGGCGGTGGGCTTTACCAGCTCGATTCTGCTGGCCAAGTACATGGCCGACCAGCAACTGAGGTGAATCGGAGACCGTTCGCCATGCTTCAGACCGTTTTGCACATCGCCGTTGTCTTGGCCATTCTGGCCGGAACCGTGTTCTCGATTGTCGGGGTCCTGGGGCTGATCCGACTGCCGGATGTATACACCCGGCTTCACGCCACGGGTAAGGTCAGCGTGTTCGGCCTCCTGTTCCTGCTGATCGCGGCCATGCTCCTGGGCCATGCGCCGGTGGGCAAGGCGATCCTGCTGATCGTCTTTCTGGTCATCGCCGGCCCGACCCTGTCCCATGCGGTCGGCGCCGCGGCGTATCAACTTGGCATCCCTCTGAAGCTGGTCGAGCGCAATGATCTATCCGAGGCCCTGCCCGCCGGGGATGACCCCGTATCGAACCGGAAAAAATCGCCGAAATCCGACCGGGAATCGAAGGGGGCACAGGAAAAACGTACCGTAACTTGAGTCGCAAAACGTCGATTTTTCGACCATTTCCGCGGCGGAGCTCTCATACCGAGAAACCACGGAAAAACCGACCCCGATTCCGCACGTCCTAACCAAATCGTAACACGATTCTAATATGGTTCCCCTTGATTCAGACCTCCCGCGTACCGGATGATTTGAAAAGGAGACCAACGACCATGTTCAACAGCAAGTGGGCAATCGGCGTGGCCATTGTGGCCGTGGGCATCATGGGGCTTTCCGTCAACGCCCAGGTGCGTGTCGACGAAGCGACCCCGGAGTATCAGCGGGTCGCGGGCGTCAGCGGCTCGATCAAGTGCGTTGGCTCCGATTCGATGAACAACATGATGACGCTCTGGGCCGAGGGGTTCAGGCGCGTCTACCCCAACGTGCAGATCGAGATCGAAGGCAAGGGCTCGACCACCGCGCCGCCGGCCCTGGTCGAGGGCACCGCCGCATTCGGAATGATGAGCCGGGCGATGCGAGGCCAGGAGATCGATGCCTTCGAACAGCGTCACGGTTACCGCCCAACTCAGTTGCGTACCAGTATCGACATGCTCGCCGTCTACGTGCACAAGGATAACCCGATCGCCCGGACCGGCCTGACCCTTCAACAGATCGATGCGATCTTTTCCAAGAGCCGGCGAGGCGGCCACTCCGAGGACATTCGGACCTGGGGGCAGCTTGGTCTGACCGGCGAATGGGCCGACAAGCCCATCAGCATCTACGGGCGGAATTCGGCCTCGGGAACTTACGGGTTTTTCCGTGAGGTGGCACTCTTCCGCGGCGACTACAAGGACGAAGTCAAAGCGCAGCCCGGCAGCGCCTCGGTGGTCCAGGGCGTGGCCAGTGACCGCTTCGCCATTGGATACAGCGGCATCGGCTACCGCACCGCGGACGTGGTCCTGGTCCCGATCGCCAGAAATCCGGATGCCGATTTCGTCGAGGCGACACCTGAAAACGCATACTCGGGCGAGTATCCACTGGCACGGTTCCTCTATGTCTACGTGAATTATCGTCCGGGTTCGGAGCTTGATCCGCTTCGACGCGAGTTCATCCGCTACATGTTCAGCAAGCAGGGCCAGGAGGATGTCGTCCGCGACGGCTACTACCCCGTCCCCTCGCGTCTGGGGGATGTCGAGCTTCGGAAGGTCGGCATCACCCGCTAAGATTGGCGTTGCCCCACGCCGCTCCCCAGCGGCCAATCGGAAAGTAGAATGTCCGCCGGTTCGACGGGCTCGGTTCCGCTGAACCGGCCGGCCAACGGGCCGGTCACCGTTACCCGCCCTATCGGTGTCGAGGCTGCGCGCCGAGGCGCCGGCGATCGAACTTGCAGTCTTAACCGCCACTGAGTCCGCATCAGCGACGCCCCGGCAACATGGAACAGCAAGCCCCAGTGTCTTTTTCCGGTCGTACCCGCGACCGAAAGACCAGGACTTCGGTCAAGGTCATTGATGTTCTGGCCCGCTCCGTCATTACTGTCGGCGGGATCGGGACGGTACTGGCGGTGACCGGCGTGTTCGTGTTCCTTTTGTTCATTGCAATTCCGCTGTTCAAAGACTCATCGAGTGTGGAAACCGGGCGGATCGCGCTGCCCTGGGGCGACCAGACGCCGGATCACCTGGTGATCGATGATTTCCGCCTCATGGCCTGGGCGGGCTTCGCCGATGGACGTCTGGTTCTGATCAGCCTTGAAAACGGCCAGATACTTGATGAGTTCGACCTGTTCGAAAGCGGCGACCGCCCCACGGCTGCAGCCTTTTCCGATGCCAATAATGGGGCGGCGTTCGGATTCGCCGATGGCTCGATTCAGGTCGCCAACATCGATTTCGAAGTCGAGTTTCTCAATCCCCGGGAGGTGCCCAGGGCATACCGGGACATGGCGGTCAATGAGTCGCGCATCCGCGACTCGGGGGTTATCGAACGAACCCCCAGCGGTCTGTTCCGCGTGCAGCGGCTGGCGGTGAACCTTGAAGACCGCGTCGAATCGCCATCACCCTCGGCGGTGCGGCGAATGGATTACACCATTACTTCCAGCGGGCCGATCTTCGGGGTACTGACCGAGGATGGACAACTCAAGATCGAACGCATCAGCCGGCGTGAAAACTGGATGACCGGCGAAGTCACCGTCACCCTCGAAGAAGGCATCCTGCCGCTGGAGATAGGGGATCGTGGCGAGCCGGACTTCGTCCTGGTTCCGGGATTGGGCGACAACGTCATGGTCGCCTGGAAAGATGGGCACCTTAAGCGCTTCGATACCCGCCGCTTCAATAACCCGATCCTGGCCGAGGAACTGAATCTGCTGGATCATGCCCCAGGTGCGGAAATCACCAGCATTCGGTTTCTGCTCGGGCGCGAGACGATCATGGTCGGTGACAGCCAGGGGCACGTCCGGGCGTGGTTTCGGGTCAAGCCCACGCTGTTTCGCGATCGGACCAGCGATGGCCGGCCGCTGACGATGCTTTCGAAGGTGCCCCCGATCGTGGCCCACCGCCTCGTCGAGCCGGACCCGTGGACACTGCCCCTGGGCTACGAAACCGTTGCCGATCAGTTGCGAACGTTGCCGACTCCGGATGAAACGCTGCTCGTGGCCGCGCACGACCTGCCCCGGGGCCCGGGCGCTGTCACCTCCATGAACATCTCGCAACGCACCCGAATGCTCGGGGTCGGCTTCGCCAACGGTGATGTTCGGGTCTATTACGTGACCAACCAGGCGAGGATCAAGACCAGCTCCATCGAGCGTGATGTTCCCGTCCAGGCTCTGGCGATCTCGCCCCGGGATGATGGCTTTCTTGCCATCGGCGGCGGACTTGCGACTCGTTGGGACTTTGATCCCGGTCATCCGGAGATCAATCTCAGAGCTCTCTTCGCGCCGATCTGGTACGAGGGTCTGGACCAGCCGGACTTCGTCTGGCAAAGCGTCGGTGCCACCGATGAATTCGAGCCGAAGATGAGCTTCGTTCCCCTTGTCTTTGGAACCATCAAGGCCACGATCTATTCGGTCCTTTTCGCGTTCCCGCTGGCCATCCTCGCCGCCATCTTCACCAGCGAGTTTCTCCATCCCCGCACCAAAGCCAAGATCAAACCGGTGATCGAGCTCATGGCCAGCCTGCCCAGCGTTGTGCTCGGTTACATCGCCGGCCTGGTGCTGGCCGAGCGGGTCGAACACATGGTGCCCGCGGTGATCTGCCTGTTCGTCACCATTCCGCTGATGTTCCTCGTGGGCGCTTACCTATGGCAACTTTTGCCCCGATCAGTGGTCATTCATCTGGATCAGGTCGGGCATCATCCGGCGATGGGTGGCCCGATGGCCCGTGCCCTGGGTCAGTTGAGTCGCCTGGTACGCGCGATCGGGGGCGTGAAACTCATCCTTCTCAGCGGCCTGGCGATCCTCGGCATCGCACTGGCCTATCAGGTCGGCCCTCGCGTGGAAATCTGGCTGTTCGGAGCGGATATCAGACAGTGGCTTCGCGGTACGACGCAATTTCCGGCGGAGGGTAATCCTGCCGGCGGCTGGTTCTTCCTGCTGCTGCCGATGTGCGCCCTGATCGTGGCGCTGAGCTTCAACCGACTGATCAGTCCCTGGTTTCGGTCGGCCAGCAGCACATGGAGCCGTCCGAAAGCAGGATCGGTGGACCTGCTGAAGTTCGCGTTCGGCCTTGTGCTGACCTTCGTGCTGGCACTGGTGGTGAGCCAGGCGATGGCTTCGATGGGGTTTGACCTGCGCGGCGACAGCTTCTTTCCGCCCGATCTGGTCAATACCTACGCCCAGCGCAACGCCCTGGTGGTCGGCTTCATCATGGGCTTCGCGGTGATTCCCATCATTTATACGATCAGCGAGGATGCCTTGTCCGCGGTTCCCGAACACCTGCGTTCGGCATCGCTGGGCGCAGGCGCGACCCCCTGGCAGACCGCGATCCGCATCATCGTGCCCACCGCGGCCAGCGGGTTATTCTCAGCATGCATGATCGGCCTGGGCCGGGCGGTGGGTGAGACGATGATCGTGCTAATGGCCGCGGGCAATACGCCGGTGCTGGAATGGAACATCTTCAGCGGCTTTCGGACGCTGTCCGCCAATATCGCCGAGGAGATGCCCGAAGCGGTGAGGAACTCGACGCATTACCGCGTGCTCTTCCTGGCCGCGCTGACTCTCTTTGCCATGACCTTTGTCATCAATACCATTGCCGAAGCGGTTCGGTTGCGCTTCCGGAAGAAGGCCTTCAAGTTATGAGCCGGAACCCAACCCCAGCCCCATCATCTCCGCGACGCCGGCGAGGTTCCTCCCTGCCGGCCTATGGCGAGCCGATGGTATGGCTGACCGGCGGCGCGCTGGCGTTGTGTCTGCTGATGGTTCTGGCCCTGATCGGCTACATCGTCTGGCAGGGGGCCGCAACATTCTGGCCCTCGGGCATTGTTCGAGTCACGACCCATGCTGACCGCATCCTCATGGGTGAAGTGTTCCGCACGCAGGAGTACGAGGTACGCGTCGACGGTCTTTCAGGCATGCACCCGATTGCACAACTCCGGGCCGAGGAGCGGCTGCTGCCCGAGGTTCGGGCGAGAATCCAGACCACCACCCTGCCCAGTGAGGAATTGCGCCGACATATCCTCTCGATCATCGACCGGAACGATGAAGCCGTAATCGATCGCACGCTTCGGGAGGTGCTGCCGGCCACCTTCTCCGAACTGACCGCGGATCGCGCGCCGGCCATCCTGGACGAGGCGCTCCGGAAGCTCACTGAAGCTCGCCGCACTGCGGCCGATCTCATTGATTCCGGGCGGCTGGAGGCGCTTGACCAGATCATCGAAGCCGCCGGTGACGAAAGCCAGGATTCGGCGATGGACCGGGTCATGCGGCTGCGCGATCAGCTTGCTGATTTTCGGGTCACGCTTGCCCAGCGCATCAGCCAGGCCCGCCCCCTCGTGGCCGCGGCGATCCGCGAGGCATCGGGCATCGAGGCGAGAAGTCGTGAAGATTTCGAAAATGTCGAAGACTACCGCCTCCATCGCCGCCTGATATCCGACCGTGAACTGGAGGTCCGCGCGGCCATCGACCTGATGTTCGATAATGTCCGGGTTCCCTTCCAGCGCCGCCTGATCCGGACAGGCAACTATGACATCACCCAGATTCACTTTGAATGGGTTTCAGACCTGGACATCCGACACCAGGATTATCCCGAGTGGGCCTTCCTGGCCGAGCGTCTGCGAAACGGCCGCTTCTACGGCATGCCCGAGGCCTTCAGCCTTCTTCATTACACCGGACCGGCGCAGGATCCTGAGCCCGATGCCGGCCTGAGCATCGACGAACTGGACGAGTTTTTCGCCCGGCAGGCTCAACTCCGCCGCGCCCGGGCCCGTGAGATCGCCGATTCACTCCGCCCGGAGATCGAGCAGCGCAATGCCCGGCTGCCTGAAGGCCAGAGGATCGAACTCCGCTACGTCAGTGGCAACAACTGGCTTCGGGAGTCGGAGTTGACCGAGCACACTCGAATCGAAGCGGTGGCCGAGTATCACATCACAGCGCCCTTGGCCTGGGCTCAGTTTGAAACACATCACCAATCCGTGCGTGATCGTTGGCAGGAAAGGCGCCGGCTGGAGACTCATGACAACGGGCGGGTGGCCCGACGGCTGGAGTTGGGCCGCCTCCGCGTGCTGCGTCACGCGATGCGGCACGAGGTCTCCGAGGCCTGGATCAACATCACGCGTGAAATATGGCAGTTGCAGGATGCCGGCGATGAAGAGGCGATGGCGCAGCGCCTGGCCCTGCGCGAGGAAATCGAGGAGGAATTCGAGCGACCCCCGGCCGCTTTCCTTGAGATTGTCGCCGAGTACGAGGATATCCGACGCCAGGCCAACCTGGAATTCGAACGGATCGCCAAGGAGATTGAGAAGGTCAACCGCGAGAATGATCGCTACGTCCTTCACGCCGTCACCGCACAGGGCGTCCAGCGGAACCTCACGCTGAACGAGATTGTGCGGGCCTACACCGCCAACCAGACGCGGCAAGGCGATAACTTGCGGGTCTACCTTTCACGGTGGTGGGAGTTCATTTCCGATGATCCGCGCGAAGCCAACAGCGAAGGCGGCGTCTTTCCGGCGATCTTCGGCACGGTTCTGATGACGTTGATCATGTCCATCGCCGTGGTGCCCTTTGGTGTGCTGGCCGCGCTTTACCTGCGTGAATACGCCAAGCCTGGCCCGCTGGTCAGTGCCGTGCGAATCGCCATCAACAACCTCGCGGGCGTGCCGAGTATCGTCTTTGGCGTCTTTGGCCTTGGATTCTTCTGCTACCTCGTGGGCGGCGGCATCGATGGCCTCTTCTTCCCCGAGCGTGAAAGCCCGACCTTCAACAAGGGCGGCCTGCTCTGGGCATCGCTGACCCTGGCGCTGCTGACGCTGCCGGTGGTTATCGTGGCGACCGAGGAAGCCCTGGCGGCCGTCCCCGGCTCGATGCGCGAAGGTTCCTACGCCTGCGGCGCGAGCAAGTGGCAGACGATCAAACGAATCGTATTGCCGCGTGCCATGCCCGGCATCATGACGGGCATGATCCTGGCGATGGCCCGAGGGGCGGGCGAAGTGGCCCCGCTGATGCTCGTGGGCGCCGCCAAAATGGCCCCGGAACTACCCGGAAGAATCGATGCCGTGCCACCCTATATTCATGTCGAATCCAGCTTCATGCATCTGGGATTCCACATTTTCGACCTTGGATTTCAGAGCCAGGACAGCGAGGCCGCCCGCCCGATGGTCTTCACCACCACCCTGCTCCTGATCGTCTTGATCGTCCTGCTGAACATCACCGCGATCGTCATCCGATCCCGGCTCCGCAGGAAGTTCGTCAACACCGGATTCTGATCAAGCCGAACAGACATGGACTCGAATCCGATGAAAGGGACTGCCCGACATGAGCCAGCAGACAACCGTCAACCTTGATGCCGCGGACAAGCCTGCATCCGTCACGCGTTCTTCCGGCCAGGGCGGACGCTTGGCCGCGATCGCGCGCGGCGATGCGTTCGATACCGAGACGCACACGGAACTTTCCGGCCTTGACCATGTGCTTGAGATCAGCGCGTTCAACCTCTTCTACGGCAAGGCCCAGGCCCTGTACAACGTGAGTATGAACATCCCCCGGGGCCACGTGACCGCCCTGGTCGGACCGTCGGGGTGCGGCAAGTCCACGCTGCTCCGATCGGTCAACCGGCTCAATGACCTGATCGATGGTGTGGTGATCAATGGCCAGATGCGCTTGAATGGCGATCCGATCTACGCCCCGACTGTCGATGTCATCGAGCTGCGCAAGCGCATGGGCATGGTCTTTCAGAAGTCCAACCCCTTCCCCATGAGCATCTTCGAGAACGTCGTCTACTCGCTGCGCATCGATGGGGTCAACAACAAGGGCGTCCTGACGGAGATTTGCGAGCGTTCCCTGCGCGGCGCTGCTCTTTGGGATGAGGTCAAGGATCGTCTGCACGAAAGCGGCCTGAGCCTCTCGGGTGGTCAACAGCAGCGGCTCTGCATCGCCCGCGCCATCGCCGCCGAGCCCGAGGTGCTCCTGATGGATGAGCCCTGCTCGGCCCTTGATCCGATCGCCACGGGCAAGATCGAAGACCTGATCCAGGAACTCAAGGGCAATTACTCGATCCTGATGGTCACCCACAACATGCAGCAGGCCGCGCGCGCCAGCGATTTCACCGCCTTTATGTACCTCGGCCGGCTCGTGGAATATGGCCCGACGCCGACGCTGTTCCAGAAGCCCAAGCTCAAGGAAACCGAGGATTACATCACCGGACGATTCGGCTGAGGCCCTGATCGCCGCCTTTCCGGAACATCCCCCGAAAACTGGAAGAACCGATTCCTCGCCCGTGGCCATGGACGCGGCGGTTTTCACTTGAGGCCCGCCCGCCGATTCGGGAGCAATTCAAAGCCTTGCCAGACAGTCCGACGCCCGGCGGGAAGGCAGCCTGCGACGCTTGCAGCCCATGACGGTTGAGGCGGCCAAAGGCGTTATGCTCTAATGGTTCATCGCTGCTCCGACAGGCCGGTGGAGCGAGCCGAGGACTTCGTTTGGCATGAGTTTTGTCCAGCCATGGTGGCTATTGGCCGCGCCGCTGATGATTCCAGTGGCGCTGCTGCCGCATCTCATCTCCCGGATGCGCGGCTATTCGGCCTACTTCCCCGCTGTCCGCTGGCTCCAGGTGGCCGCCGCTGAAGCACATCGCAAGAAGCGGTTCCGGGATTTCTGGCTCATGTTCCTGCGTATGACCGCGCTCCTTTTGGTTGTCATCGCCTTTGCCCGCCCGGCCGTGCTTGGCCAACCGGAAGACCCGGGCTTCGATTCACCAACTCACCTGGTCATCCTGCTGGATCGCTCGGCTTCGATGAGCCGAAGCAACGGTGAAAAGACACTCTTTGAGCAGGCTGTGGACCGGGCCGTCACGGAGATTGACCGGCTGACGCCTGAGCGGGATCTGCTCTCGGTCGTCCTCATCGATGGCCATCCATCATCGCTGGGCCGTGGGCCGACCGAAGCTTTCGGTGAGGTGCGGACGCTCTTGCGGCAACTCGATCCGACCGATGAGGCGGCTCAGGTCCAACAGGCCCTGCGGCTCGCGCAATCCCAGATCGCGCACGGCTCGCGCATGACCCGCTCGGTCAGGGTCATCGAATCCGGGCCCCGTTGGCAATCCTCCAGTACCACGGACGTGTCGCGCAGGCCCAATGTCCTGATCCTCTCGGACCTGCTGGCTACCGCATGGAACCCAGTGGATGAGTGGCACTTCAGGCAGGCGCTCAGCGGAGCGGAGGCGGTATCCATCGAACCGCTTTCCGGCAGGGAAGAGAATTTTTTCTGGTCGAACCTTCAGGCGCGATTGATCCCGTCGGCCCGGTCACCTGGCGCTCACCTGACGGCGATCCTTAATAATGCTTCGGATCGCGATGCGGTCATCCAGGCGCGTCTCCGGTTTGGTCGACATGAATCAACGGCCTCCGTGGCCATCCAGGCCCGAGGCACCGCCACGATTGAGGAGCGGTTTCCCTTCGATGATGATACCGAATGGACGGCGGCGACCGTCGAGTTGCTTGAGCACGAAGATGCCCTGCCGCCGGATGATCGATCGGGAACCTGGCTGCGACGGCCGGCACTTAGAAACGTCTGGCTCATCGGTGAGGGGCGCATGGACCGGCTCAACGCCGATTCGATTCTTGCCCGTGCGCTGGCTCCCGACCTGCCGATGGATTTTCGTGGCGATGAGCCATGGTCCAGCGTCTCGGGCGGGGTCCGCCTACGCATGGTGAACACCGCGGCCTTAGCGCGGCTGATCACGGATGGTGCCTTGGCCCAGACGGCGGATCGTCCGGAGGCGATCATCATCGGGCGGATCGCGGACCTCGATGACGCCACCACGGCCGCCCTGGTTCAGTACGCATTGAGCGGCGGCGCTCTGCTCTGGTTCGCGCAAGGACCGACGTTCGGAGTCCGGATCGCGCAGCTCGCCCAGCCGGTTCCCGGCGAGCTTGGCATCATCACGCGACGCGCTCCAGCCGGCACGGAACGGACCGGCCTGCGTCCACCGGACCGCGACCTCGGACAGGATATGGCGATGCAACCGCGCTGGCTGCGTGACCATCTGGCCGCGATGGCCATCATGCGGTTTACGCCGGAATGGCTGCTCGATGTCGATCCCGACCATGTCGAGCTGGACTGGCGATATGCCGATGGCGGTCCGGCCGTGGCCACGCGTTTTCTCGGAGCCGGGCAGATCACGTTCGCCGGGTTTCCCCTGGAACCAGGTCGCAGCGATCTGATCGTCGGACCGACGCTGCTGATCTGGCTGGATCAGTGGTTGGAACAGCTCCCCCGTCGCGAGCCCTGGCCCGGTCGATTGCCCGCCGGAAGCGATCGGCAATTGGAACTCGATGAACCGATCCAGGCCGGCGAGAGCTGGCGTTGGATGGATGCTCGGGATCGGACCGTGGCCGAGGGACGTCGGCCGGAGGGAACTGGACCGTTGTGGAACATAACCCTGCCGCGCTTGAGCCGCGCGGGGGACTATCGTCTCGAAGTCGAAGGCCAAGTCGTCGGAAGGATTATGACGCACGTCCCCCGCGCCGAAAGCCATCTGGCCCCGCTGGATCATGCCGCGAAAAGCCAACTGGACCGCTCGGCCCGACAGATCTCGCTTCAGGCCGGCCTGGGCATGTTCGATGTGCCACCACCCCGGCCGATCGAAAAGGAATGGTGGCCGTATCTGGTCCTGATCGCCCTGCTGGCGCTTCTGACCGAACAAGGCCTGCTTCATTACTGGCGTCGAAACCGAAGCGGGACGGATGCGCGGCTGGCGGGCTCCGGCGCCGATGCCCTGCCCGGACATGCGCTGGCGATCAAGGGGTTGATCCGTGACTGAAACGTACGCCTGGCCTCTGGGACAGACGCTGACCCTGCTGATCATGGCGGGGCTGGTGGCGTACACCATCTGGTTTTATTTCAGCAGCCATCAGCGATCGACATTCGCCGGCGACAGGCTCTGGTGGATCAGTCTCGGTTGCCGCGCCATGGCCCTGCTCATGCTCTTTTTCGTTCTGCGTGGCCCAATGCAGGCGCCGGACGGGTATCGAATCGAGCATTATGTGGATGAATTCGACCAGCGCCCGCTTGTGGTTGTTCTTGCCGACACATCGATGAGCATGCTCGAGGAGGACATGCCCTCGGTCAGCCTGGATGCGCGCAGTCTGGAGCTACGTGCTGAAGCCGGGAACGGCGATGCCCAACCCATCAGCCGCTGGTCGTTCCTGCAACGCAGTTGGCTCCAACCGAACCTGATTCGTGAGCTGGAACGGAACAACGATGTTCAGTTCCAGCGTTTTGATGAAGGCCTCACGGGCACAACCGGGGATGGGCTTCGCGATCATGAACCGGCGGGCCGTGAAACCCGGCTGTATCAGTCGCTCGAGGAACTGATCCGTCGATACGAACAGAGTTTCCGTTTCGGTCGGGCGGGCGGCACCATCTTGCTTTTGAGCGACGGGCATGAAACGCTTGGCCGACCTCATGAACGACAGATTATTCCGCGCCTCAACGCCGAGGGCTGGCGAATTCTGGCCGTTCCGGTCGGACAGGTCGATGCCGCGCCCGACCTTTCCGTCAGCGCCTCGCTCGATGTGCCGATTCTGCTCGATGGTCAGGCCACCCGCGTTCGTGCCCGACTGATCCGATCGGGTTCCGAAGCGCCGGTCACCAGTGTGATTCTCCGCGAGGATGGCCGCATCATCGAGCGCCGGCAGGTTCGCTTCGATGCCACGGGGCGCGCGGAGGTGGATTTCGTCGTCACCCCGGAACTGCCCGCCGGGCAATCCCAGGGCTTGGTCGAATATCGCGTCGAAACACCGCCGTTGCGTGGCGAAACCAACCTCGACAACAACACCGACCAGGTGCTTCTGGAAGTGCAGCGACGCCAGATGCGCGTCCTGCTGCTTGAAGGCCAGGCATCGTGGGACACGCGATTTCTCATCCAGAGCCTCCGCCAGGATCAACTGGTTGACCTTCTGACCGCGCATCAACTCGGCGATCGGCGCGTGGTCACCCGGCACGGTGCGGGTGTTGACCGGTTGACCGAGCTGGATTCGGAACTGGCTGAATCCGCTCCCCAAACCGATACCGGGCTCGATCGACTGGCCGAAAGCCTTGAACGCGCCCGACCCCTGAGCGCGGCGGCGTTGAGTTCGGTGGACCTGGTCATTCTCGGTCGCCGAGTCGAAAAGTTCTTTCCGGGCGAGGCCGTCGAGGAGTTGATCAACTACGCCAATGGCGGCGGCGCTATCCTGCTCTCGGCCGGCCGACCCTTCGATACGCGGAGCCCGGATGGCGCGACGGCCATGCGGCTTTTCGATGCCATCTCACCGGTTGAATGGGGCGACCGCGTCTGGCGGAACCTCGAGCTTCGTTGGACCGAGACCGGGCGCGCCGGCCTGGCCGCGGCCCTGGCCGAGTTCGGACCGGGCGATACGATCCTTCGCCGCTTGCCGGAGATGAGCGCGGCGACTCATGTTCAGCGAACCCGAGCCATGACCGTGGTGCTGGCTTCGGCACGGCCCGGTGGCATGATGCCGGACGCATCTGAAGAACTGGATGATCCCGATGCCCCCATGGCGGCAATGGCTTATCAGTTCCTGCCCAACCAGGGCAGGGTGTTCGCCGTGCTGGGCGAGGGGCTGTGGCGGTGGGCCATGCTCCCCGACGGGCGCGAAGCCTTGGACGGCGTTTACGATCTATTCTGGCGGAGGCTCATGCAGTGGCTGGTCATGGGTGGCGATTTCCTGCCTGGTGAAGAGATCGCCCTGCGGCTTTCGGAGAACACTCTGCCCCAGGGCGGCAACCTCGATATCCAGGTCGCCGTGCGCCCGGGCGACGATCGCCGACCCGATCTGCACCTGACCTGGCATCCCCCGGAACCGGAAGGCGAACCCGAAACCATCCCGCTTTCAAGAACCGATCTTGAAGCATGGCGCTGGACGGCTACCATCTCGCCGGAGACCGAGGGCATTCATCGGCTGGAATTGATCGACCGATCGCTGGATGAAGATGACCCGTTCCATCGAACCGAAGCGCGATTCGGCGTGCGGCGAACCAACCTCGAACGTGCCATGAGTCAGGCCCGGCCCGATCTGCTCCGGCGACTGGCCGAGGGAACCCAGGGCAGACTGCTCGACCCCTTCCGTCCCGCCGAGTTGATCGATGAACTCGGGGAACGCCACCAAGCCGACGATGAGACGCCTGCTCCGGATCAGCAGCAACCACCGCACGACCTCGAGCCCGCGTTCAATAAACCACACCTGCTGTTCTGGCTCTGCGTCTTCCTCTGCACGGAATGGATATCCCGCCGCCTGGCCGGGGCGTCGTGATGAGTGTTCCCGTTGCCTCTGGGCCGGGATGCATTTTCCTTCGGGTTGGGCAAGGTTTTCCGGGCAGGTCACACCCGCATGACGATGTGATGTGGTAAGTTGACCATGGTGGTTTGGTGCTCATCACGAGCTTCCGATACGGATCACCGCACGAGTTCTCAGCCGCGATGATTGATGCGCCCTGTGGCGTACCGCCGGGCCACCGAGGCTGATGCGGCCGGTGGACCTGGACGTGATACGATGCGGCCCATGAAACCTGCCAACATACTTCTCATCATGTGCGATCAACTCCGGCACGACTGGCTGGGCTATCGTGGGGCGAGCCACGTGGCCACGCCGCACATCGATGCGCTGGCTGGTCGCAGCCGGATCATGACGCAGGCGACCTGCAACTCGCCGCTGTGTGCTCCGTCACGGATCAGTCTGGCTTCGGGGATGCGGCCGCACCGCCTGGGGGCCTTGAACAACCACGCCTATCTGCCGCTGAGTCGGCCGACGTGGTATCAGCAGTTTCGCAATCATGGCTACCACGTGGGTTGTTGCGGCAAGCTTGACCTGGCCAAGCCTGATGGCGATCTCGGCCGGCGCGGCGACCGGCCGCTGACCTATGCCTGGGGCTTTACCGAACCGCATGAGTGCGAAGGGAAGATGCACGCCGGCCGTGGCAATCCGCCAAACGGACCCTACACGCATTGGCTGAAGCAGCGGGGCCTGCTGGAGACATTCACCAGCAATGCAGCGCGGCGACGAGGGGGCCCCACCAGGGCTCTTGAGCCCAGCGCGCTGCCGGTGGATGCATTCCACGATGTCTATATCGGCAAGAGAAGCTGCGATATGCTTGGGAAGTTGCAGGGTGATTTCCCCTGGTACTTTTTCGTCAGTTTCGTCGGCCCGCACGACCCCTTCGATCCGCCCGTCGAGTTCTACCAGCGATTCAGTGACCGGCCGATGCCGCCCGCCGTTCCGTGTGAGCCGGAAGGTCGTCCCTCACGTTACCACCGGGAGGAAACGGCCACGCCCGATGAGACTACCCTCGCCCGCCGGTTGTACACCGCTTATGTCGCATGCATCGACGAGCAGATCGGCCGCATCCTTGAAACGCTTGATGAACGCGGCGAACGCGAATCGACCTATATCGTCTTCGCATCAGACCACGGTGAGATGCTCGGTGACCACGGTCGATGGACCAAGAATTGCCATTACGAGGCTTCGGTGCGCGTGCCGCTGACCGTGGCCGGACCGGGCATCGAGCCGGGAGTGTCCGAAGCGCTGATCGAGCTCAATGATGTGAATGCAACGCTGTGTGAGCTGGCCGGCATCCCGCTGCTGGCCAACGTCGATGCTCGCTCCTTTGCTCCGGTACTCCGTAACCAGACGACGGAGCACCGCGACTTTGCCATGGCCACACACATCGGCCATGGCTGTGTCCGCACTCGACAATGGAAGGCGATCTTCGGCGATGATGGCTGCCATGAACTCTACGACCTGGCCAACGATCCCGATGAGCGACGCAACGTTCTTTCAGACCATCCTGAAGCGATCCAGAGCCTGCGGCAAACCTATGTTCGAGAGTGGGCGGGTTCGCCACGATCCTGATCGCCGATTCCACCTTAAACAACCCATCGGCGTGCCAAGCGCACCGGTAGTAACTCAAACCTCTTGGCGGCATCACCAGGAATGGATGGCATCATGCCCGAACGGGTAGCGCACGAAGCACGCAACGATGTCGACCATGGCGACCGTGCACCGACAGCCACACCAGCCGAGTTGGCATTCAAATCATGACGATAAGCCTGGACTGAATCAGCGCGGCGAATCCGGGCGGGGCGCGTTCCCGCGCGGCGGGAAAGGATGACAACAGGGCACGACGGTCGATGGTGATCGGAAACTCGCCGGGTCCAAGGTCCAACCAATCACAGTTTGGCCTGCACAACGGGCCGCCATTCCGCTGACCGCCGGACCGCCACCGATCACGCGCATCGCGACGACGCCATTTGGCGGGCTTCGCACGCCAAATAAGAGGAGCACTCATATGCAAAATAGTGCCGCGACGATGGTTGTCGATGTCGCCCGGGAGATGTTCGCCGAGGCCTATCGCGGTCCGGGCGATGGGTATTCGTGGTTTACCAATCACGGACCAGATGCCGGTCTGTTCGGATTGATCGAGACGCTGACGGCCGCGCAGGCCTCGCAGTCGGTGGTGCCCGACGGCCGCTCGATCGCCGCTCATATCGAGCATCTGCGGTGGTCGCTCGCCCTGATCAATGAGGTGATGCGGGGCGGCGCGTGGAATCCGGATTGGGCCGCGAGTTGGTCGGTTCAGGCGGTTGACGATAACGCCTGGAACGCGCTCAAGTTGGCGATGCGCGACGAGTTCGACCGACTGCACGAAGCGCTCGCCGGCCAAGTCGATGTCAGCGATCCGATGACGCTCAAGGGCCTGATCGCCCTGGCACCCCATGCAGCGCACCACCTCGGGACGGTGCGGTTGATGGCGAGGCTGCTGAGCGGGTGACCGCATGACGGCAGTCACCGGCGCGTGGTTCGGCCACGCTTGGTGAACCCCGGCCGATTGCTGACGACCCGGCCGCGCATTCGCACTCATCATGGGCCGCGGTGGATCGCCTTGCCCTTGCTGGTGCGGTCGCGGCGGCTGGGGATGTCCAGGCGAACCGAAACTTTCGGGCGAGGCCGCTGAGTCCGCAACAGAGTCGCTGCCCATCGTCGTGTCCCTTCTTGGCGACTCATCGTGTCGTGGCGCTAACGCAACACCGCCCGCCATGAATGATGGACCACCACCGAACATCGAACTTGATTCGAAACGACCTGTTGCCCTGGTCCGCCCTTCCCCGTTTATCTCACGGACGGGGCCGGGGCATCCTCGTCCTGGGGGACGTGTGGGAACACATCCATTGAGCTGGTCGATCCGCATCCGGGCGCGCAGCTTCTGGGCGATGGTGGATTTGGGATGGCTGATGATGTACTGGTAGAACCAGATCGCTTCGGCGATCCGCTGCTCATGCGGCACATCGATCTTCGCCCGCATCTCTTCGCGTGCGCGGCGGGTCCATATTTCAGCCTGCTGGCCGACTGGTTGGCCGAATTTCTTCGTCAGCCGCCGCGTAATGATGTAACCATCAACCCCCAACGCCAGCCATCGCTTGCAGGCACTGATCACCGCCTCCGGGTCGAAGGGCTCAGATTCCGCTTGCACAGTGGCTTGATCGCTATGGTTCGCCCCACCGTCAACCGGCGGATCGGCTTGGGCTTCAGGCTGTTTGGTCACCTCAGACAACGACAATCGCTCCGGAGGCCCGGCCAAACGGCAAAAAAGCCGAATCACAGGCCCTCGCCGGGTTAATTGCCGCGCACAACCGCCGGAGCGCGATCGGCGGTTCCGAGCCGCTCAACTCCAGTTCATCACCTGCTTCATGCAGTGTTTCGGGGCGTAAACGCCCATCGAGACGCTCAGGGCACACCATGGAAGCTCGCGCGGCAAGCGCCGCGCTCACGACACATTGCGATCCCGGTCCGGGGCGGGATGGGATGCGGCTTGCAGGGCGGTTCGGCGGGCGCAGCACATGGCGATGGCCAGGGCGTCGGCGACGTCGGAGGGTTCGGGGGGCGCTGGGAGGTGGAGTTGTCCGGCGACGGCGCGTTGGACCTGCTCTTTGGAGGCGTGGCCGTTTCCGGTCAGGGATTTCTTGACCTCGGTGGAGGGCAGGTTGGTCAGGGCGATGCCTTTTCGCTTGGCGGCCAGGAGGATCACGCCTCGCGCATGGGCCATGAGGATGGCGGTTCTGGGGTGCTTGTAATGGGCAAAGAGCTTTTCGACGGCGATATGATCCGGCCCGATGCGCTCGACCAGTTCTTCCAGATCGTTGAAAAGGGCAAGCAGTCGGTCTTCGACGCCCGTGGCCGCATCCAGTCGGATCAGGCCCGCCTCGACCAGGTCCGGCTCGAATCGGCCCGGCGAAAGACGCACCACGCCGTAACCGGTCCGGCGCAGTCCCGGATCGATACCCAGAATGACCGTCGGGCGATGGCGATGAGCGGTGCGCGGCGGCCTGATGTTCACGGAATCCACGACATCACATCATACCCAGTTGCACCTTGGCCACATCGGACATGTGATCCACCGACCACGGCGGATCGAAGGTCATGTCAACCTCCACATCCTTGACCTCGGGCACCTGTGAGACCGCGCGGCGAACCTGGCCGGGAAGCTCCTGCGCCGCGGGGCATGCCGGGCTGGTCAGGGTCATCTGAATCCGAACGTTATGGTCCGGATCGATATCGATCTCATAGATCAGGCCGAGGTCAAAGACATTGACCGGAATCTCCGGGTCATGAACCTGGCGGATGGCCGCCTCGATCCGTTCCTTGGGATCGGTCACGGATTCGATCGCGGCGGCGACGTCGGCGTCCAATCGGGCGATGGGATTATCGAACATGACCGGCTCCTTGCTTGCCTGCTCGCTTCGCCCGATGGAAATCTGCTGCGGGCGCTTGGGAATGGGTCCGGGCTGGTCGGAGGTCAAATCTGGCCATCCTTTCCCGAAGCGGCGGATGCCGCCTCGCGTTTGATCCTGGCGATCATGGCTGAAAGTCCGATCGCTCGATTCATTCTAAGCATCGTGCCCAGGCCCAGCCGGTCCATCAGATCATCGGGCATCGACTGGACATCCTCCGGGGTCGCATCCTCAAGGCCGTGAAGGATCACGCCCAGAAATCCTTTGACCGTGGGTGCTTCATCGGCCACCACGCCGCGGATGCGCATCTTCCCGCCCTCGACCGACATCCAGAGGAAAACGGGCGTCTGGCACTCGTGGAGCCGATGGCTGGCGAGCTCGTCGGCATCGATGGTCTGGTCATTCAACCCCGGTACCCGGCGCGAATAATCCAGCAGCAACTCACCCCGGGTCGCATCATCCACCGACTGGAACAACTCGATCAACTCATCAAACCGGCTCAAAACGAACCCCTTCCCGCCCATCGCCAAGGGCGGGGCATACGATCCGCGACCGTCCATCCGACTCAACCCCCACCTTTCTCGATCGGAAGGCCCACCGAATTGCCCCACTCGGTCCATGAGCCATCATAATTCTTCACGTGCCTGAAACCGAGCAGATAGGTGAGCACGAACCAGGTATGGCTTGAGCGTTCGCCGATGCGACAGTAGGCGATGGTGTCCTTCTCAGACTTCAGGCCAAGTTCCTCCAGATATATCTTCTCGAGTTCCTCGCGAGTCTTGAAGGTTCCGTCGGGCGCCACAGCGCGGCTCCACGGGCAGTTGACCGCACCGGGAATGTGCCCGCCGCGCAGCACGCCTTCCTGCGGATACTCGGGCATATGGGTGCGTTGTCCGGTGAATTCCTCGGGACTGCGAACATCCACCAGCGGACCGCCGGCCTTGGCGTGCTTGAGCACCTCATCGCGATAAGCACGGATGGCGGGATTCGGGCCTGGCGGCGAATAGGTTCTTGATGGATAGACCGGAGCCACCTTGGTCATTGCCCTGCCCTCATCCACCCATTTCTTGCGCCCGCCGTTGAGGATCAGACAATTCTTATGGCCGTTGAGCTTGAATATCCAGAACGCATAACACGCCCACCAGTTGTTCTTATCCCCGTAAAAGATCACGGTGGTATCCGGCCCGATGCCGTGCCGGCCGCATAGCTCGGCGAAGTCCTCACCGTCGATGTAATCACGAACCACCGGGTGATTCAGGTCATTGACCCAGTCGATCTTGACCGCCTCGGGGATATGGCCGGTCTCGTAGAGCAGCAGGTCTTCATCCGATTCAACAATGCGGAAATCCCTGGTGTTTTCGCGGTTTTTGTCCAGCCAATCGGTCGAGACCAGCACTTGGGGATGGGCGTAATCGGGCATCAGCGGTCTACTCCAGCCCCGGGATACATCGCGCTGCCCGGGATTCGGGAGCGCGGCCGGGCCAAAGTTCTTCGGTCGGCACTATAAGACCCCCGCGACCCGATCCCCACCGGGCAACCGCTTGAGCAGTTCTCCCTTGAGCAACTCGCGCATCGGATCGGATCGCATCCGTTCGAGGGTATCGGCTGCGAAAGCGTAAATCAAGACCGCCTCGGCCGTGATGCGTTCGATGCCGCGCGAGAGCAGGTAGAAAAGCTGCTGCTGTTCGAGGCGGCCGACCGTGGCCCCGTGTGTACACTTGACATCGTCGGCGTATATCTCCAGTTGCGGCTGGGTGTGGGCATGAGCCCGCTCGGAGAGCAGCAGGTTGGCGTTGGTCTGCTTGGCATCGGTCTTCTGGGCACCCTTGGCCACGACGATGCGGCCGCTGAAGACCGAGGTCGCCTCGTCGGCGAGGATGCCCCGGTAATACTGGCGGCTGTCCCCGTGCGTGCCCACGTGCTCGACCCGCATGTGGTTGTCCATGTGCTGCCGCCCGGTGGGAACGTACAGCCCGTTGATCAGGCAGTCGCAGTTCTCGCCGACCAGGACCGGGTGAATGTTGTTTCGCACCAGTTGACCGCCAAAGAGCATGGTGTGCGCCGCCAGCATGGCATCACGATCCAGCCGGGCATCGAGGCCGCAGATGTGAAACGCGGCGTCCGATTCCTCCTGGAGCCGGTAGTGTTCGAGGTTGGCCTGCCGGCCCTGGACGATCTCGGTGAACGCGTTGTTGAAGTACACCGAGCCGGCGACGCCGACATAGCGCTCGACCACGGTCAGTTCCGAGGATTCTTCGAGGATGATCAGGTTTCGCGGGAACGCGGCGACGGCCTGCTCACCGGGATCGGAGAGGTAGTAAAGCGCGATCGGACGCTGGGAACACACGCCGCGCCGCACGCGGATATAGGCACCATCCTCGACCATGGCCGCATTCAGCGCGGCAAAGACATCATCGCGCTCGCTGCTCTGGGTCAGGTGCTTGCGAACCTCCGGCAATCCCTGCTCGATCGCGCGGGCCAGATTCATGACCGTTACGCCTTCAGGCAACCGATCGATCGCCGAAAGCTCCTCGCTGAATCGCCCGTTGATGAAGACCAGGCGCACGGCATCGAGCGACTCGATCTCCGGCACGGCCAGCCGTTCGCTCCGCTCAGCGGGCGGCAACGTCGAGGCCGGCGTCAGGGCGAGCTGCTTGAGCGGATCGATGTTCGTCTGGCGCCACGCCTCCAGCTTGGCGTGCGGAAGTCCCTGGGCCACGAACCGCTCAAGCTGCTCGGTTCGCAGCGGGCGAATCCACGAGGGGGCCTGGGCAATGGATTCACGGGCGAAAGTTTCGAACGATTCGAGCCGCAGGGCGTCGGAAACCGTGGTGGAATCAATGGGGGTCATCGTGTACATCTCCGGGATCGGACAAAGCGGATCAGGCGGTCGCGGCGACCTCGGCCTCAAGAGCGGCATAGCCTTCCTGTTCCAGTTGCAGGGCCAGTTCCTTGCCGCCGCTCCTGACGATTCGACCGTTCATCAGAATATGAACATGGTCGGGCACGATGTGACTCAGCAGCCGCTGGTAATGGGTGATGACCACAAAGGATCGCTCCGGACTCCGCATGGCGTTGACGCCTTCCGAGACGATGCGTAACGCATCGATATCCAGACCGGAATCGGTCTCATCCAGAATGCCAAGTTCCGGCTCCAGAAGCGCCATCTGGAAAATCTCGGCCCGCTTCTTCTCGCCACCGGAAAAGCCCTCGTTGACCGATCGCTTGAGCAGAGATTCATCAAGATTCACTGTCCGGGCCTTGTCCTTGACCAGCTTGAGAAAGGCCAGGGCATCGATCTCCGGCTCGCCGGCGGCCTTGCGCCGGGCATTGATGGCGGCCTTGAGGAACTGGGTATTGCTCACACCCGGTATCTCCACGGGATACTGGAATGCCAGGAACAGGCCGAGGATCGCACGCTCATCGGCGTCCATCTCCAGCAGGTCTTCACCCTTGAAGAGAATGCTTCCCTCGGTGACCTCGAACGCTTCATGCCCGGCCAGCACCGAAGCCAGCGTGCTCTTGCCTGAGCCATTGGGGCCCATGATCGAATGCACCTCGCCCCGATTGACCGTCAGGCTCAATCCCTTGAGGATGGGCTTGTCATCGACCGATGCGTGCAGATTCCGAATTTCCAGTAACGGCGTTGCCATGTTTTCAGGTTCCTGTGAATGATCGCTTGAATGATCGCTGTTGTTGATCCTTGGTTTTCTTGTCCAGCGTGATGGCGGGTTTCGAGCAACTTCAGCCCACGCTGCCTTCGAGGCTGATGCTCAGCAGCTTGTTGGCTTCCACGGCGAATTCCATGGGCAGTTCGGCCAGCACCTTCTTGCAGAAGCCGTTGACGATCAGGCTGACTGCGTCTTCCTCGGTAATACCCCGCTGTTTGCAGTAGAACATCTGATCCTCGCCGATCTTCGAGGTCGAGGCTTCGTGCTCGACCTTGGCGGTGGGATTCTTGATGTCGATGTAAGGGAAGGTATGCGCTCCGCACCGATCGCCGATCAGCATCGAATCACACTGCGTGTAGTTCCGGGCGTTCTCAGCGCCGGGGTTGATCTTGACCAGCCCCCGATAGGTATTGTGTCCCTGGCCGGCGCTGATGCCCTTCGAGACGATCGTGCTGCTGGTGTCCCGGCCGATGTGGATCATCTTCGTGCCGGTATCGGCCTGCTGCCTTCCGTTGGTGACGGCCACGGAGTAGAACTCGCCCTTGGAATGGTCTCCCTGCAGGATCACCGAGGGATACTTCCAGGTGATGGCCGAGCCGGTCTCCAGTTGCGTCCAACTGATGTGTGAGCGGTCGCCGCGGCAGGCGCCGCGCTTGGTCACGAAGTTGTAAATGCCACCCTTGCCCTCCTCATCGCCGGGGTACCAGTTCTGGATGGTCGAATACTTGATATGGGCGTCCTTCATGGCGACCAGCTCGACCACGGCGGCGTGAAGCTGGTTTTCATCGCGCATCGGCGCGGTGCATCCTTCCAGATAACTCACATAGGAGCCTTCTTCCGCGACGATCAGCGTCCGCTCGAACTGCCCCGTGTTCTGCGCGTTGATGCGGAAGTAGGTGGAAAGCTCCATCGGGCAGCGGACGCCCTTGGGCACGTAGACGAAGCTTCCATCGCTGAACACCGCGGAATTGAGCGTGGCGAAGTAGTTATCCGAGTAAGGCACCACCGATCCGAGATATTTCTGGACCAGTTCGGGGTGTTCGCGGATGGCCTCGGAGATCGGGCAGAAAATCACGCCCGCTTCTTCGAGCTTCTTCTTGAACGTCGTGGCCACCGAGACGCTGTCGAACACCGCATCCACGGCCACACCGGCCAGCGCCATCTGCTCGTTGAGCGGAATGCCCAGCTTCTCGTAGGTCTCCAGGAGCTTCGGATCGACTTCATCCAGGCTCTTGAGCTTGTCGCGCTTCGGGGCGCTGTAGTAGCTCAGGGCCTGGTAATCGATGGGGCCGTAGCCGTAGGGAAGAAACGGCCAGTGCGGCTCAGGCATCGTAAGCCAGTGGTTCAGCGCCTTGAGCCGCCACTGCGTCATCCAGTCCGGCTCGCCCTTCTTGGCCGAGATGGCCCGAACCACATCCTCATTGATGCCCGGGGGCAGGCTTTCGGATTCGATGTCCGTGACGAAACCGTACTTGTATTCGCGTTGAGCGAGGGAGTCGATTGTTTCCTGACTGCTTGGCATCAGCGTGAATCCTTTGTTATTGCCCGCCGGAGCCGTAGCCGGTTCCGGGCCACGTCACCCGGCCGATTTCCACTGCTCCCCCCCCGCCACCGGAACCCTCCGAGCCCCCTACTGACTCCCCCATCAGCTTCGCCCGGCTCGATTGGGCGATCGCGATTCAGCGCGGCTGCCGATCGAGACCGGGACGGACGGCTCATCGAGCAGGTCACGAATCGTGGTCTGCCGAAGCATGTCCTGGATCCGCCGATTCACCGCCTGGATGCGGTGCGTGATCGGACAGGCCGGCTGCATCGCACAAACCGGATGCTCCCCACTGTCGGCCGAATCCGTGTCGCTCCGGGGCGAATCAGAGGCCTCCACCGACTCCGAAAGCACGGCATCTTCACCACAGCACGCCGCGACCCGAATCGGCCCCTCGACCGCTTCGATCACATCCAGAAGGCTGATCCACGAAGCGCTGCGGAGCGGATAGTAGCCCCCCGAAGCGCCCCGGGTGGAACCGATCAGGCCCGCATGCTGCAAGACCTTGAGGATGTTCATGGCCATCGCCGTGGGCAGATGGTAATGCTCACACAATCTTGAAGCGCTCACCGGCTGTTCATCGGTGGCTTCCAGTTCCACCAGCCCGGCCATGGCCACGAGCGCGTAATCGACTTTTCGGGAAAGCGTCAGCATCGGTTCATCCAACCACTTGAATATAGTCCCGAAGCGGTACGATTTCAAGCCGACCTGATCGCCGCATCATCCATTGACGGCTCGGCTCGCCGGTGCTAACTTCGGAGTCCGCCATCGGTTGCCCTTCGGCGATCGAGTGACCGGCCCATGTCGCCGGGGGGCCTGGCCGGGCGAATTGGGCCGAGGTTCGGTGACTTGCGCCGATTGCCTGGCCGGTCAGGAGGTTTGATGTCCAAGCGAGCCACGCGACTGATTCAGGTTGGTCTGGGCCCCATGGGGCTGGCTGTGGCTTCCCGGATGGCGGCGCATCGGCACCTTGAACTGCTGGCCGTGGTCGATCATGACCCGGCGCTTGCGGGACGGGCCCTGGGGGATCTGCTGTTGGAAGCCGGGATGGATCGGCCGCCGGAGCGACCCGCCGGTCTGATGGTTCGCTCCGACCTGGCCCAGACACTGGATGTCTGCCTGGCCGATGTTGTGGTCTTCAGCACGGTTTCATCGATTGCTCAGGCCATGGATTCGTTTCTGCAGGCGATCCGGGCCGGGTTCAGCGTCGTGTCATCCTGTGAGGAACTGCTCTACCCGGCCATCAGCCATGGGCAGGAAGCTCGGATACTGGATCAGGCCGCGCGGCAATCCGGGGTTTCGATTCTCGGAACGGGTGTGAACCCGGGCTTTGTGATGGACTATCTTCCGCTGATCGCCAGCGGGCTATGCCCCGCGGTCAGCCGGATCGAAGTCTTTCGCCATCAGGATGCCGCATCGCGTCGGCTGCCATTTCAGCGAAAAATCGGCGCGGGGCTGACCGTCGAGCAATTCAACCGGTTGGTCGAGTCCGGCAAGCTTGGGCATGTCGGCCTGTTGGAATCGGCATGGCTTCTGGGCGAGGGTCTGGGCTGGCGGTTTGATCAGATCAAGGAAAAGACCGAGCCGGTCATCGCGGCGGACCCGACCCGGGGGCCGGATGGTCCGATCGAAGCCGGGGCGGTTTCCGGCATTCGACAGGTTTTTGAAGGCTATCGGTCCGGGAAGCGGAAGCTGCTTCTGGAGTTCATCGCGGCGCTGGGCTTAAAGGCCCCGGCCGACCGGATAAGCATCCACCCACCACCGCCGGACGGGCCGATTGAGTTGGTGATTCCCGGGGCGGTCCATGGCGATACGGCCACGGCGGCGATTCTCAGCCACGCCTGCGCCTGTATCCGTTCGCTCAAGCCGGGGTTGCGGACCATGGCGGACCTTGCGCTGTTGCGCGGCCACGGTACCGACGATTGACATGGCCGCGTGGCGGACGAGAAGCCAGGGAAGCGAAGGAGAGTTCCGGACGGCCGGCGTATGTCCGGATACAGGAGTCGCTCGCCCATGCTCCGAACCCTGATGGTACCGTTGGACGGCACGCGCCATGCCGAGCATGCGCTGCCCTGGGCCATCGAGATCGCCAATCGAAGCGGTGGGGATATCGAAGTTGTCCATGTCCTGGAGGAAGCGACCTATCCGGACATGGAAAACCTGCTGATGGATGAGCCTGAGGAGGCGGCCCGACACAGGGCCATGGACTACATCGAAGAAATCCGGCGGAAGATCGAGCCGCATTTCAAAGGCACGCTCACGGCGACCCTGCTGGAAGGTTCGGTCACGACAAGCATACTGAGCCGGGCGCGGCAAGTGGCCGCGGACCTGGTCATCATGACCACCCACGGCCGGGGCGCGATGAGCCGGTTCTGGGAACACAGCACGGCCGATGATCTGGTTCGAACCGCCAACATGGGCATTCTTCTGGTTCACTCGACCCGCTATCGCCTGGACCTTTCCAACAGGCCGACGATCGCCCGCACGCTCGTGCCGCTGGATGGCAGCCAGATCGCCGAGCGCATCGTTGAGCCTGCGATCGAGCTGGGCACGCTTCTGGAAACGGAGTTTCATTTGCTGCGCATCGTCGAGCCGGTGATGTCCGATCATGTCGATCCGTGGTTCAGCGTCCCGGCAAGGATCGATGTCGGACTGCGAACCGAGGCTCAGAACTACCTGGACAGGGCCGCCTCGAAATTCCGCGGCCAGTCACTGAGGGTCACGACGCAGGTGGAGGAATCTTTCGATCCGGCCGGCGTGATCATCAAGGAAGCATCGCGGCGGTCGTCCAGCCTGGTCGCGCTGGAGACCGAGGACCGTTCCCATCTGTCACGCATGCTCCTTGGCAGTGTTGTGGACAAGGTCATTCGCGGCGTCTCCTCACCGATTCTTCTGCATCGAGCGAATACCGATGATCATCCGGGCGGAGATTGACCGACGAGCGCGGGATCAACCAGCATCGGCCGCGCTCTTGCCCATGAAGGATTCTGATACCATCTGAAGCGACATTGGCCGGTATGATTGGCCCCCTGTCGTGATGCGGCGGGCGGCCTTCCATGACCCGGACCATCGGCCATCACACGATTCACCATGGGCGCATCGCTGGCAACACTGGAGTTCTCGCTGATTTCAGGCCTGGTGGGGCTGATCGTCCTCCCGGTCGGGCTCTTGGGCGTGTTGTCGTACATCATGCTCCGATCGCGTGTGCTGGGGGTAAACGGGAGACCGGATAACTTTCAGGGATTGAGATTGGGCCTGCATTACCTGATGTCGGTGGCGATCCTGACGGGTCTGGCCGGCCTGACGATGGCGCTGGCGGGTCAATTGACCCTCAAGGACGGCTGGGCGTGGCACGCAGAGACACGACGCGCCCTGAGCATCGTGCTGGCGGCGACACTGTTCGCCGGTGCCTGCAAATGGTTGCTCTGGGCTCGAACCAACGATGCAACGCTCCCTCGCATCAACCGTACTTTCGTCAATATCCGGCTGGTGTTGATCGGGCTTGCCGCGCTGACCGCCTTCGCCGGGGCTCTGGGGTCCGGCCTGGCCGGCGTGCATGGCTGGCATGCCGAGGCGCCTTTGACATTCACCAGCGGCGTGCTGGTCTGGGTGCCGGCCTGGGTCGTCCACCTCTGGCTGGCGCTGCGACTGGCGCGCAGACCCGACGATCTTTCATCGCTCCGTCTGTGCATGCGCTGCGGTTACGATCTCAGCGGTCTTCGCATGGACGTCGGTGGGCGATGTCCCGAGTGCGGCTTTGTTCCACCCGCGGCACCTAGCCGGCCATCGGGGCCGGAAGCCCAGTCGTCGCGGGATGCATCGATCGTCGCCTCCGAGACCGCTCCAATGCCGGCCGACACCACCCGGACCTCCGAGGATGAATCAACCCGGAACCAGCCGCCGACATGATTTTTCGCCATCGCCGCGACTCCCGAGCGCGGCGACAACCCATTCATGATGCCCAACCCGTCCGCCCCAATCACTCAACCGGGTACAGACCCCGCAAACGGGCATGGAAGGTTGCTGGGCCTGCCTGGCACGGTCTGGTGGCTGGCCATCACGATCGCGATGATCCGGGTGATCTTCCTGCTCCTTCTAAGCCCCTATGACCTGGTCGGCGATGAGGCACATTACTGGGAATGGTCCAAGCGGCTTGACTGGTCTTACTACAGCAAGGGGCCGGGCGTGGCGTGGACCATCGCCTTTTCCACCTGGCTGCTGGGCGATACCGAATTCGGCGTTCGAATGCCGGCGGTGATCTTTTCACTGCTGACCACGCTGGTGCTTGCGCGCTTGACCCTGGAGATCACCGGCGGCGATCGGCAGGCGGCATTCCTTGCCGCGGCGCTCTTCAATCTCATGCCCATCAATCAGGCCATGGGACTCTTGATGACCATCGATGGGCCGATGATTTTCTTCTGGGCACTGGCGTTGTGGCTGACCTGGCGACTGATGCGCGCCGCCGATCATGGCCGCGCCGCCATCATCACCTGGATGCTGCTGGGTGTGGCGATCGGGGTGGGTTTCCTCTTTAAGTACACCACGCTCTTACTGCCGGTGGGATTGCTCATCGCCGTCGGCATCCGGGCATGGGGCCGCGGCGCGAAGCTGAAATCGGCCGCGGATTCCGGCCAAGGGCCTACGGGCGGTGATGGTCGCTGCCCACAACGGCTGGGCTTGGTCGCGGGCGTGATGGTGTTTCTGATCGTGGCCTCTCCGGTGGCGATCTGGAATCATCAGCACCAATGGCCCACCGTTCGCCACCTGGCCGGCGGCATCGGCATCAGTCTGCCCGGAGCCTTGGGGCAGCCCGATGATCTCGATCCGCCGCTTGAGGAATCGATCGAGGCACCCGCGGACGGCGAATTCGCCAACGCGGACGGGAACGAGTCGGCAACGGCGACCGATGAAGCAAGACCATCGGCCCGACGGCCATGGACGCCGCTTCACTTCGTGGAGTTCACAGGCGCTCAGTTCGGCGTGGTCGGCCCCGCGCTGCTTCCTCTGATGATCCTGGCCATCTGGCGATACCGCCGAGGCCGGGGATTGGGCACGGCTTCCGAGCGGTTCATGTCCAGTCTGATCTGGTCGGGCATCCCGGTCGTGGGCATCTATGTGGCGATCTCGGTTTTCGCCAAGGCGCAGGGCAACTGGGCGGCCGGAGGGTATGTGGGCTGGGTGCCGCTGGCGGCCATCATGCTCAGCGGCGGGCTCCAGCGCCATCGAACGCTGGTCCGCAACTGGCTGAAGCTTCCCCGGCCGCGCCCGCGACGCGGCTTCTTCCGCAAGCGGCCGGAAACGATGGAACAGGTTGCGTGGCACATCACCCTTGGATTCGGATTGGTCTGCGGGCTGGGCATGCTGGCACTGCCGTGGGTGAAGTTGCTTCCTGTTTTCGGGCCGCTGGTTCCGATTCATCGAATCACCGGTTTCGCTCAGAAAGCCCAGGCGGTTGACCATGTGGCCCGTGAAGTGGCCCGGGAACACGACCAGCCGGTGATCATCGCCGCGGCGAATTACCAGCGGGCCGGCCTGCTTCGGTTCTACCTGCCCGGGCAGCCGCGCACCTTCAGCGCTCAGAACCTGCTGGGCGGACGACGGTCAAGCTACGACTATTTCGCGGACACGAACCTGGCGGACGACTCGTTGCGCGGCGTAAGCATCGTCGCCGTGGGGGGGAGTGAGGAAGCGTGGCGCCGTGCCCTGAAATTCGATTCGATCGAGCCCGCCCCCGGCCTGCCCATGACCTGGATCATCCTGAACTTCGAGGGGGTGCGGCCGCAGGCACTGGCGGATCGAGATCGCTGGTGAACCGATCCCACCGTTCGGTCCCGACCCGATCCCGGGTCGGCGAACCCGCGACGACAGCCTGAAACCCCACGCCGAGTCCACCTGAAAAGACCCCTCGGCGCGCCCAGCGCATGGGGAGCACCTCAATGTTCACCACGAAGAACTCGAAGACCACGAAGGGGGAGCCGTCGGCGGCAGAGCGTGGAACGTGGAAGAACCGATCCCTCGACTCTCGACTCTCTACTTTCTACTCTCTACTTTCTATCTCGCCCTTCGTGCTTTTCGTGCCCTTCGTGGTGGTCGCTTGACTCCACCCTTGGGACACTCGCTCAGGGAAGCATGTCATCAAGCTGTCCCCATTCGGGTCTGAGCATCAGTCTTTGATCAGTGGCACGGTCGGAGTCAAGGCAGTTTTGAACTACGAAACACGCGAAACACGCGAAAAGGGAGAGGCTCAATGTGGGCCTGGCTTCGCTGGTTGATACGGCGAAGCTCAGGTTAGTCTTGCTTACGGTACACCTACTCCTGAAGTGCCCTGTGGATCTCATCGCGTCGGATCAACTCGGCACGTACATCCGGGTGCAATATTTCCATGAAGACCCATCCGAACCAATCGGTCAGGAACTCCTCGCGTTCATCCTCACCAAGCAGCAACTTCGGGTCGGGCGCACCTCGTGTTGAACGGTCCAGTTGCAGGCCATCGAGAAAGGATTCGACATCCTTCATCTCCCAGGGAATCGGCCCGTAGAATCCAACGGTCAATTTCCATCCATCCTTTGTGACGCCGGTGGACGAGTTGGGCTCCGAAACTGAAATGTGATACTCGTGACCCGTTTCCGCCACGTAGCTCCGCAGCGGGATAGTACTCGCGGGCGACGAACTGGACATAAAATACCCGGCAAGGGCAAATCTGAGGCCGATCCTCCGATTCAACGGGTCCCTTAAGTATACATGGACATTATCGACAGACTCCGTGACACGCACGATCCACTCGGGAGAGTCCAAGAGTATGGATACCGTACCAATGCGGCTTGGAGTCGTGATCTCATGATCCCAAGTGACCTCCTCGTCGCTCCACGTATACGAACGCTGGCCATCGGTCTGCTCAAACAACTCCGTGATCTCTGGATCGGTCGCCTCGTCTTGTGCATGGTTCGGGACGGAACTCTGCGCACTCCCTGACGCTTCGGATGTCTCGCGGGGCGCAACTTCGCCATCTGTGCATCCGACGAGACCCGCAAGCACCACGACTCCAAGAACACTGATCCTCATCGGGACACGACGGTGTGCGCAGCATCGACTCGGATTCAGGCACGCGTTGTCGTCGCCCCCACATGTCTTACTATGGATGGGCAGCATAAAGCCTCCTTGTGTTACCCGCATACGCTTCGAGCGACGCGCCTCCTGGGATTGGAAGCTCGTGAACCACAGATTGCCCTCGCCACACGCTCCTCGACCACCCGCCATTCAGTGTAGTAGTAGTAACCGATGGTTACCGCTCGAGCCCCATTGTGGTCGATCCTGCTCACCCGATGCCCGATCCCGTGATACCGATAGGTCACAAGCAGCGAATCCGCCCATGAAACCCCCGGAACCCCATCTTCGTCCCAGGCCGGCACCAGCCGGTTCCAGGCATCGGAATGGCGAGCGAACATCCGCCGCCGCGCTAAAGCCGTTGGTAGGCGCTGACCGGAAGATTTCCGCGCTGTCAGCAAAATCCAATCCCCGAGAGCACAGGCCGCGTTCGGGCGTGACATGCCCTGAACACCGGCGACCCGACATTGGATAAGTATACCCCGCGATCCTCGCCCCACCAACCGCTGAACCAAACCATATTCCCACTGGCCGAAGTTGGCAGCCATGCGCAGCCATGTTCACCACGAAGAACTCGAAGACCACGAAGGGGGAGCCGTCGGCGGCAGAGCGTTGAACGTGGAAGAATCGATCCCTCGCCTCTCTCCTCTCGACTTTCTACTTTCTACTCTCTATCTCGCCCTTCGTGGGATCTCCTGACTCGAGCATCGGGACACCCGCTCAGCGAAACAGGTCATCAAATTATCCCTGTTCGGATTCAAGTGTCAGCCTCTGACCAGCGGCACGCTCGGAGCCACCAAGGCAGTGGTGCATGACGATACACGCGAAAGAGGGAGGAGCTCCGGGGCCGGTCAACCCGCATCCGCCCAAGGGGGAAGCTCAGGACGAACATTCCCGATTCCGCGCGGGATACCCGTTTACAGTACCGATCGCTGGTCAACGGAGGACTTGCCAGCGAATTACGGGGCCGTGTTGGAGCCGGGAACGATTCTTCGCGCACTGGTGATGCCCAGCGTCTGGAAGACCTGAATGGTGGCATCGCTCTTGTTCAGCGTGTAGAAGTGGATGCCGCGGACGTTGTGTTCCAGCAGCTCCAGGCATTGATGCGTCGCCCAGTGAACCCCGAC
The DNA here is from genome assembly GCA_020831765.1 of Phycisphaeraceae bacterium. Classification (GTDB taxonomy): domain Bacteria; phylum Planctomycetota; class Phycisphaerae; order Phycisphaerales; family Phycisphaeraceae; genus JAFIFY01. Next base: position 17,283 of record JAFIFY010000132.1, on the reverse strand, counting down.
GCGCTTGGCCGCATCTTCATCACCTTCGCACCGATCCAGGGCGCGGAGCAGGCCGGCCGGAAACCGCGCGCCGGCCGCGAGTTCAGCCATTCGCTTCATGCCCTTGAGACTGGTCACCGGCATGATGCCGGCGATGATGGGCACATGGATGCCGGCCAGTTCACAACGATCGCGGAAATCCAGGAAGTCGCGATTGTCAAAGAACAACTGCGTGCAGATGTAGTCCGCCCCGGCATCGACCTTGGCCTTGAGATGGTCGATTTCCTCCAGCCGATTGGGCGTGGCCGGATGCCCTTCGGGGAAACCGGCCACGCCGACGCCGAACCGATGCGCCCCGCCCGAAGCGTTCCGGGTCTTGTGGGCGTGAATGAAACGGACAAGGTCGGCGGCATGCTGGAATGCATCGCCGACGCGGTCGTAATCGGCCATCGACTTTGGCGGGTCTCCGCCCAGGGCCAGGATGTTATGGATATCCGCCTCGGCGTAGCGATCGAGAATCTGACCGATTTCCGCCTCGCCATGACACACACAGGTCAGGTGCGGAATGGGCAGGAGGCTGGTTTCCTTCTTGAGTCTCACGACCAGGTCGTGGGTCTGTTCGCGCGTGGTGCCGCCGGCACCGTAGGTCACGGACACGAACGACGGGTTGAGCGGCTCAAGCTGCCGGATGTTGTCAAAAAGCGTGTTGAAGCCCGCGGGGGTCTTGGGCGGAAAGAACTCAAAGGACATCGTGACCGGATCACGCTCGAATATCTGGCGAATATGCATTGGCCGCAACCTTCCAAGGAACAGGGAATACAGGGTCCGGGCGTCGATTACCGGACACTTCCAAGGATACGAAGCCGATCCAAGGGGTCAAACCCGGCGTCCGACGGGCGTTTAGAGGACACTGCGGTCGGCGGGCCATCGAGGCGCCGGGTTTGCCCGGTTTCCGACAATGATCTACGCTCTAACAACGTTTTCTTCATCGCCCGCCGAGCCCCGCCCGATGGACCAGAAACAGATTTACCAGGCCACCGTCGCCCACTACCTCAGCCCGATCCGTGAATATCTCGAGGATGTCACGGTCAGCGAGATCATGATCAATCATGCCGATGAGATATTCATCGAGCGGGATGGATCGCTGGTCAAGACCCCGGCGAGGTTCGCGGATATCGAATCCTATGAGATCGCGGTCAACAACGTGCTTCAGTTCACGGGAAAGAGCGTCTCGGATGAGAATCCGCTGATCGACGGCCGCCTGCCCGACGGCTCACGCGTGCATGTGGCGCTGCACCCCTGTGCCCGCCTCGGCACGGTCATGAGCATCCGAAAGTACAACAAATCGGTGCTGGATATCGACTGGCTGGTCGAATTGGGCACGGCGACCGATGAGGCGGTCGAATATCTGAAGATCGCCGTGGCCAGTGAGCGCAATATGCTGGTCGCCGGCGGCACCAGTTCGGGCAAGACCTCACTGCTCAATGCCCTGTCCACGTTCATCCCCAAGGGCCAGCGCATCGTGGTGATCGAGGACTCGGCCGAGCTCCAGCTCCAGCAGGACCATGTGATTTCGATGGAATCTCGGGCGTCCGATCGCTACGGGCGCGGGCATGTGGGCATTCGTGAACTTTTCCGCTCAAGCCTGCGACTCCGGCCGGACCGGATCATCATCGGCGAGGTGCGCGGCGGGGAAGCGATCGACATGATCCAGGCCATGACCTCCGGCCACGGCGGCTCGATGGGCACGCTCCATGCCGACAACCCTTTCGACGCCCTTGCCCGGCTTGAGACCATGGCCCTGATGAGCAAGGTGGAGCTGCCCATCACGGCTTTGCGGAGCCAGGTGGCCTCGGCATTGGATGTCCTTGTCCAGATGAACCGCAGCCTCAGCGGACACCGCATCATTTCCCAGATTGCCGAGGTCGAAGGCCTGGATGATGCCACGGGCCGTTACAAAATCCGGGATATTTTCACCCTTAAGCGGAATCCTGCAGGGTCGGAAAGGCGGACTTCCCTGGCGTGGACGGGCCAGAAATCACTTCAGGCGGGCCATTTGAATGAAGATGAGGAAGGCCTGGTGACCGAAAAGACCCGCCGAATATTTGAATCTGATTAGTTTCTGTGCGATAATTAGATATGCCCAGTCGTTCATCCACCATGGACCCGACCCTGACCGAGTCGTACGCCCGGCGATGGACGCTGAGCTTGCGGCTGCGTCGGGTGCTGGGCCGGTTCGGCCGGGATCGGCGAGGCATCACGACCCTGGAATGGGCGCTGCTTCTGGCGGCGATCGCCATTCCTTCGCTGCTGACCATGGCGGTGGCCATGAATCTGATGGTGGAACACTATCGGATGATGACCGCCCTTAACGCCCTGCCGTTTCCCTGAGGACCAGCGCGGCGGCGACGCTGGCTGAGAATCAGTGGTTTCCAAGTTCCGCCCCTCGATTCGGGGGGCCGAAAGCGAGGTTTTTATGTGGACTCGTGTTCGTCGATTGGTCACCCGGTTCCATGAGGATCAGCGCGGTGCCGAAGGCCTTGAGAAGCTGCTGCTTCTGGCGGCCCTGATTCTGCCGCTGCTGGGCGTGCTGATCTTCTACGGCGCGGATTTGATGGACTGGCTCAGCGAGAAGTGGGCCGGCATGCGAGGCGATCGCCGCCTTGACCCCTGATCCTGCCTTAAGGCGATGAACGCCGGGCCGACAGACATTGCCCCATCAGTCTTTTTCGCCATGCGGCTTTAAGGGACTTTGGGTGGTTTCTGCTCGGCCGATACGGCGCGGGCTGGGAATTTCTCGGCGTCCCCCGTTTGCAGAATCCCAGACCGAACGCCAACAGACAAAATCCCGCGGCAGCGGTTGCCCAGAGTTTGCCCAGAGTTTGCCCAGAGCTTGCCCAGACATGGGCCACCGCTACGCATTGGGATCAGGCCGGTCGTCGCCCGACTGCCCGCTTACTGAGGCGGAAGTCGGGCTCAGCCGACCGGAAGGCCCGATTGTCCATCGGCTGAGCCCGGCTTCCCCGCCCTTGCGCTGGAGATCTCGATGGTCCCATGGATCGCCACGCTCGTCTTGACCGGCGTCCTCCTGGCCGCGGCGGTTTTTGACAGCCGATCCGGCGAGATACCCAACGCCTTGACCTATCTGGCCGCGCTGGGCGGCCTGTTGTTCTGGCTGATCGTGGGCCTGACGGCGGCCGGCGAATCGACGTCGTCCCGCTTTTCGGCCTTTTTTTCCGCCGGGGCAGCGATGCTGATGCTTCTGATTCCTTTCGGGGCGCTCTGGCTCTCGGGCATGATGGGGGGCGGCGATGCCAAGTTGCTGGCCGCGATGGGCGCCTGGCTGGGCACCTGGGAAGCGGCTCTGGCCGCGACCTTCTACTTCCTTCTGGCCGGGCTGTTCCTGGCCATCGGCACCATGATCGCCCGACGCCGAACACTCGAAACCATGAGAAGACTATGGGCTCTCCTGGTCAGCAAGGCCGCCGGTGCCGTTGCGGTGACCGACGAGCCCGAGGAAAGCCGATTGCCCTACGCCATTGCCATTGCCGCCGGCGGCATTCTGGCCGGTGCGGAATATCTGCTGGAGGTGCGTTACCCCTGGAGTGATTGGATGAGCATCTAGCACCCGGGCTTGGCAACCGGATGCCGCGAGGCCCAAACGATGCCCAGAGCAAGCCATAGCGTCAGACTTGCAACCAGAAGTCCGGCTTTCGGGTCTAGAATAAGAAGATGCCCCGATTCGCTGGCGGTAAGCTGGAAAATCGCGTATCCGCCGCGCTTCGCCGCCTGAGTCGGCCTGGAGCCCATGCCCATGAGCCCGATCATCGCCCAAGCACAGACTTCCGGATACGGATCATGGCTGCTCGACGCCGTGTTTTCCGGCCCGGTCCTCGGCCTGACCGGTTTGCTCATCCTCTGTATCGCTGGCCTGGGCGGCTGCATGGTGGTCCTGTTTCGACTCGGACGCGCGGGGGCGGGTGTGAAGACGCAAAAGCCCCATGAATCGGTGCCGGCCACATCGGCCGGCGTCGAAGGCGAGCAATCCATCCAGCCGGCCCTCAATGCCCGGCTGAACCGGAAAATGCGGGCCAATGAAGGCACCGCGATGATTGAGTTCGCCCTGGTACTCCCCTTTGCGATGTTCTTCATCCTGATGATCACGCAACTCATGCTGCTGATCTCCGGGCGCTTGTTCGTTCACTATGCCTCGTTCGCCGCGGCCCGCGCGGCGGTGGTTCAGATCGGCGACGACTACACCTTCCAGGGTGTGGGCGGCGAACCCCAGAACGAAATCGTCCTCCACATGGGCTCACCCAAGTATCGCTCCATCCAGGAAGCGGCAGCGCTCGCCCTCTGGCCGGTCAGCGGACCGGGCGGTGGTGATGCCGGCGCCATGGGCGATCTGATCAATCGGCTTGACGGGTTTTATCGCTCCTTCGGCCATGAGACACCGGGGTATGTCCGCAATGTCCTGCCCGGTCGGCTCAGCTATGCCCTGAACAACACGGAAGTGGTCATCCATCGGCCTGTGGCCCAGGGGCCGGACGTGCGCTTCGTGCCCCAGAGTGGCATTGCCGAATTCGGGCCGCGCGAGGCGATTACGGTCGAAGTCCGGCATCGATTCTTCCTGTCGATGCCCATGGTCGGCCACTTCTTCCGGGACGGCCCGGCCGATACGACCGTCGGGGGTTCGTACACCATGATTCAAGCCCAGACCACCCTGACCAATGAAGGGATCATCACGGCCCTGCCCCCGCGCCCCGAACTGGATCGGGCGCCCTAGCGGGCCGTGTGGAACATGAAGCTCCCCGTTCGCCGATGGGCGATCGGAAGCATGATCAATGCCGGTCGCCCGATCGGTGCCGCAAACATGGACGGTGACGCGCATGAGTGAAAAAGGCCCACAATCGCATCTGCACACGATCAAGATCGGCGACAGGATCGACAAGTTCGAAGTCGTGGACCAGATCGGCGCCGGCGGTTCATCGATCGTCTGGAAGGCGTTCGACCAACTGCTCAATCGTCACGTGGCGATCAAGCAGATCATCCCCGAGAATGGCCTGGATGATGAAGTCCGGGACCGGTTCCGTCGCGAGGCCTCCATCCAGAAACGGATCGCCTCCAAAGAAAAGCATCTGGTCAATATCGAGGATGTGCTGGATGAGAGCCGTGGACTGTTCATTGTCATGGAATATGTCGATGGCCCTTCGCTGGAGCAGTACATGGCTCAGCGTCGTAGCGCGCTGGAACAGCGCCAGGCGGTCGGCATCCTCGCCGCCACCGCCGCCGCTCTGGATGTCATCCACGGCCAGGGGATCATTCATCGCGACCTGAAGCCCTCGAATATCCTGCTGCCGGTCGATGGCGGCCTCAAGGTCTGCGATTTCGGCCTCTCCGTGCTGGCTGAGATGCAGGAGAACATGGAAGTCGGCACCGTGCGTTACATGGCGCCGGAGATGTTTCTCAATGAGAAGCTCGATGCCCGGGCCGACCTTTACGCCCTGGGCATCATCGCCTACGAGATGCTCGGTGGCCGCGAACGATTCGACGAAGCATTCAAGCTCATTGTCCGCGATCATCGCAACCAGGCCATGCGGTGGATGAAGTGGCACACCAACCCCCGCGCGGTGGCTCCGCCGCTGAATCAACTCAATCCCGAGATTCCCGAGAATCTCAGCGACCTGATCGCCCGGCTCATGGAAAAGGACCGGGACAAGCGCATCGCCAGCGCCAAGGATCTGATCGAGGCCATTCGTCGCATCATCGCCGGCAAACCCGTCGATCCGCAGGAGCTGGAAAGTGCCCGCGTCCGCACCGAGGTCAATGAGAACCCGACCGCGGCTTTGCCCAAGCGAGGCAAGCTCAAGCTGATCCTGGCCGCCAACCTCCTGCTGATCGCCGCGGGGGTCGGTATATGGCAGGTCATCGAGCACAACACCGAAGCCCAGGCCCAGTGGGAGGTTTTCAACCAGGCACGCACTGAGTATGAAGAGGCCAGTGCCAAGTTCGATGAGGCGATCCGACGGGACCTGGAAGATGCCGACCGCGAGCCGGACATCGCCGCGCTGGCCCGGGCACGCGAGACCTTCGAACGTCTGGCGGCTCAGTGGCCCTCGGATGTCTGGATCGCCCAGTGGAGCCGGGTCAAATCAACCGTCGCGGCCGCTTACATCGAGAATCACGCCGGCAACTACGACCAGGCTTTGCGACATTTCGACAAGGCCAAGGACTTGAACATCCGGGCACGGACCGGTGAGCGCCACCCGATCCGTGTGGATGACCTTACCGCCGAGAGCCGCAAGCCGCCCTTGCTGATGACCACCCGCGATCGCGTTGACCGGGTGCGCCAACTGGTTCTGGCCCGCCAGTTCGGCGAAGCGGACATCGAAATGGCAAGGCTCCGTGAGGATGGGCGTCGGGGAACGCTCCCGATCAGCGAGTTTGAGGACCTTCTCGACCGTCTCGAGGCGCGGGCCGGCAGCCTGGCGGATTCAGCCTGGCTGACCGAGATGCGTCAGCGTTATCAGGGCTACTTCGACCAGCAGGATTTCGCCTCGGCACGACGAACCCTCGAAGAGGTCCGCCAGAGCGATCGCCATGTCTCGGAAGAGGACCTGGCGTGGGTGACCGAGCAGTTCCGGACCATGCAGAACCTGGAGCAACAGCGGACGGTCCTCGAACAGCTTCGACGCTCCGAGAGCGATGAGCGTTGGGCCGATGCCGTGGATGCGGCCACCCGGGCGATCGACCTGTTCCCGGATCGACGCGATGAGCTTGAGCGTCGTATTCAGACCTTCCGGGCCAATCAGGCCTATGCCGAGGCGCAGCGCTTCCTGGCCCGGGGGCAGCAGCAGCAGGCCGCGGCTCGATTCCGCGATGCCCGCGACCTGGGCCATCCGAGGGCCGAAGGAGAGCTCGAGGCCCTGCGCATCGCCGAGGATTACAGCGCGATGGTCGACCGCGGCCGCGCGGCGATGGAACGCCGCGAGTGGGAACAGGCCATCAACATCTTCAACGAAGCCCAACAGGTTCGGAGCAACCCGGAGATCGCCCAGTTGATCCGCCAGGCCGAAATCAACCTGAACTACACACGCGGAAGGCAGGCTCTGACCCGGCAGGAACTGGATGATGCCGAACGCGCGTTCCGACGCGTGATTCAGCTTGATCGGACCCATGCCCAGGCACAGAGAAGACTCAATGAAGTCCAACAGTGGAAGGACTACCACACGCGGCTGAATGAAGGCCGGGAGGCTCTGGCCAAGAACGCCTTCAGCGAGGCGCGTCAGCGCTTCCGGGAAGCCCGCGAGATTCACGATACCGAAGAGATTCAGGCCGCCATTCGTGAACTCGAATACAGCCTGGCCATCTTTAATGCCCGGAGGCATATGGATGAGCGCAACTGGGTTCAGGCACGCAGTTCGGTTCGCACCGCCAGCCGATACCGCAGCACCGAAGAAGCCCAACGGTTGATGGAAATAATCCAGGCGGAAATCGATCGAATCGAAGCTGGAGGTTGACCATGACGCAACGGAATCCACCGGCCATGCACCATCAGCGTGATGCCTCCCGAAAGCGGAGGTCACCGATCGTACGCGACGTCAGGCGACGTGGCGTGATCATCATCATCGCCTTGTTCGGCGTACTGCTGGTGGCCGGCGTCTTCGCCTTCACGCTCAACACGGCCCGTCAGATCGAGCGTCGGATCGTCGTCCAGCATGCCGCCGATTCCGCGGCGCGGTCGGCGGCGGGGTTCACGGCCAGGCAGTTCAATGTCATCTCCATGAACAACGTGGCCATGACGCGCATTCTGGCCGTGGTGCCACACCTCGATGCCCAGCCGCTGGCCGTGAGCATGACACTCAAGGATCAGACGGCGTTTCGCGATGCCATCGTCGGCCATTTGGGCGCGATTCCCCCGTCCGAGCGATGGCTCCCGGACCGGCTTCGGGCCCTGGAAACCCAGTTGACCGAGGAGATCGAGATCCTCGCGCCGATGGATGAGTATTTCAGCAGCAACGACCTGACCCGCTACACCCACTATCGCGGCGGCAGTGGTCGTTTCTGGCAGGCCCTGGAGGCACTGGATCAGCACAACCAGATCATCATGGCGGACCTGGGCATCCTGGCCCAGAATCACAGCATCGAAGCCGGCAATTTCAATCTGCGGCGCGAGGAGATGGCATATGCCTTCACCCTGCCGGTCGTGGCCGACCCTCCGCTTCGGCGCGGCGTGTTCGATGATTTCGAGCGACCGGTGCGGTTTGGTTTGCTGCCCGGCGCCGACAATCGGCTCTCTCCGGGCAACCGACCCAACCCCAACGGACTTGGACAGGTGGACCACGCCGAGTTCAACCGCGGGCCGTGGGATGTCCTTTTTGGGTGGCGACATCGGATTCGCGGGGCGCGCGAGGGTTATTGGGTCGGCGGCGGGGGCGGGTCGAATCAGGTCGTATCCGGCAACCGGGGCGGCGTCCCCTTCAGCCGCGCTCCCCGGGCGGCACGCGGTTCGCGGGGAACATTCGTCACCACCAGTCAGGAGCCGGATCGCTACGGGCTCTACAGCGAGTATCAGCGATTGTCCCAGCGCACGTCCCGCTTCGCCAACGAACATCTGCGGCAGAGCCAATTCGGCCGCTACGCCAACCAGATCGCCAACCTGAAGCTTCAGTACGTCTGGCCTGGCCGTCGAGGGGCCAATCGTATCCACGATCCCCAGTGGGTCATCAACATCCACGAGGCGTTCGAGATCGCCGATGATCCGCAGATGCGCGAGCGCATCCGTGAGACCGTCTACATCGGTTCGGAGATCAAGAGCCGCTATCCCTACGGGCACCCCCAGTTCCTTTCTCCGGGCTCATGGACATGGACCACGCGCGGCGGGCGCGACAACCCCTTCATCACCCCGCGCAATCGCAATGGCTGGATCGACCCACGCACATGGGAACAGTCGCCCAACGTGACGCGCCTGACCGATTCGATCTGGCGCGATGAGTTTGAGTACCAGGTCAACTTTGATAACGAAATCGGCTTGTCCCGACGCGCCGATGGCCAGATGCAGACCGTCTACAGGATCGATCACTTCCTGTTCCTGGGCATCGACATCGGCGAGCCGATCGATGTCAGCAACCCCTATGATGGATTGAACAAGACTTCGGCCACGGCTCCGTCGCCGGTCGACTTCGACCACAGCCTGATGCTGCGCGATGAGAACTCCCGGTTCCGTTACCTCACCTTCATGGGCATCGCCCGCGCCAGCGATGAACCGGTGCTGGTGGCCTCGCGTTTCACCGGTGAGAAGGCCGATTCCCGGGGTGACGGGACCGATGGCGGCGTTGTGGGCATCGCGCAGGCGCATGTGTTCAACAATCATTCCTGGGACTTGTGGACACAGATGTGGAGTGCCCAGTTGCAGCGGTTCCGCGAGCAGGATTTCAACGACTGGGTCGTGAGGATGAACTACGATTCAGGCCTGCTCCATGAGGTGCCCCGGCTGGATTCGGTCTATTACGATCTGATGTACGACTACCTGCTTCGCGCTGCGCCCATGGCGGACATGATGCTCCGTCATTAGGGCCGGAAGGATGCTGATGACCATGAACCATACCCGCTCATTCAAACCCGACGCGGTTGAATCGCCGGGAAGCCGGCGTACATCGCCCGGGCACCGCCGGCGAGGCACGGTGATGTTCGAGATACTGCTCGTGCTGCCATTCATCCTGCTGATCGTGGCCGTGCTGCTCTACCTGGGCCACGCCACCCTCCGCATGCAGCGCGCCAAGATCATGGACCGCTACGAAGCGTGGCACGTCGCCGATCACGCCCACGGGCCTTCCTCCGAATCCGGACCGGGCAACGAACACATCAATGCCATGTTCCAGTTGGGCACGGCCGTGTCCATCAACCGGGACCAGGCGGGAGGTCATCTCCGATTGGCATTGCGGATGCTCCAGGATCATGGCTCAAACATCAACCCCGACCTCGGCCGGATGATCGGCGAATATCACGATGCCTTCCCCGGCAATGTGACGGTGGGCTTTTCCACACACCACGATCACAGTGGCGGCGGCGTGCTGGCCAATTTCGATGGCCCGATCAGCCACGACCACGCGAGGATCGGCAACGACTGGAAATTCGTCAACAGTTTCCGTCGATCCAGCGGCGAATGGGTGCATAGCGGCAGCGGACCATGGAACCTCTCCCGCATTCAGGAAGTGTTTTACGACGACCTCGATCAGGCTTTTCAGTCCCTGGCCCATCAGACCATCATGGCTCCGCACTTGCGCGCATGGTATCGCTATCGTCCCGGTTACCAGGGCCCTCACGTAGGCAACTGAACGGGATGTCGATCGACCCACCCCCCAAATCCCCGATCGGACAGGACGCGGCCCCCGACGCCGCGCCCACCGAACATGTGCCCGTTTCCGGGACCGAAGACCAGGCGGCTCCGGCGTCAGGAACTGCTCAGGACCGCCCCGCGGGCAACCGGCTTTTCAACCCCGGGCGCCTGGCCCTGATCGGCCTGGCCAGCGTCACCGCCACCGTGCTCGCCATCGCGGCGGTGCTGGCCATTGATGCCATCGGGCGCTCGGGCCCGGCCGATCCGCCATGGATCGATCCCCTGTCCGGTGATACCACCCGGTTCCCCGATGAAGATGAAGTGGGCGACTGGTCGCGGCCGATGGATGATCCGCTGCGCGGCGTGCTGCCGGGGATTCTGCCGCTGGAGAACAATCCCCTGGGCATCGCCGACCCAGAGGGCGCTGACGGACGCATCGGCCACCGCCGCGAGGCCTCGCCGTTCGTCGAAGAGATCGTCTCCTGGTCCGTGCATGGGCGAACCCTGGAAGACCTTCAGGGGTACTATCAAGAGGAACTGAGTGAACGAGGGTTTGAACAGGTCGATGGCCGTGATCTGTCCGCGCACAGCCGTATGCTGCGGTTTGAGCCCCGCGATGCGGCCGACCAACCGGTTCCGGCCAACCGGCGATTGGCCGAAGCGCTGCATCGAACGGCGGTTCACATCCATCTGATCGAAAATGAAGGCCGCGTTCGCATCATGATGCGTCTTAGGTACGCTATGCCATAATGCGGCCTCCCGCCCCCATGCCCGCCGCGGATCAGGCGGGCCCCCACCCGGAGCTAATCCAACCATGAGCCAATCAAGTTCATCACCCGGACCGCAAGCCAATCGACCCATCGAAGGTTCGAAGATGCTGGTCATCTCCTTCCTTCTGGCCTTCTTCGCGGTCGTGGTCGTGCTGGTCTACGTCTCCCAGATTCGTGCCCAGAACGTTGAACAGATGGTGACGCTCTATCGGCTGAACAAGTCCCTGGAACCGGGGGATGTGTTCAGTGCCGACCGGGATGTCACCAGCTTCCGTGTACCCAATTCCATCGTTCCCAATCTCGAGTATCTGTCCCCGATCGTTGGCGATGCGGACCTTCAGGGCCGCAATCGGACCGAGGTTCGCCGCGCGGCCTCGGCCAATTCGCTGGTGACCAATTTCCTGTTCCGTGAGATGGATGAGGGTCTGGTGTCCGGCCTGCCCTCCGATGATCGGCGCGGTTTTCCCATCACCATCACCGGCGATGAGGTACCCGAGACGCTCCGGCCCGGCATGACCGTGGACATCATCGGCACGTTTCCGCCCGGCGCCGGCGGCAGTTTTCCACGCAAGATGCTGGTCATGGAGAACGTTCGCGTGCTCAATGTCGGCTCGCTGGTGCGGGACGCCACGGGTGAAGGTCGCGGCGCTGCCCGGGGCTTCCGGACCATCGGCCTGGATATCGGCCCCGAAGATCAAGTTCCACTCGCCCAGGTACGGACCATCACATCGCAGTACGGCGGATTTCAGTTGACCCTGCGCAATCCCGGCGACCGAAGGCGGACCTGGACCCCCAGCCGCACGAGCAATCCACCCATACACAACGTCAACCCCGAAGTTGTTCGTGTGGTTGAAAGCCTGACCGGTTCGCGTCTATACGGGCGATGATGGTCCGGAACGTCCAAACTCACCCCCCACCGGACCCGCCGAGCAACGCCCAATGGATTTCTGGCTTTACGACCACAGCAAAAACAGCCGAACCACGCTTTCGATCGAAAAAGAACCGGTGACGATCGGCCGCGATGAGAACTGCGAAATCCGCATCGTCGCGCCGTTCGTCAATCGCCGTCATGCCCGCATCTTCCTCAAGGGCAACCAGATGTTCGTCGAGAGCCTGGGCAAATCGGCCACGCTGGTCTCCAATCGCGAGATCGCCGAAGGCAAGCCGGCGCGGATCGATTTTGGCGATGAGGTCCAGATCGCCCAGTTCTCGATCGTCGCCGTCTCGCCCGGACGCAAGGACCGCCTGGCCGATGACCGGCGCCAGCTTCAGAAGAAGCTGATGGAGTTCGAGCAGAAGGTTCACGCCCAGTTGCTCGAGCGGATGAACCTGCGCATCACCGGCCACATCGACAAGAGCGATTCGAGCTACACCGGCGAAATCCTGCGGCACATGCAGGAGGTGATCGACAAGGGGCTCTCGCGCCTGAACGAGGAGGTCATCAACCACATCGTTCACACCCATCTGCACCGCGAGGTCATCGCCGAGGTGGTTCGCCAGTGCCAGGGCAAGGTACAGACCGAGTACATCGCCGGGGATGAACGACTGCTGGACCCCCAGCGTGAACAGGCCATCGGCGAACTGGTCGGCTCCATCGTGGACATGATGCCGCTGCTCTTCGACAGCGCGACCGTGGCCGAGGACCTGACCGTCGCCGAAGATGCGTTCGATGATCTCTTCGAGCAGATTCTGCCCGACATGAGCGCGGCCCTGCGTAAGTACATCGTTCGGCGCACCGTCAGCAAGGACCTGGAGGACATCATGTTCGGCCTTGGTCCGCTGCAAGACCTGGTGAACATGGCCAACGTCAATGAGATCATGGTCGTGGGCAGGGAACACATCTACGTGGAAAAGAACGGGGTCATCCAGCCGACCACCCGCAGCTTCTTCTCCGATGAGGTGCTGCTCTCGATCATCGAGCGGATTCTGGCGCCGGTGGGCCGACGTGTGGACACGGCCAATCCGCTGGTCGATGCCCGCCTGGCCGACGGCAGCCGCGTCAACGCCATCATCCAGCCGCTCTCGCTGGTCGGCCCATGCCTGACCATCCGCAAGTTCGGCTGGATTCCCTTCACCATCGATGACCTGGTCGATCGCGGCAGTCTCAGCCCCACGACGGCCGAGTTCCTCAAGGGTTGCGTCGTCGGGCGGAAGAACATCATCATCTCCGGCGGCACGGGTTCGGGGAAGACGACGCTGCTCAACACCCTGGGCGCGTTCGTCCGGCCATCGGAACGCATCATCACCATCGAGGAATCGGCCGAGCTTCGCCTGCCCCAGCCCCATATCGTGGGCCTGGAAGGCCGACCGGCCAATGTCGAGGGCCGCGGAGCGTTCACCATCCGCGAGCTGGTCCGCAACGCCCTGCGCATGCGGCCGGATCGGATCATCGTCGGCGAGGTGCGCGGCCCCGAAGCCCTGGACATGCTTCAGGCCATGAACACCGGCCATGATGGCTCGCTCTCGACCGTCCATGCCAATACACCCGTCGATGCCATGAAGCGACTGGAAACGCTCGTGCTCATGGCCGTGGACATGCCCGTCCGGGCCATTCGCGAACAGATCGTCGGTGCGATCGATCTGGTCGTGCAGGTCGCGCGTTTCTCCAACGGGCGGCGGCGGGTCACCCATATTTCCGAGGTCATGGAAATTGATCGCGAAACCGGGGAAATCCTGCTTGAGGACATTTACCGGCTGCGCCGCGAGGATCAGCCGACGCTGCGCCATACCGGTTATATTCCAAAGTTCGCACACGAACTGATCGAGAAAGACCAGATCGAAGTGAGCGTCTTTCTCTAGGCCCCCACCCCAGGCGACATCGTTCCGTCCCGACTCGACGGCAAAGAGGACCCAGTAAGCCATGCACGCCCTGCTGCTTACCATTCAAGCCACCACGCAGGAAGCCGCCGAGCCGGCCCTGACGACCTCGCAGGATATCGCATGGCTGATGCTGATCGCCCTGACCACGTGGTCGGCGGTCTTCGTTTTCGTCCAATACGGCTGGGCGCCGTTCCGCCAGCTCATGTTGCGCTACGAGGCCCGTTATGACCGCGTGCTCAATCGCCAGCTTCTGCTCAACATTCCGCCCCGAGTCGCCTTGATCGTGGCCCTGTGCCTGATCGTCGTGCCGGGCGCGCTGTTCGTCATGTTCACCAATTCGCTCCTGGCGTTCATTCCCGGAGCGTTGCTGGGAGCTTTCGTCCCGCCCCTGGTGCTCAGGCATATGGAAACCAAGCGGCGAATCCGCCTGGAACAGCAACTGGTCGACGGCATCACCACGCTCGCCTCGGGCCAGCGGGCAGGCTTGAACCTCGTGCAATCCATGGAACTGCTCGTGGAGAACACCGTCGGACCGATCAGGCAGGAATTCGCCCAGTTGCTCCGAGAGTACGCCATGGGCATGGACCTGAACCAGGCCATGCGAAGCGCGGCCAACCGGATCGGACTTCAGAATTACCGCCTGCTGTTCACCGCGATCGAAATGCACCGGCTGCGCGGCGGTGACGCGGCCGAAAGCCTCGACCGCATCGCCGAAAGCATCCGCGAAATCCAGCGGCTCGAAGGCAAGCTCGACGCCGTCACCGCCCAGGGCCGCTCCCAGGCGCGAATGATGGCCATGATGCCGTTCGTCGTCGTGGGTGTGCTCCTGATCATCACCCCGGATGACACCAGAATGCTGTTCACCGAACCGACCGGACGCCTGTTGCTCCTGCTGGTCGTCGGCCTGATTTTCGCCGGCTTCTGGTGGATCCGCAACATCATGAGTGTGGATATCTGAGCATCGCTCACCGATGATGCGCTCCATCAGGCCCTGAATTCCCGATCGAACCGCCCATGAACATGACCCTGCTCATCCTGGCCGTTGACCTTGAAGCGGAAGCGGCGGTGCCCGGCATGTCCCTGGAGGACCTGCTCATCCAGGTGGCCGTGCTGTTGCTCGTGTTCGTCTCAACATTCATGGTGGTCTGGTCGATCTTCCGTTACCCGGTTCCGCTGGAACCGCCGGTTCATCGGCGGCTGGCCCTGGCGCTGGGGGCCGGTCAGCGCCAGACGCTGTTCGAGCAGCCGCTTTTGATGCCCATGCTCGCGGCGCTTCAACAGGTGGCCGCGCGGTTCAATGTGCCTTCGATCCGCCAGATGATTCGTAGCGACTTGAACGCCTCGGGCAATCCCAAGGGCTACAGCGTCGATGAGTTCCTCGCGCTTTCCCTGCTCTCGGGCATCGCGGTGCTTCTGTTCGCCTCGGTCATGACCTGGCTGCTGATCGGCATGCCCGAGCCGTTTCTGATCCTCATCGGCGCCCTGGTCGGGTTCGGATTGCCGATTTACCTGCTTCACAATGAAGCGCGGTCTCGCGTCATGCGAATCAGCAAGCGCCTGCCCTACACCCTGGACCTGATCGCCCTGATGATGGCCTCCGGCGCCACCTTCAGCGAAGCCATCAGCACAGTCATCCGGGATGAGCCGGACGATGATTTCAACCAGGAACTGAGCCTGGTTCAGAGCGAAATGGAATTCGGCGCCAGCCGTGCGGTGGCGCTGAAGAACATGGCCAATCGCATTCCCCTTGAACCGCTCCGCTCGGTGGTGGGCGCGATCAACCAGTCCGAGGCCCTGGGCACGCCGCTATCGACCATTCTCAAGACCCAGTCCAGCATGATGCGCATGCACCGCAGCGTTCGCGCCGAGAAGCTGGCCGCCTCGGCTTCCCTGCGCATCCTCATCCCTTCCATGCTGATCCTGATCGCCGTGGTCATTATCGCCCTCGGGCCCATGGTCCTGCGGGCCATCGCCACCGGCAGCCTGTTCGGTTCGTTGTGAGATGATTCCCGCCTCACAGCACAAGGCTACGACTTTCGGGGCAAAAGGATCAGGAAAATCTTAACGGTGGGTAAGCTCCTTATTTACAAGACGTTGCCTAGATTGCAGCATTTTCTTTCCTGCTATGTTCGTTTTACTCTTGCATTGTAATATTTCCACGGTACCATTACCATCTTGTCGACGCGATAATGAATTTACTAGGTTTTGTTCACGTCCTTTCG
Source organism: Phycisphaeraceae bacterium (assembly GCA_020831765.1). Taxonomy (GTDB): domain Bacteria; phylum Planctomycetota; class Phycisphaerae; order Phycisphaerales; family Phycisphaeraceae; genus JAFIFY01. The sequence goes on along the minus strand of JAFIFY010000132.1, from coordinate 1,153 downwards.
GGGCGGGTCGCCCGTGATTTGGGATGAGAGAATTGTGTTGAGAGAGGGCTGGTGCGCTGGACGGTTCGCGCGGATGTTGGCAACCGTATCGATCCTCAGCGGCCAATGAGTTGTTTCAATAGCACCCCCGATGGGGTGTGGGCTATCGTGCCGCGTTTTTTTCTCTCTCACTTTTTCTCAAGGAGTCTCGAACATGAAAGCACCATTTTTTCTGGCCTTGGCGGCAATGCTGCTGGCATGCGCCACCGCCACCCACGCGCAGACTTACACACTGCTGGAGGGTGGCGGTTCGGCGTCCATACAGCTTCAAACCACCAGCGCCTATCCGGATCCGACGTATTTCCCAGCACCGGGTTTCATTGATGTCGATTCGTTCGTCCTCGCCCCACCATCGGTCGGCCTTGGAGCGGTTGGCGGTAGCGCATCGGTCTCGCATGTCTTCCACAACATCACCTTCGGCAACCCGGACTTCACCATTTTTCCATGGGCATCGGCATCACTTGATTTGAGTGGTCAGGATTGCGGCACGCTCGATATCAACATGTCCGTCTCCTTGAATCTGGGCACTGTCGAGGGTGGAGTCGTCCAACCCGGCATCCAACCGACCGTGCAGTTCCTGATGGACAATGATGTGCCGAGTTTCAGCGGCTCGGTGTCAGCGAACGTCAACTTCCTGGTACAGCTCTTCACTGGCGATTGCGAGATCTGCCTGCCAGCAGGCATCTTTGAGGTTGATTTCCTCGATGGCAATGGCTTCGTGCCCTTTGATGGCTGCCTGCCGGATAACGTCGTCTGCAATGTCCGAGCCGCCGGTTACCTCGACGGTGAGATGTCGCTTGGAATGTCGTTCAGTTGGAATCGACCTACGCAACAGCTTGTGATTACCAATGGCATCCCTTTCGACGAGCTTGAAACGACCATCTTTCCTGAGCCAACATCGGCCATGATCACGCTGATCTGCGTCGGGGGACTGTTGTCGCGGCGGCGACGCTGATTGATGCAGGATATGTTGGCGGGAAATGCCCCGGATCGGTCGAGGATCAACCCGGTGAACTGCCCAGCGCGGCGGGCAAACCACCCCAGGGCATCCCCGGCGGGAATCGGCGATGGGCTGCGGGTTCGGATCACGCCAGGCATGACTGCGGGCGGTGAA
>JAFIFY010000118.1 GCA_020831765.1 Phycisphaeraceae bacterium | reverse complement strand
CCCGCCCCGGGCCGGCGGGGGCGGGGCGGGGCGGGGCCGCCGCCGGGCGTTTGCGGGGGGGTTTGTTCGGGGGCCGGGCCCAAACCCGGCTTTTTTATTTTCCGGGGGGGGGGCGCTAAACCCCCCCCGAGAACCTTTCGCTTCCTGATGTCCGCCTCGACCGAAACCGCCATTGTCCCCGAGAGTTCTGATGATCTTGAAAGTATGTCCCGCCTTCAGTCCCGTGCGAAGCCCTCGAACCACCCACGCGTTCGATTCATTCACCATGAGGCTTCGTCTGCTCATTGCGGTGTGCCTTCTGGTTCTGCTCGCCCAGGTGCCCGCCTCGGCCAACACGTACTGGACGTATGACCCGTCATGGGAAGCTCCAACAGGGTATTACGACTCAGCCCAGGGACTTTTGGGCCAGGATCTCTGGGATGCGCTGCACAACATCATCCGGCACGATTATTTCGGATCACCGGGAGCTTTGCACCGATTTGTTCCTTATGGCGATGCACCACCGGCGTTGGACCGGCTGGATCAGGCGGGTCCCGGCCCAGCCCCCTTCGAGCCGTGGGAACTCAACCTCATTTTTGACAATGTCAACGTGCTGGTGACCGATCCGGTTTCCAAGCAGCGCGAACACGTCTGGCCCGCCAGCCGTCAGCAACTCTCTCCGCCGCGCAACGATCTTGGGCGCGACTATGCCGACTTGCATGCGCTTCGTTGGATCGAGGCGAGCACCAATCAGGCAAGATCAAACCTCAATTTCGGCGGCTTCCGCGCCGATGGTTCGGCCGGGCCGAGCGGGGTCTACTGGTATCCCGGCGAAGCTCACAAGGGACAGGTCGCCCGGATGCTCTTTTACATGGCGGTCCGCTACGATGGCACCGAGCCGGATACGGTGGACCTGCAGATCGTCAACGGCAATCCGGCTGCCTGGCTCGGGCTGCACGGCGACCTCGAAAGCCTGATCCAATGGCACATCGATGATCCGCCGGATGCCTTCGAGCTTCGACGCAATCACCTGATCTTCAGTCCGACTTATGTCAATGAATTTGGACAGACCGTCACCAACAACTTCTATCAGGGCAACCGGAACCCGTTCATCGACAACCCCCAGTGGGCGGTGGAACTATTCGCCGGCGGCAGCGAGAACAACGACAGCCAGATTTATGTCGGAAGCCAACCGAATCCCGATGGCTCCTCGTCGGTTCATCTGGATTTTGGCCGCGTGATGCAGTTTTCGAGTCCGGCGTCGCAGGCGGTCACGGTCACCAAAACAGGCGATGATTCGACCACCTTCAGCATCGCGGCTTCCGGGACGACGACCGACCCCACCGGTACGCAGGCGTTCGCTCCGGGCTCGCAGACTTTGGAGCTTACGGTCAATGCCCCCTCGACTTCGACCACCGGCAACAAGAACGCAATGGTGACGATCGACAATACGGCTGCCACAAGCGCCGGCCCCGGCCTGGGCTCGGACGATGCCAACGACACGATCACGGTGAGCATGACTTCGGTGAAGAAGCGGACGGTGGTTTATAGCGGTTCGACGCCCGTCGATCTGGGCACCACGATCGTTGGCGGCGCGGTGACGCCCGTCGGTGATGCAACGCTCGTGAGTGTAGGGGTCAACAGCAATACCACCTCGGTAACGGTGGCGATGACCTCTGCTCCCAACAGCGACGGTATTGCCGTGGTGGGCGGCACGGGCGCTGACCTGGTGGGAGCGACCAATATTGATGGCGTCTTCCGGACACTGGGCGGAGCGTTTCTGACCGCGGGTGAGAAGAGTGGTTCCGTCGGCTTGTCGTTGACGACGCTGGAGAACGGTGGCTTGGGGCTGCCCGGCGAGGGCGCGTACCCCGATACCATGATCCCGTACGCCGGCGTCGCCCTGGATCACGCGCAACCCTCGTTCAGTTCCGGTACCGATATAGGCGTTCTGGACCTCGATCTGGGCAGCTTCGCGCCGGGCTCCGGCATTCAGAGCCTGGGTTTGGACATCTTCAATCGCATGGCGACGCTCGGCTATACCGCAGCGCTGGACATCGACGGGGTGGCCGGGTTCGGCGACACCGGTCATCTCTATACCGATCTGATAGCCACGCCTGGCATCGCCGCCGGTGATTCAGCCGGATTCCTGGTGTTCTTCGATACCGCCGCGCCCGGATTCTTCGAGGCCCAGTACATCATCGAGGTTTCCGATGAAGACCTGCCGGGCGGAATCGTTCTGCCGAGTCTGACGCTCAATCTGTCGGGCTATGTGGGCATCGCCGGCGATGCGAACCTGGACCGATCGGTGGATGACCTTGACCTTGCTCTGCTTCAGGCCAACTTCGGCGAATCGGGCATGAACTGGTCGGATGGCGATTTCATGGCTGACGGTCGGGTCGGGCTTCGTGATGCCTTTCTGCTTTTTGAGAGCTACGGCTATTCGGTCGGGACAGGAAGCGCGGCGAGCGTGCCGGAGCCGGGAACCTTGTTCGGCATGGGGCTGGCTGCGCTTTGGATTCTCTCCCACAGGCGATCGCGGTCGGCGGCCTGAATCGGCCCGCGCTGAGCATCAACCGCTGATCGGCGAACATGAAATTGGTGGTGAATCCGGCCATCTCACTGGCCGGGTTGTGGCGGTGTGCCTGAGTCGATCCGTTTGGTTGAGCTTTGGCTCCCATATTCCGTGCGGCTCTGAATGCTCACATTTCACTTCCCAGTATCATGCTCACGAGCATCCGCCATCGGAAAGGAGCCGATCATGTGGGTATGGAGCCGTATCGTCGGACTCAGTTCGTATATGCAAGCGTTCAGCCGCGCTTTGGCGTTGGTGCTGATCGGATTCGCCTTGTTGAATGTGGCGGCTGGCATGCGATTCGACGGTTGGCATGCCAACGGCTGGTGGATCGCAACCAGCTTGCCGCTGTGGGTCGAACGGATGCTGATTCCCGGCTTGCTGTTGTGTCTGTTGCCCTGGGCGTTGTTCAGTTCGTCGGGTTGGGGTGGTGTGGCAAGAGTCTGGTTGGCCCGGCTATGCGTGGCCGGTCTTGGTTTGCTGGTCGTGGGCAATGTCTTCCAGGTTCTTCAACTCTGGTGGAGTGGATGGATCGAGCTTCGCACGGTACTCATTTTTTCGGTGCTGGTGCTGATGTGGCTTGGTGTGATCGGGTTGGGCCTGGTTGCG
>JAFIFY010000085.1 GCA_020831765.1 Phycisphaeraceae bacterium | reverse complement strand
GTGCCCGTGATGAAGTTGCCCAGCATGAACTCGCCAACCAGCGTCGGCGTCACCGGGTTCACCGTGCTGAACGGAACCGCGGGGTCATAGCTGATGATGTTGCCCGAGGGATCCTCGAGGCGGATCAACGCAACCTGATTGGCTTCAATGATCACCTGCTTGTTGGCGATATCGATCGTCACCTCGATCTCACCGGCCGCCGGGGAGTACGAAGCGCCGAAGTTACCCAGAAGCGCGCTGGCATCGTCGATGTTCACCGCGCCATCGCCGGTGAAGTCGCCTTCCGCCCAGGTCTTGCCCGAGGTGGCCCCGAAGTTGCCCAGAAGTACCGAGGCATCGTTGATGTCCACCGTTCCATCGAGCGTCGCATCGCCCTTCTTCGTCACGCGGATGACCACATCGTCGGCACCGAGCGCCACGCCGCCGACACTGCTGATCTGGCTGCCGCTGGCATAGCCGATCGCCAGGCTGCTGTCGGCGAAGGCCGCCGAGCTCATGATGCCCGTGGTGTTGGCGTAGCCGGCAAAGTGGGCATCAAGCACCAGCCCGCGGATCGTGGCGAAGTCCGCCGCGGTCAGGCTGGCCGTGCCCGGGTTGAGCTCATCGGCGCCGGTGTTGTCAATGGTGGTGATGGTCGAACCGTCAAGGAAGACCATGATGCCCTTGGCCATGTCGATCGCCGAGGTGTACTCGCGGATACCGGTGTCAGGATCGGGAACCGTCGTGCCCAGGCTGACAAAGCCGCCGGCCACCAGGGCGCCGTCACCGGTCCGGGTCAGGGTGCGATTGGGGTTGATGGTGATGCCGCTGGAGTCCAGCGAGTCCGCCGTGGTACCGGTCTGAGTCAGCGAGAGACCGCCGGCCACATCGATCGTGCCGTCCCACCAGACATTGATGCTGTTGGGCATCTCCTGGCTGTTGGAACGCACCTGCCAGGTCGAACCGCCGGTGGAATCGAACGCCAGGTAGGTGTAGCTGCGGAAGCCATCACCGAAGCTGCTGTCCACAAAGCCGGACGGCAGGTTGCCCGAGTCATTGGTGATCAGCGTGATGCCGCCCAACAGGCGAACACCGCCAGCGCCACCACCAGCGCCACCGTAACCATCAGCCGTGGTGCCCATGCGGCTGCCATCGAAACCTGCCTCAAGCTCAACCGTGCCGGTCGTGTCGGAGACAAAGCGAAGCGCTGATCCATTGGATGAGGGCACACCGCCCCAACTGGCGGCACTGGTCATGTTCCAGGTCGCGCCGTCTTCCAGACGAATCCAGAAGGCCTGGTTGTTGGCGAACCCGCCGCCGGCAACAACGCCACCGCCAGCATAGTTGACCACGGTGTCAGGACCCTTGGCACCGACCGTCCAGTTGTTGCGCTGCGTAGCGGTCTGGAAATCGGCGTTCACCTCGTTGGTCTGGTTGTTGGCCCAGTAGACACCCGCACTTTGGGTGCTCACGGGCGCGAAGATCCGGGCGCCGGGCAAGTCGGTGTAGGTCCCTTCGATGTTGATGGTGTAGTTCCGGTTGTCAGGAACCCTCAACTGGCCCGTGCTGTTGAGCGTCACACTGCCTTCGAGGTTTAGTGTGCCATCCCAGCCGTTGGGAGCCCGAACGGTTCCGTCGCTGACAATATCGCCGGCGAAGGTGCCATTTCGGAACTCCATAACCGCGCCTGCGGCGACCGTTGTGGTTGTCCCGCTGGCGAAGATCCCTGCCGGAGCGCTCAGGACACCGCTCTGGACATCCACGTCTCCGGCAACAGTACTGCTGCCGTTGGTGATATTGGCGTTGCCACTGACCAGCACCACATCGTTGGCGGTCACCACGCCGCCAAGCGTGACCGTGCCCGTCTGGTCCAAAGTATCGCGCGTCATGTTGTTATCGCCGATCGTCGTCGTGAAAGGCGATGCGTCACCGAGCTGGAGAGTAACGCCCGAGACATTGTTGTTGATGGTGAGCGTCCGCCCGCCGGGGGCCGACAGGATGGCCCCGTCCTCCATCGCGACCACACCATCGCCACCCAGGGCGGCATTCTGATTGCGCCCCGTGGTGATGCGGTACCCATCCCGGATAATGATGCCATCGGACAGCGTGATGGTGTTGCGGTCGAGGATGATGTCGGCGTTGTCCACCAGCGACTGGGGAAGCTGCGAGGCGCTCAACGTGATGTTGCCGCGCAATACAAGGAGGCTGCCGGCCTCGTTGGTGAACGTCGCTCCGTTGGTCAGGCGTGCGGCGTTGTCGATGAACAGGGCGCCGCCTTCGAGGATGTTGAACGTGCCGGTGCTGGCATTGCGGGTCGGGAACAGCGTGGCACCATCACCGATGTTGATCGTGCCCAGTACGGCGTCGTCATTGTTGCTCAGATTCACACGGCCATCCGTGACATTGATCGTCTTGCCGGCCTGCACCGCACCGCTGCGGTTGGCGGTGAAGATGTTGGTGTTCTGGCTCGACTCGAGGCCGATGACGTTGAGGGTATCCCAATCGCCAACGGTGGCGGGGCTGGCTCCGTTGGACTCAAAGCCGAGGTTGAAATTTCCGGTCAGTGTCACATTGACGATGCCGGTCTCGGAGTTGAGCGTGGCCGAGGGGCCACCGGACGACCCAGCGCGGAAGTTCTTGGAGCTGTAAAGCGTGATATTGAGGTCTTCACCGTCCCCGCCGTCGGCCAAAGCCGATGTCAGGGCGCCGTTGGTGAAGTTGCCGCTAGGCGTCCAGGCGCCGAACGCCAGACCGACGTAAGGATCGCCATCCTGAACAAAGGTCTGGTTATTGGAGTTGATGCCCAGTAGAAGGTCGGAGCCGAAGCCGGCGCCGGGAGCGTTAACCGTACCCGCCACGACGATCGCGCCATTGGCCAGTCCGATCTCACCAGCGCCTGGCGCGCCGGCCACGATGGTTGCGCCGGTCCAGTCGCCACCAATGGCGCCACCGGCGTTAACCGTGGTGGTCGCATATGCTGACTGGCCGCCGGTAACCCCCTGATGGACCAGGCCACCATCAACAATGACCGAGGCGCTACCATCGATGGCGCCATCAACGTTTAGGTTGACCCGGCCGTCGCCGAGGGTCCAGGCCGAGAGGCCCTGCGTGGCGTTGACATTCACCGTGCCGCCATTAACCACCAACGTGCCCGTGCCCAAGGCATCGGCAACATTCAGGTGGGTGGTGCCACCGTTAATGATGTCATCCTGAACGCGTGTGCTGCCGACCGAGGTGATGGTCAGGACGCCGCTGCCGCCCCTGGTGAAGTCGAAGTCGCCCGAGAGCCCCCCGCTGATGGTCACGCCGTCACCGGCGGTAATGTTGGCGTTGATGCCGGCATCGGCCGTCAGCGTGACGCCACCAAGGTCGATGCGGTGGTTGTTGGCGTTGGAGACTGTCAGGGTAGCGCCCAGATTGACGCCGGCGATCGTGTGCGTCTGGTTGTCGTTGGCACTAACGCGGCGAACGTCGAGCGTTGAATTGCCGACGACCGTGAAGATACCCAAGTCCGTCCAGTCGAAGACGGAGTTGTTACGCAGGCTCAGCGTACCGCCGCTGAGGTTGACGCCAGCCGCCGAGCTGTCGGCGTTGGTCAGCGCCAGAGTCGCACCACCGGTCTTGGTCAGTTCGCCGCCGAGGGCCATCAGGCCATTGATCACCAGCGTGTTACTGTTGACCGCGACCGACAGTCCGCCGGCGAGGATGTCACTGATGTCGGCGTCGAACGTACGCGTCTGATTGTTGTTCTGAACGATGCTGTTGAGGCTGAGCGTGTTCGTTCCGCCGACCGTGACAGCCCCGCTCTGGAACAGGAGCGAGTCGATGGTCTGGTCTAGATCAAGCGTGACCGCCGCCGCGGCGTTGAAACGGGCGGTGTCCAGAACTCCCGGAGCTCCGTCGCTCCAGTTGTCAAGGTCCGTCCAAGTGACGCCGTCACCCAAGCCGGTCCAGACCGTCTCGATGGCGAAGGCACTGGTTCCACCTGCCAGCAAACCGGCAAGGGCGAGTCCTGCAAACAATCTTCGTTTCTTCATCCTGATGCTCCTTGAGAATAAGGAATGGAACTATGGACTAACGTTGTGACCAACAACAGTCACACGAAAGGTTCGGAACAAGGCGGATGCCCATGAACTAAGTCCGCAATGACCACGTGCGGCAGGCGGCACGAGTGCCAGCGCCAGACTGAAAGCGCGGATCAGATTCAAGGGGTCTCCTTCTCCACCACGGCACCACGCACGATCGGCGGGCAATCGGGGAAGATTCGACCCATAGATTACCTCAGAAATGCGTTTTGTCAAGCCAACATTTGCATATTGGCTATACACCAATAGGCGTTGCGCGAACCTTCAGTGTGTGGACATATTTTACGCCTAGGACGGATCGGAGGGACGGGGGATGGCCGGACTGGGGAGGGATTGCGGAGCCTTGCGCTGCTAAAGGTTTTAACATTTATATCCGTTGGAAAATGTAATCCTACTTCGTGGCCTCAGTGCGACGGCGTTAAATTGATGATCTAATCTGAAATTTACGCCTCCGAGTGCGCATCCCTGGATGCGACCCCTCCAGCCCAAAGAACAGAAGGCGGTCCGTTCGTGGACCGCCTCCCCGCTTCCTGGTGGCACCAAAATCGTCAGTCACTCAGCCGATCGCGCCTCGCCGCAGCGGAGCAGAGTCAGGCCGCCGATGCCCAGCAAAACCGAGCCGGACTGCTCAGGCACCCGCATCAGGTTGCCCATGTTAACAACATGGATGGCTTGAGTGCCATACTCGAAGGTCATATCCGCGGGTAAGTCGCTCGGGCCGATCCCAGCAGGCAGAATCGCCTCCAACTCGAACGCGACGGCCGCAAGCAGGAAAGCTTGGCCGAACGCTGACAGAGTCGCGAATCCGTGCCTGTCCGCCGCGCACCATGCTCAAGCATTCTGGTGCGTTGGTCCGAGAATATTCAGGGCGGGAACGGTCGCCGCGACGCATCCGCCGGCCCGTCATGCGCACAGGCCCTGCGCAGTCTTCCGAGTCTGCCCGCAGCCGGCGCTCCGCCGGATCGGCCGTCATTTCGAGGCTTGATCGAAGCGCTGGCTGACCTCGGTCCAGTTGACCACGTCCCACCATGCCTTGATGTAGTCCGGCCTGCGGTTCTGATAGTTGAGATAATACGCGTGCTCCCAGACGTCCAAGCCAAGAATCGGCGTACCAGCAAGCCCGGCGATCGACTGGCCCATCAGCGGGCTGTCCTGGTTGGCCGTGGACCCGACCTTGAGCTTGCCGCCATCGACCACAAGCCAGGCCCAGCCCGAGCCGAACCGCGTCACCGCGGCATTGGCGAATGCTTCCTTAAAAGCATCCATGCCGCCAAATCCGCCCTTGATCGCGTCAGCCAGCTTGACCGAGGGCGTTCCGCCCTTGCCCTTGGGGGCCAGCAACTTCCAGAAAAGGCTGTGGTTGGCGTGCCCCCCGCCGTTGTTGCGCACCGCGGTTCGCTTGGCTTCGGGAATCTTGTCCAGAGCGGCGATCAGGGCATCGATGTCGTCGGGCACATCCAGGCCCGCCACCGCCTCGTTGAGCTTGGAGACGTAAGTGGCGTGGTGCTTGCCATGGTGAATCTGCATGGTCTGTGCATCAATCGCAGGTTCGAGGGCGTCGGCGGGATGGGGAAGATTGGGAAGTTCAAAAGCCATCGGTGGTTCTCCGTCAAAGTGGGTCAACCGTCCCGGCCGGTTCGATCCGGGCGGCGATTCTTGAGAATAGTTGATCCCCTAATCTCTGTAACAAAAGAGGTTTACGGTACTCACCATGATAAGTCCGATCCGCAAGCGGGTCAAGGCCCAAGAACCGCGGACCTTGGTTAAGCGTATCAGGGACAGAAGTCAATATGGCTGGAAAAATGCGAAAAATGGGAATATCCCGCCGTTTTTGTGGTATTTTATGTGATGAGGGCAGGTCACGTTGGCGTGGGAGCGCGGCCGAACCCCTCAGAAGACTTTTTCCCGAGGCACCCCTCGGGATGGGCTTCGACGCTTGACAGACCCCAATCGCACCGGCCCGGTGCTGACTGATCGGAGGCCGGCCGATGGCTCGACGATGATCGCGGTTTGCCGAGTTGAGCTTTCGGGACCCGAAGCTGAGAACGTTGTTTGAATCTCAGCGGAAAGGATGGGCGCCATGGAAAACAAGACGCTAGGACACGAATTGTCCCCGCTTCGACAGGCGCGCCGCAATCGCAGCGTGGAACTTGCCGACCGTAAATTCAGGCTCAGTCCGCGGGATCAGCATGATCTCAAGCGGATTCTGACCGAGAAGTATCAGTACGTCGATAGCGAGGCGTTCGCCGCGAAGAACGCCTATCGCACCCTTTTCGAGGAAGCCCCCAAGATCAAGCGGCCTGATACCAGTTGGTATCACCCCGTGATGGAGACCGCCTCGACCCAGGCCCTTCGCGCGGCCAAGGGCGGTGCCCCGGGCGCAGCGCTGCTTTCAGCCGCCGAGGAGCGGGCGCTGTTCCTGCAGTTCAACTACGCCCGCTATCGCACGGTCAAGCTCAAGGAGTCGTTGAACGCCAACCTTCTGACGTTCGAGCAGTCCCAGGAGTTGCTGCACTGGTTCCGGCTGGCCGAAGATCGGCGCGATCTGATCGCGCAGACCAACCTGGCCCTGGTGCTGGCGATGGCCAAGCGGACACGGATGAGCGAGGTCGATTTCGTCGATCTCGTGAGCGAGGGCAACATGGCCCTTCTGCGCGCGGTGGATAAGTTCGATGTGGCCCGTGGCTTCAAGTTCAGCACCTACGCCTGCCGCGCCATCCTCAAAGCGTTCAGCCGAAGCGGTGTCAAGCTGAGCAAGTATCGCCAGCTCTTTCCCACCGAGTTCGATTCCAAGCTGGAACGCTCGGACTACATGGAGCGGCGGCGACAGACGCACGAGGAAGACTGCGTTTCGGAGATTCGCGACATCCTCCGTGACAATCGCGCTGACCTGAGCGAAATCGAGCGCCAGGTCATCACCCATCGCTTCGGCATCGGCAAACCCGCGCCCGCCACGCCCAAGCCCGCGGCCCGGTCCGGCCCCACGGCCCTGACGCTGGAACAGGTCGGCCGGATCATTGGCGTGACCAAGGAACGCGTGCGCCAGATCCAGAACAAGGCGCTGGAGAAAATCCGCGACAGTCTGGAAGTCGAATACCTCACCTGACCGCCCAACGTCCTCCGCGCGGCGATGATTCGCTTCACTCAGGCCTGAAACCGGTACATCCGCGACCGATGGATTCATCGGCGCGGTCCGGGGTGCCACGCGGACGTCCCATGCGGTCAGTGATTGCTGGCCGGTTCGGCTTCAAGGATCCTGTAAGTGCCCGGTTCCGGGTCCAGGATGTATAGCTTTCGGTCCGGCCAGGATGCGCGGGCCATGTCCTGCCAGCCTTCGATCTCCCGGACAAAGATCACGGTGCTGCGCTCCAGAGGCGCTTTCATCAACCACATGCCCGCACGCGGGTCTTTATAGGTGAATGCAAAGCCGTTGGCATCCTCCTGCTTGGCTTCCGTGGGCAGTGCCAGCACGGCATTCTTCAGCCCGGCATCGCGGACGGCCCGGGCGACGCGCCCATCGACGCCATGGGGTGGGTAAAACCTCAGTTCGGCCGTCCGGACCGGGATCACGATCAGCCACGTCACCAGCATCGCCGTCAGGGCCACACGCAGCCATGCACGACTGAACGCCACCGAACGCCGCGGCTGCCGGATGTTGATCCAGGCCGCATGGAGCCCACATGCGATCAGGAACGATCCGCTGGGCAACAATGGCAGAAGCCATCGCGGCCCGACCCATGGACGACTGACGAAGATGAAACTGCTATACCCCAGCAGAAAGCAAAGGCCACATGCAAGAAGCAGCGGTTGTCGCCGGGCATAGCGCCAGCCCAGCACCAGGCCGACGATGATCGCGACACCGGCGGGCACTGTACCGGCGAACCACTCGCGGCTCATCCCCGCCCAGTTCTCCTGCGTCCAGGCCAGCCATTGAATCAGGGAATCGGGTGACTGGCTGGCGATCTCAGCGACTGGTGTGTTTTCGTAGCCTGTGGTCGTCGCCTCTCCGGTCAGGTGGCGATTGACCAGGAAGTATCCGGCCAGCCCCGGGAGCGTTCCAACCGCCACCGCGCCCATCGGCGGCAGCCCGGTTCGCGGAGATCGGATCACCAGCCAGCAGGCCAGCAGGATGCAGGGCAGCGCGAAGAACGCCGCATCCTGCGGTCGGGTCATGATCGCCGCGCCAAGTGCCAGGCCGCTCAGAAGCCCGGGCCACGCGGTTTGGCCGAGCCTTGCGCGTTCAAAGCCGAGCAGGAAGAGGGTCAGGAAGCAGAGGCTTGCCACATGCGACATCATGGTGGCGGCGTTGAACCAGAGCCAGGGCGTCGCCGCCAACAGCAGCGCCGAGAGTGTCGCCAGCCCACGGCCGCAACGGGGAAGCAGCAGCGAATAAGTGGCCCAGACGGTGATGCCGGCCAGGAGGGGCGCGGCCAGAACCGCGATGCCCAGCGCATCGAACGCGCCAAGGATCGTGGGCCATCCGATCGGGTACTTGCCGTAATAGCCGGCGTCTCCCTCGACGAAAAAAAGCGAATGTCGGAACAATTCCGAATGCGTGGGCATTTCCAGCATCAGCCGGCCGGCCATCAGCACACGCCCCTGCATGAGATAGGTCAGCGCATCGCTCATATGCGGCATGGCATCGAGAACCAGCCACGCCAGCAGCGTTGAGCCAACCAGAAGCGCCATCGCCGCCGCCAGAACGAGCCTGCCTCCACTCCAGCGTTTCAACCATTGGGCCAGGGAAACCACGCACCGATCGATGAACCCCGGCCAGGCACCAACGGCAACCAGCGCCACACCCGTGGTCAGCAGTAATGTGCCGATCATCGGCCGAAATTCCCAGGTCCGAAGTTCGCCATCCAGGATGTAGCCGTACCACACGCTGATGGTGAAGAGCACCGCCAGCAGGAGAAGCAAGGCGGGCGCGAATGGTCCCATCCCCCCCGCTTCCGACTCCTTGCGTGATTCGTAACGAACCGATCGCGCGAGCACCAGCGCCATGCCCAGCAGCATCAGCCCGCCAAGACCGACGATGACCTTGCCATCGACTTCAGCCTCGCCCCACCTCAGCAGCAGACCACCGCCGAGCAGCAGGACGGCAATGGCGATCTGAACGAGGTTCCAGATGCTCAAGTTCGCCTGAGGTGGTGTTTCCATGAGACCCGTTCCCAATCGAGGGCTGCCATGATCTTTCGATCGGTCATCACTCGGCGACGCTCCAGCACGATCACCCGCACTTACCCGATTCGGCTTCCGGCTCCAGTTCGTGCTCCATCCGCCTCCGCGAATTTACGGGCCTGGCTTGCTGGGGCAAAGTTGGCGATGCGATCCGGCCCGCGCTGGCCCAGCCCGTGACCAGGCATATCTGGTAGATGCCCCCGGCGATCGCCGGCAGCAGCGAATTGGCGAACTTGAGCAGGCCGACGGTGACCGCCTGGGCCGCAGGCACTCCGAAAGGCTGAAGGATCACCACAAGCAGAGCTTCGCGCACCCCCAGCCCACTGATGGTGATCGGCAACTGACGCACCGCGACGACCAGAGCATGTGCCCAGATGATGGTGAGAATCGCCAGTTCGATCCCCACCGCCTGGAATGCGATCACCGTGGAACCCATCGCCAGTGAAACGCTCAAGAGGGCGGTCATAAGCAGGACCAGGTGATCCCGGGCGCGCAGGGCACGGAAGTGCTCAAGCGAGATGAGCAGCATCTCCACGCGGCTGGAAATCGCCTCGGGAAACATGGCGGCGATGGCTCTTACGGGCCGGTCAATCCACGGCGCCAGTTTCGGGTGGTAAAGCATTGCCGCGCCAAGCATGGTCAACAGCGCGGCGAATCCGATGGCCCAGGCGAGGATCGGCCGGTTGAAGGGGTTATCGATCGCAAGCGCGACCGCCCCGAGCACCAGTGGGGGCAAAAGCAGGGCCAAGCGATTGTAGACCATCGCGTTGAGCACCAGTGAACGTTTGCCCGTCGCGGCGGACAGGTTCATCCACTTGGCGCCACCCGCGATCAGGTCACCGGGCACGACCAGGCTGTAAAAACTCGAAAGAAGATTGGCAAGGAGTACCCGCGATTGCGGAACCGCGGCACCAGCCTTGCGGAGGAGCAGCGTCATCTGGAGTGACTCGGTCACGCGAATCAGAACGACCAGCAGAAGCATCAGGCCAAAGAGCCACGGGGAGACCTGCCTGAGGGCTTCGGCGAGTCGATCCAGCCCGATGGATGCGAAGATCGCGGCGACCACGGCGGCGGTGATCAGCCAGCGAGCCATGTGCCGAAGCAGCTTTGCCCGCCGGGAGTTCGGCGGCTTGATGAAACCTTGAACCTCCGGATCGGTGGGCGAAGCATCACCCATCTGGATTCTCCTCCTTGGAGCCACCCGTCAAAGGCCGCCTTCCCCAGTGGGCAAGGATTCTGTAGTCGGAAAATGCCCTGTTACGGAGTTGTTCGGCAGTCGCCAGCAATCCAGCGCCTAGCGATACCCGATCGTCGGCCAGGGTACGCGTCGTGTTGAGATATTCACTTAGCGATTCCATTCGCAACGGTGGCAGCACGTTCATCGGATAGTCCAGCAGGCGAACCAATCCCACCATCTTGAGTGTGCTTGAGGGCATGGGCACGAATGGTGTTCCCGCCATGGTGGCGAAGATGGCCGCGTGGTAACGATCGGTCACGACCAGTCGCGCATGCCGCATCATCGCCACCAACAAAGGAAAATCAACCATGCGATCCAGGGCCGGAGCAAGCGCACCACCGCCGACTTTCTGATAAAGAGGCCTGTCCTGGGCATCGCAGGTAAAGGCGAATAAGGGCTTGAATCCCTGATCGCTCAATCCTCGGACATAAGCTCGTATGGCATCGATCTGGTGGGACCGGTCGCCGCGAAGAATCATCAGAATGGTCTTGTCATCGATGCCGTAATCGTTCGCAATTTCGGCGGAAGGCAACGGAACGGACAGATCGGCCGCGAAAGCCGAATCGATCGAAGTCATGATGCGATCCTCGGGAACACCCAGTTCTCGAAGAACCTCCACCGACTCGGGCTCGCGCGTGATGTGCAGATCAAGCATCCGATAGACCGTTCCGACCATATCACGTAGTTCAGGATCATGGATGCCGATGGTCTGGTTGCAGGTAATCACGGGTTTGCCAAGTGTCTTAGCCAAGTAAAGCTCCAGAAGCCAACCCGGCATGTAGTGACCCAGGTGATCCGAGATCAGGCCACTACCATTAAACACCACCAGCTCGGCCGCCGTGATCCGATCGATAAGGCGTTGGCGATAGTGGCGCCGCAGGAGATACGGCCGCAGAGCCTCCATCAATCCGAGGCTTGTGCGATACTGCGTCCAATCATCGATGCGCCGCATGATCGGGTTGTTGAACAGAGCGCTCTTCCGTGTCCATTGTTCGATCGTACTCTGAAAGCCAGCTCCTCTTGAGTGATCCGTGAAAAACGACAAGCTCCATTGCTTGAAGACATCGTCCGCGGTACTGTTCCGCCGCGCCGCGCGATAGCGCTTGATCGTGAGGTAGGGAAACGTCTTCCATTCGGAAGGCAACAGGTTGACCGACCTGCTACGAAGCACAAGCCAATGAATGCCATCCTGCAGCGCGCGATCTCCGAGATTGAATAACCGGTGTCGTGATGCGAAACGGTCATTCAACATCAGGACTCGGACGTGGCGCTGGCTGTCGCCTTCGCTTTGTTCGCCTGGCGTTCGAATCTCGGTCAATGGTGAGGGCGCTGTCATCAAATCGCCTTTCCCGATGCAATTCCCATTTCTGACCCGCTCTTTTGCCCGCACAGTTCAACGTAAGCCTTCATGTGGGCATCGAGGCTCCTCTCTTCGCTGAAGTTCGCCCTGACGAACTCCATGGCCTTCCGCCCACGTGCCCGCCAACGGTCGCTTTCCAACAGCCATGCAAGGCCCTTGGCAAAGTCATCGTCCTCGACGTAGTAGCCGAAATCGCGGGCGAAATGATCCGGATCGAGGCTTGAAAGAATCGAACATCCCCACGCGCCGGCTTCGATGAATGTATAAGGTAGCCCCTCTCTGGCCGAGGTGTTAACGAGTATCCAGGCACGGGCATAGATCGAATTGAGATTTTCCGGACCGAATCGCGGGACGAAGCCGGGCATCTCGACATTGGACAGATGCTCCCACGCTTGCCGCAGCCTCGCATCGTAGGCCGAATCGTGAGCCCTCCCGATGGCCATGAAGCGGATGTGCGGGAACCGTTCAGCCAGAGCGAAGAAGCGCTCAATGCGCTTGCGATGGTCCCATCGGCCCACGAAGATCACCAGTGGCTCTTCATCCTTGACTGGCGGAGACTCCGGGACGTCCACCGGACTGGGAACAAAGAGTGGCTGCACGGATCGACCGTAGAGTTTCTGGATACGTGGAGTCAGGCAGGACGGCGCGGGCATGAACACCGAATCGGCATTGCGGACCGCAGCCTTCACCCATGGAGCCGCTTCATACGCCCACGTCACGGGAAACAGTAGCCGACGCCTAAGATTAGTGTAGCGAAGCTCCACCATGTGGTCGGCCATCCCGCGAGGATCACGACAGGTGACGATGTGAATCTTGTTTGGCATCGACCTCTGGGCAAGATAGCTGGCGACGGTCGGTTCCTGGGAATGGTAAACATCGGCATCGATCCGCCGAAAGATTCGGCCGGAAAAGAAAGTCTCAGCCGATTCGGTCCCGTATACCGTGATCCCATCGAGGTTCTCGACGGGCTCCTGACCGTCACCGGCGCGTCGTGGGATCACCGCAGTCACTTCAACGCCGCGCTCGGCCAGCCCTCGGCCCAGCGCCCGGGTCGCGCTGCCAAATCCGCCGATCTTGCCCCACGCGGCGATCTGATTGCAGATCAGACACACTTTCATGAATCAATCCCCACTCTCTCGGCCATGACTTCCCGAAGCGTTTCAATGTATCGCCGGGCAAGCATGGTCCATGTGAACATTTCCCGCACCCGTTCGCGGGCTCGTCTGCCCAGTTCGACGCACCCGGCTGGATCAGCGCTCAACGCCATCATCTCCTCGGCAAGGCGATCACGATCGTCCCAGGGAACCAGCCGAGCACAGTCACCCACGGCTTCGGGGTTGCCGGAAACATCAGTCGTGATGATCGCGCATCCGGCGCTCATGGCCTCCAACAGGGCGATCGAGAAGTTCTCCCGCTGAGATGGTAGAATGAATAGAGTCGCCTCGGCGTAAAGCCGCTTGAGCAGCGGGTCGTCCTGGCCGATCCAGCCGTGAAATCTTACAGGCGTTCGGCTTCCGGCCGCCAGCTCTTCAAGTCTGGGGCGCATCGGTCCATCCCCCACGATGTCGACTTCCCATCCTTCGAAGGGCCTCCGAGCAAGGATCTCCAGCACATGGTGGAACCCCTTGCGCCCGACCAGTCGGCTGCAGAGCAGGATCCGTCGAGCTTTATCACCGGGAACAAAGCGGCCCGGATCGATCCCGTTGGGGATGACGCTGCCGTGGGCGTTCGGAGCGGAGGCCTTAAGCAATGCCATCAGGTCTTCCGACGGACTGACGATACGGTCGGCGTTCAGGCATATCCGGCGCCACCAGGGACGGATAAGGCGATGAATCAGCTTGAGTCGTTCGGCGTTGTATCCCGGCACATCCGAACCATGTGGCGTGATGATGAAGGGCAACCCCTCGGTTCGTTTCAGGCGGTCGGCGATGATGCCCGAGGGCATGATGAAGTGGGCGTGACACGCATCGAAGGGATCGGCGCGGTGACGGCTTCGCGCAGCCGATAGACCGGCCCAGGCCCATCGCAGTCCCTCAGCGGGCGATGCCATCTCTCTACGTTTCCGTCCGCATGGAACCGCCATCACGCTCAGGTTCGGCTCATCCAGGATCGTGCCGGTCCGGCCCATCGCCATGGTCAGAACCGTCACCCGATGCCCAAGTGAAACGTAAGCGCGGCAGAGCGCTTCGGTCACCGCCGCCGCCCCACCACCCACGGGCGGCCACTCGTGGCAGAGGGTCAGGATGTTCAGCGGCTTACCCTCGGCCCCAGTGAGGTGATCCGCCCGGTCGATCTGCACGGGGGCGGCCAAGGGTCTCATACGCCCCCTCTTCGGTGCATGGCATCGGCCAGCAGGGCGAACATGCCCGTGTTCAGGGAGAAGAGAAGGAACAGCAGGGTGCTTTGCGTGACGTCGAAGTTGATGATGTCGATCGCCAGGCTCACCATGAAAGCCAGCCACAGGATGCCCGCCAGGGGAAGAAAAACCCGCAGCGGTGCGAAATAGGTGCCGGTTCGAACGATGAGCTGGACGAAGTTGATCGTATCCCGGATCGGCCTGATCTTGCTCTTGCCGATGCGCTGCGCATAGTTGATCGGTTCGTAGACGACGAAGTAGCCGCTGGTCAGCATGGCGATGGTAATGGTGGTGGTGAAGCTGAAACCATCGGGCAGAAAGTTGAGGAACCGATCGACCACGGCTCGGCGCAACACCCGCATGCCCGAATTCATATCCGGGATTTTCTCGTTGGTGAGCCAGTTGCAGTAGGCCCTCAGGAAATACTTGGGAATCTTGCGTAGCGTCGAGTAGGTGACATCGTCGCCGGTCCTCGATCCGACCAGCATGTCGATGCGTTGGTGGCGTGCCCGCAGGAAGAACTCCGGCAGTCGCTCGTTGGGGTAGGTTCCATCGGCATCGGTGATGGCGACCCACTCACCGCGGGCGCGGCGGATTCCGGTCTTCAGCGCTGCCCCGTAGCCGCGATTGACCCGGTGATGAATCACCTGCAATGCCGGATCCGACGCCGCGGCCTCGTCCAGCACCGTTCCGGAGGAATCAGTCGAACAATCATTGACAATGATCACCTCCGTCGCCGGAAGGTCCGCCGTGACCTCTTTGATCATGGCAATCGTCCGGAGGATCGCTCCCTCTTCGTTGTAGCAGGGCACGACGACGGAATAGACAGGCTGAACCGAACCCGGGGTGGGCGCGTCGGACCGGCCGGTCACGGCAGGTGTCTCTATCTCTTGCTGGTTCAGTGTCGTCTCGTGATTCACGCGAGCCCATCCTTATCGCGCTTGACCTGGCCGCTGGGCATGTGGCTTAGCCGGCACAAGTCGGGGTATGGTGCAAATCCGCCGCGCCGACCCCGCACCTTCTCCGGTGCAACCCCGGGGGCGCAACTCATAAGTATCCCCCAGTGGGGAGTCTATCGGCCGCGAATTCAGGATGCAATGAAAAATCGCAGATCATCACCCATGCCGGACCGCCGCACCATCGAGCGCTGTCGGCCAGGAACCGGAATGATGCAAGACCTTTTAAGAAAAGCATTTATGCCAGAACATGCGGTGCGCCGCCGTCCGGAGGTCCGGATTCGTACCCAGGCCATGGCCGATTGAATTTACGCGGCGGGGTCGAATCTCGACGACCGTTCCCCGGTGTTTTCCTTGCTTTGGACTACCAGCGGTCGAACTGGGGGTGGTCGGTATTGTTGCCACGCGTCAGCAGCGCGGCGACGCCGATTCCGGGGTGGAAGAGGTTGTCGTTTTCGCTGCGGATCGAGCCATAGACGGTCAGGGGCACGGTGTGCTCGCCGCGCACCACACTGCCATCGCCGTGTCCCATCGCACCCTCCCACTCACTCAAGTCATACCAGCGGGGATTATGGCGGGCTCCGTACCGATTCTGGTCTTCCGAGGTGTTGCGATCGGCGGCGATGATCGCCGAACTGCCGACGCCTTCGCTCCATGCCTCGCGGCGAGCCGCTTTCATGTCCGGCGAGGCGCCAGGGCCATGATCGCCGATCGTCAGCATGGCATAGGAGTAGAAAAGATGATTGAACTCGCTGAGC
This sequence comes from Phycisphaeraceae bacterium, assembly GCA_020831765.1. Taxonomy (GTDB): domain Bacteria; phylum Planctomycetota; class Phycisphaerae; order Phycisphaerales; family Phycisphaeraceae; genus JAFIFY01. Next base: position 41,238 of record JAFIFY010000085.1, on the reverse strand, counting down.
GGGCCATAGTCCCAGGCCACGCGGCCATGGACTTCCCGGCGGGGATACTGGGCTTCAAATGGACTGATCGCACCCCGCGGATTACCGATGTATCCCTGGCTCAGCAACAGGTAATACCGCGCCTGAACATGATCGCCTCCGGCGTTGCCGCGGATATTGGGAATCGGATTCCCCGACCGGTCCAGCCCCGCGAAAAACCCGCCATTGTCCGCAGCGCTGGAGTGCAGCGCCTGAATCGTGCTTCGCAGATTGGCGCTGTTGGCCACATGACGCGCTGTTTCCCGCGCTGCGCTCAGCGCCGGAAGCAGCAGCGCGATCAGCAAGGCAATGATCGAGATCACCACAAGCAGCTCGATCAGCGTGAACCCACCAGGATGCCAAAAAGCCCGTTTCATGTGAAAAGCTCCATACGGGTGGTTCCGCCCGAGGATGGGCATCGCCGCCACCTGATCATTTGGCGGCTCAGCGAAGCCGACAAACGAACGTTCGCCGACCTCCCTAATTATCCGACGGATCCAACAAAAGTCCAGATACCCCAATCGGTAACACCCAGGGAAAATCGGCACGCGCTGGTTGATGCGGATCGGCGCTCCGGGAATCGACATTCGTAGTAACGGGCGCTTCGCTGGTGGCCCTTGAACCGCCAACGATGCAGGCTGTCCCTTGCCACCTGCTTTTTGTTGCGCATTTTGCGCGTTTCGTGGTGATTTTCCCTCCGGCGATCCACGCCTCGGTTTCAACGTGCGATCACACCTTGGAACCTGCGTTCCCATGACGCATCGCAACGTCACGGTTGGCGGTCGGCCAGAGGTTTGCCTGATTACCAGGACCGTGGAGGCCTTGCGTCGCCAGGCCACGGACAATGCCCGGCGCACCATGGAAAAAAGCGGATCGACCTTTCGACCGATCCGCCGGGGACATTGTGTTGCTTGCGATCGTGATCGATTAGAAGTCGACCACGAGATTGAGGAAATAGACGGTATCCAGTCGCTTCAAGCCGGGGCTGGGTGAGCCGCGGTAGCTGTTCCGGACACCGGCGCGGATCTTCCACATTTCATCGCTGCCCAGCGGAATCTCCGCCGAGTTCTCCATCACCAGCCGGTAGTCGTTGAGGTCGTCGAAGGTCGGGATGTAGGTGAATGAGAAGTTGTACAGCAGCCAGGGCGCGAACTGGCGGAAGTAATCCGTGCCCAGTTCGCCGACCAGCGATGTGTCGCTTTCCCGGTCGCTGCGAAAGCTCTCGTGCTGGACACCAAGACCGGCTCGAACCTTCCATTCCGACTCGGGCTCGCGGAGAATGAAGTAGCCCAAGCCGCCGATGCCGGTGGCGCGGAACTCGATATCCTCGAAGCGGTCATGCTCGAATTCCACTCGCCCGTAGGCGAAGAGATTGCGATGGATATCCACTTCGTAGCCGGCACCCGCGGCGAACTGGCGCGCGGTATCGACGCTGTTCTCCCGTGCGAAGCGTGCGCGGCCGAAGAACGTGAGCCGGTCGGTGTCGGTCGCCCGCCTGGCCGTGGCCCCGGCGTTGACGTTGATGCGTTCGTTGTTGCCGGTCTCGCCGGTGAGCCCGGCTTCGAGGCGAAGCGTCCACTTGGGCTGCGCGGCTTCGAGGGCGGCGCGCTGGGCGCGCATCCGCGGGCTCTCTTCGCCCAGACCCCACGCGGCCGTCACGTTACCGATCGGCAACGGACGGGCACCGAGGTCTTCGCTCTCGACCAATTGTTCGCCTTCTTCACCCGCGGCCATGCGGCCCTGGGCCACCTCGCCGGTTCCCAGTTCCACGTTCAGCGGCTGCTCGGTCACGATCCGTTCAACCTGTTCCATGTCGACCGTGATCGTGCCGGCGAAGTCCGTTTCGATGGTCAGCTTGCCATCTTCGATCGCCTTGACCGTACCGACCAGACGGCTGCCATTGGCCAAGTGAACCTCGTCGGCCATGGCCACAAGTGCCGTTCCCGAAACGAATACCGCGGCCGCCACCGAGGCGGCCCGAAGCCAGTTACGCATCACATCACTCCTTCCATACGTCGCTGGACCCCAACACCAACCGAGCGACACACCCGGCCGACACACGGGCCCCTTCGTTTTGCCCGCGGCGGATCATAACAAAACACGATAAACGGTTTCGCTGCCGGCGTGGGGCGGCTGGCTTCGCGGAAGCAGGCTTGGAAATACGAATATTGTCGGGGATTGACGGGGTTGGGTTCGATCCGAACCCCCGGGGCCGAGCGCGGGGTCGGGGCCCCTGGGTCCGGGGTCCGAGGTCCGAGGTCCGGGGTCCGGGGTCCGGGGTCCGGGGTCCGAGGTCCGGGGTCCGGGGTCCGAGGTCCGAGGTCCGGGGTCCGGAGTCCGGGGTCCGAGGTCCGAGGTCCGGGGTCCGGGGTCCGGGGTCCGAGGTCCGGGGTCCGGGGTCCGAGGTCCGGGGTCCGGGGTCCGAGGTCCGGGGTCCGGGGTCGGAGCCCGGGCCTCGCCCGTCCGGTCAACCTCCTGAAAACTCAGGTTGGCGTTGGGGCGTTCATCCTGGGTCGAGCATCATGCCGACAGGAAACATGGAGCACAATTGCGGCACCGGTTTTGCAAACCGCAAACATGTCGAGTGCGTACGTAGGGTACGTTGAGACGGAGATTCCGCCCATGACTAAGCAGGAACGAATCGAACAACCACCGGTCGAGCGAACCACCCACGGCGTGCGGGTCGCGGCGTCGGCGTTCTTCCTGCCACAGCATTCCCAGCCGGATCGCGAGGAGTTCGTCTTTGGCTATCGCATGACCATCACCAACGAGAACGAACTGCCGATACGCATTCTCCATCGCCACTGGGATATCATCGACGGCGAGGGCCGCCGAGAAACCGTTGATGGGCAAGGAGTTGTGGGCCGCCAGCCGGTTATCGATCCGGCCACGAGCTTTCGTTACAGCAGCTTCACACGGATCGGCACCCACTGGGGCACCATGGAGGGCCACTACACGGTTCGCCTCGGTAAGGAGCAGGAACTGGAGATTCCGATCCCACGCTTCATGCTGACCGATCTCCACCAGGCCGATACGACGGAGCTGGTCTCCCGCGAGCTGGTCTGACACCATTTTACGACAGTTGTTCGGGGCGCAGGGCGATTGGATTATTGGAAATCGATGGTTGCCGGATCGCTGTGACCAGAGTCCTTGTGCGTTTGAGTCTGGCCAGGATCGCGGCCGACAAGCCGGCCAGCCCGTCAAATTGGCGGTTCATCCGAGCCCGCCTGCCGCATGCGCCAGAGCCAAGCGCTTCCCGGAGAACGATGTGGCCGCTCATGTCGGCGATGACGATCGCATCGGCCAACGATACGAAGCGACACGCTTGCGGGAGCCGTCAGGGCGGACGGGTGTGCTAAACTTCCCCGATGGATCGATTGAGCGGAATCGGCGGCATTCTTTTCGACATGGATGGTGTGCTCTGCGACTCGGAGCCTTTCATCCGGGAAGCCGCCTGTGCCATGTTCGCCCACTGTCACAAGATCACCGTCCAGCCCGATGATTTCCGGCCGTTCTCCGGCACCGGCGAGGACCGCTTTCTGGGCGGTGTCGCCGAGCAGTACGGCGTGCATCTGAACATGCCGGCGGATAAGGATTGGACTTACCATCGATACTTGCGGACCATCGACCAGCGACTCGAGCCCCTTGCCGGGGCCGGCACATTCATCGCCCGGGCGCGTGCGGCCGGTTTGCGCCTTGCGGTGGCATCCAGCGCGGACTGGATCAAGGTCGAGGGGAATCTTCGGCAGATCGAGCTTCCACCCGAGCGCTTCGATGCGGTGGTCTGCGCCAGCGATGTGCGAAGGAAAAAGCCGGACCCGGAGATTTTCCTGCTCGCGGCCGAGCGTCTCGGCCTGCCGCCGGAGCAATGTCTGGTCATCGAAGATGCCCCCAGTGGACTGGAAGCCGCCCGGCGCGCCCGCTGCCCCGCCCTGGGTATCACCAGCAGCTTCAGCGATGAGCAGCTCACATCGCACGGCGCAAGCTGGACGTGTCCAAGCCTGGCCGCGCCACCGGAAGCGATTGATCTGTGGCTGAGCGCCGGGGCCGCCAACGTTGCCCGACGATCGTCCGCGTAAGATGCAGAGCTCGCGGGCATGTTGAATCGATCCGGCCCGCCGCACCCATGTTTACCTCCAGAAGGGTTGAACCATGAAAAAACTACTCTACGTACTCGGTGGCCTTGTCATTCTGGCCGTGGTCGCGGTCACCGTCCTGCCGGCGCTTCTGGATGATGATCAGGGTCAGATCCGGATGATCACCTCGCCGCTGCGTACACTGGACCCGCAGGTCACTTCCCTGCTTCGGGACATCCGCATCATCGATGGGCTGTTCGAGCCGCTGATGCGCCATCGGGTTCCTGACATGACCCTGGAGCCGGGAACCGCGCGAGGCTACGAGCGAAGCGATGATGGCCGGGTGTATACCTTCTTCATTCGGGAAGATGCGCGCTGGAACAATGGTGATCCCGTCGTCGCCGAGGATTTCATCACGGCTTGGCGACGAGCACTGCTGCCGGAGATGAGCGCTTATTACAGCAGCCTCTTTTTCGCCATCGAAGGCGCTGAATCGTTCTTCAACCTTCGCTCCGGGGAACTTGAAGAATACAGCCGGCTGCCATCGGACCAGCGCACCGCCGAGGCGGCACGAGCCATGTTCGACCGGCACATGGAATACTTCGCCGAAAACGTCGGCCTGAATGCGATCGATGAGCGAACGCTGGAGATCCGCCTGGTCGAGCCGCTGGCCTATTTTTTAGAGCTCACCGCCTTTGCCACCTTCGGCCCCAACCACACCGGCTACATCCAGACCAACATGACCGAACCCAGCGCCGAGACCGGGACCATCAGCATGCGGTCGGGCTGGCTTCGCGGCGGACGGCTGATCAGCAATGGTCCTTATCAGTTGGACCGGCATCGGTCGGACCGCGATGTGGTGATCACGCCCAACCCGCACTATTGGGGCCGTGACATGGTGGCCAATGAAGGGTTCCGTTTCCTGATCGTCGCCGATGAGAGCGCGGCGTTTCGCATGTATGAATCCGGCCGGGCCGATTGGTGGCCGGATGTGCCCACGCTCTCACCGCTGGCCGGCGATCTCCATCAGCAGATGAAGAGCGGAACGCGAACCGATGTCCATGCCTACGACAATTTCGGCACCTTCTTCCTGATGTTCAACAGCCAGGATGAATACGACGGAGAAGCCAACCCGCTGGGCGATCGCGAGCTTCGTCGGGCCCTCTCGATGGCCATCGACCGGGAAGGCATCGTGAATGAAATCGCCAGGAAGGGCGAGCAGGTCGTCTTCGCGCTGGTGCCGCCCGGCGCTGTTCCGGACTACGACCCGCCGCAGGAGGCTGGGATCACATTCGATCCCGAGGAGGCCCGGCGGATCATCGAACAGATCGGCCCCCCGGCTCGCCGGCTGACGCTCCTCTACCGGGCTGACAGTGGCGCGCGACCGCTGGTGGAACGACTCATCCGGGACTGGAGAACCCACCTGAACATTGATGTGGAGATGGAGGGCACAACCAACGCCATTTTCTTCGATCGCGTCAAGCGCGTCGATCACAGCATCGCCCTGGGCAACTGGTTTGGCGACTACCAGGACCCGACCACCTGGCTGCATATGTGGCGAACCGGCGACAGCAACAACATGGCCGGGTTCTCCAACGAGGAATATGACTCGATCCTCCGTGAAGCCGGCGGCATCGTGGACCCGGCCCGACGGCTGGCGCGGCTGCGCGAAGCGGAAGAGCTTCTGCTTCAGGAACAGCCCATCGCTCCGATGTTCCAGTGGGTCAGTATCGAGCTGTATGACCCGAACCGGCTGACCGACATCAACGAGAATCCCTGGCTCAAGCGCAGGCTGGATCTGATTCGCCGGGTTGAGCCATAGATTGCCCACTCCCGGCCGCACGACCCAAACCCCGGCCGAGGCGCGACCGACACTCGCGGCATCACCCCCAGTCGCAGGCTCAGCGACCTCGGGCTCTGGAAGCGAAAAGGTTGTGACGTTTTCCGCATTCCGCTCACAGGCGGCCGTTCTTCCGGCATCCTCAGCATATACTGATCCTGGCGGAGGTGGCCGCGAAAGGTCTCGATTCGAGGAGGAACGAATGAAAACGCGCGATCTTTTCCGTTATTCGACCATGGCCGCGTTCCTGGCCGCATCGTATTCACTCAATGCGGCCGCGCAACCGGTCACGATCTTCTCAGACGATCTGGACACGGGCTATGGTTCGGAGTGGGTGGAATTGCTCAAAGCCGTTTCCTGGGGTGGCAATCCCACTGGCACCAGCGGCATCCAGACAAAGACCGTGCAGGGTGTGACGGGCATCACGGTGACTGAAGCCGTCAAGGCCGCTCAAGGCTTTGCCCTGGGCACAACCAGTATGTTCCAGGCGCTCGACTACCAGTTTGCGATGCCGATTGATCGCTCATCCGGCGATACCACCATCACCATCAATTTCCGGGCGATCTGGGATTCGGGCTCGCTGAGTAACGAAGGCAGCCGTTTCGTGGTGACCTATGTTCACGACTATCCCGAAGATGGGCTGGACATCAACAGCCCGTCCAGGACCACCGATCCGAACTCCGCCTGGTGGGGGCGCCCGGCGTACAACATGCGTATCCGGACGCTGAATCAGCAGGCCATGATCATGTACGGCGGCGGCCCGGAGCCTGAAGGCGAGTTCGAGTTTGTCAATGGCGTGTGGCTGCCCGGCTTCTCATCGGCCCCCGGCGGAGATAGTCCTCAACCCAATGTCCCGGGTGTTGAAGGCGCCGGGCTCAATCGATACTCGCAATCGGCGTGGAAGGATTACTCCTACGTGCTCAAGCCCGACCGCCAGGAGCTCTGGTATGACGGCGATCTCGTGGGCACGCAGATGCTCGGCGATATCACCGATCCTGGTGAGCAGTTCGATGCCAACGGTCTTGTCAAGCAGTTCGACACGATCGAGGGAATCCGGCTCTTCTGGCGGGCAACGAACACCGCCCAGGCGATCATCAGCGATGTGGAAATCCTTGTCGATTCACCTTCGCTGTTTCAGAACCTCTTCTGGGATCCGGACCAGCAGGGGCCATCAAACCTTGGTGGCGACGGCGCATGGACCGCATCCGGTCAGACGTTCTTCAACGGTTTCAACCACATGAGCCTGAGCGATTCGCCGTCGCGAAACGCCATTTTCACCGGTGGCAATGGCACGGTAACGATCCAGGCTGATCTGACCCTTGGGCAGGTGGTGATTCGTGATGCCGCATACGTTTTCGAAGTGCCGGCATCACGCCAGGTACAGGCCGACCTTCTCATCGAAGCCGATGCCCACTGGAGCAGAACCGGCGCCGGTGCCTTGACGATCATCGGCGATCTCATCAACGACGGCGAGTTGCATCTGGGTGGGGAACCGACCATGCGCATCGCGGTTCAGGGTGATCTGCATCTGGGCGAGGGTTCGACGCTTCGGATCGAGCTGGCCAATCCGGATGCGCATCAAGCCCCCATCACGATGACCGGCGCGGCGATGGTCGATGGTGAACTGCTCATCCAGACATCGCCGGGCTTCGATGCGCTTCCGGGCGACCGCTTCGATGTCATCGCCGCAACCTCCACCGTCGGCTCGTTCGCGACGGTTCTGGGCGATGAGCCCGGTGTCGGGGGGCTGGCCGGACTCTGGCTCGAGCTGGAGGATCATGGCTCAACCATCGAGTTGGTCGCCCGGGCACTGATCGGCGATGCCAACCTCGATGGGGTCGTGGATGACCTTGACCTGGCGATCCTCCAGGCTTCACTGGGCCAGGTCAACGGCAAGACGTGGCGCGATGGAGACTTCACCGGGGGTGGTCGAGTTGGATTGCGCGATGCATTTCTGTTGTTTGAAGGATTCGGGGACTCGATCAGCCCGCCCACGCTCGTCCCCGAGCCCTCGACCGCGGCCAGCCTCGGACTTGCGATTCTGGCCCTGGGCAGGCGTCGTCGGGGCTGAAGACCCCGCCGCGGCCAAGGGTATTGATGGGAGGCGGGCTACGCATCGAAGGCGATCCGGTTATTCTGATGCCCGCAGTCCCCCACGCTGACCGGAGATCAGAGACCTGTGAAGTTCGCATTCACCACGTTCGCATGCCCGAAGCTCGATTTCATCCAGGTGGTCGAAGTGGCCGTGAAGCTGGGTTTCGATGGGATCGAATTTCGTTGTGATGCGCTGCACGATCATCGCGTCGAGGCGTGGTCGGTGACCAGCGAGCGTAAGGAATTCCGGCGTCTGCTTGAGAAGCGGGCCATGAATGTCTGCTGCCTGGCCACCAGCCTGAGGATGATCGAACCGGATGTGCTCGAGCCGCTCCGTGAACGCCTGGAGCTGGCCTCCGATCTGGACTGTCCGTTGCTCCGGGTCTTTGGCGGGCCGGTCCCTGACGGCGTTGACCGGCGGCATTACCACAGCGATCTGGTGGATCACCTTCGCATCGCGGCGGAGGCCGCTGATGAGTTTGAGGTCACGTTGGCCCTGGAGACCCATGATGGCCTGAGCCGGGGGCGTGACATGGCTGATGTGGTCCGCAAGGTCAACCATCCACGGGTCCGCGTGCTTTACGATCCGCTGCATCCGTTTCGCAAAGGCGAAACACCATCGGAAACCTTCAGCGCCCTGGGCGACCTGATCGTCCATGTCCATCTGCATGATGGACTCAACGATGACCAGCGCGTCATTGTCCGCCCGGTCGGTGGAGGCGATCTTCCGCTCTCGGACATCTGCCAGCGGCTCAAGGTCGCCGAGTACGACGGCTACATGGTCGGCGAATGGTTCTACGAGGAGTATGGCCTGACCACGCTTGAAAGCCTGGAACGTTATCAGGCGGACCTTGCGACGCTCGGGTTGCTGCAAGTCGATGAGCTATGAACCCGCCCAACGTCGCGATGTCGATCAGGAGACGATCTCGTCGCAGGAGGTGCCGCGTCGGCGGCCCTTGGAGATTCTGGTCCAGACTTTCCATGATCTGCGTGGTCTGATCACGCTGGCCGATCTGTTCGCCTGGTTGGGCTTCTGGCTGTATCGCGGAACCCTCCGCCGGACCATGGCCGTGGGCATCGCGATGCTCGGATTGTGGATTCTGGGACGCCGTATCGATACCGGCATGACCATGCAATCGGCCGCGACCGGCACGGGCCTGATCCTGCTGATCAGTTGCCTGGGCGGCTTCCTGCTCATGCTCATCAGTGGCGGCTTTTCCCGTTATTTTCTCCAGATCGCCGAAGCCAAGGGCAGCAATCTGCTGCAAGAGATGAAGAAAAGCCGTGGAAAGGTTCATGCCGAAGCTCTCTGGCAACACGCGTTCGAGCCGGAGACCCGATACATCGAGCCCAAGGAAATCGAGCGCGAGAAACGCTGGCTGGCGTCTCATCACGATGAACTGGAGAGATATCTGCTCGGCCGGATTCGAAGGGCCGTCGATGACCCGCCGAAGGTTCTGGAGGAACCGCTTTCCAGGCTGGCCCTGACCCGGGAAGGTTGGGGATATCTCTTCGACTTCATCGTCGGTGTGCCCATGAGCCGTGCTGAAATGCACGACCGATTCCGATATGACCTGACCATGCTCAAGGACTGGTACGATGGAGCCCCTTTCCATCACACGGACAACAAGCTCAGCGAGCAGTTTCACGGCAATGATCTGCTGCTGCGGGCCCGGCGGGAGGCGTGTCTTGGCCATGGTCACACCATCCGGTGGAGCTTCAAACGCTCGCGCCAGACGATGTGGTTCCGCTTCATTGTCCGGGCGACACAGCTTCGCGTGGCCTCGGCCTGCCATTCGCTGGACCGGCGGTATCCCGGCTACACCTTCGTGTCCGATCACTTCTTCTGGCCGAACCCGGTGATGGATCAGCAGGTGGCCGAACACGCGGGCTCCGAAGCGCTGGCCACGCTTCAGAGGATGCGAGTGACCCTGTTCCACCGGGTGTTCAGTTCCAAACCCGAACTGGCGGTCCAGTTGATGCAGCGCGCGATCCATCCGGATTTCGAAGCCGCCAGTCTGCTTCGAAGGCGGGTGGACGATGAGTATCTGCTGGGTGAATTGGACGCGGGGTGGGAGAAGGACCGTATGTGCTACGCCCGGGCATTCCGTCGTGAGTTCGGGGGCCGCAGCAACCAGCGGCTGAATCGGGAAATCGAGGCTCGCCGGAAGCTGAGAGGAGAGCTGACCGCTTGGCTGGCGATCCACCCGCAGGTGATCGAGTTGACCGATGATCCCAGGCATGCCCGCCGCGCCCTGGAAATCGCCGTCGGATTGCCCGCATCGGAGTTCGGCAAAGTCTGGCGCAAGGAGGCCCCGGTTCGCCCGCCCGGCGGCAAGGCGTACCAGATCGCCATCGAAATCGCTCGGAAGCCCAAGCCCTATCTGGAAATGCTGATGGCCGTCCGCTTCCACCACACGCTGACGCGGCTTGCCGTTGAGGATTACGAGTTCTACATCAAGCAGGTGCTTGAACCCTCAACCGCATCGCACGGCGACCCCGAGGCCACTGGAAATTCGCGATCCGCTCCGAGTCCTTGAATCCGGCGGATTCCGGCCTTCTGGTTTCACGTTCCGGGCGGCGGACCGGCTCCGGCTCGGCTTCCCCCCGCTCAGACGCAAGGGCCACGGCTCCCGATGCCTCCGTGCCCGGAACGCTAGACTATCACCCCTTGCCTTCCCAAACGTAGATGGAGTCCGTTTCCCATGGCCAAGGCCCCGCAGACCGCGATCTCTCCAACCCGCCAGGAAAATTACCCCGAGTGGTATCAGCAGGTGGTCCGCGCCGCCGATCTGGCGGAAAACTCGCCGGTGCGCGGCTGCATGGTGATCAAGCCGTGGGGATTCGCCCTGTGGGAGAACATCCAGCAATCGCTCGATGCCATGTTCAAGGCCACAGGGCACGAGAATGCCTACTTCCCGCTGTTCATCCCCAAGAGCTTTCTGGAGAAGGAAGCCAAGCATGTCGAGGGGTTCGCCAAGGAATGCGCGGTGGTGACGCATCATCGGCTTGAGGCCGGCCCGGATGGATCGCTTGTGCCGGCGGGAGAACTGGAAGAACCGCTGATCGTCCGGCCCACCAGCGAGACCATCATCGGCGCGATGTACGCCAAGTGGGTGCAGTCTTATCGCGATCTTCCCATCCTGATCAATCAGTGGGCCAACGTGGTCCGCTGGGAGCTGCGCACCCGCATGTTCCTGCGCACCACGGAATTCCTCTGGCAGGAGGGACACACCGCCCACGCCACCGAAGATGAAGCCGTTGAGGAAACGATCCGCATGCTCGGGGTCTATGCCGATTTCGCCGAGAACTACATGGCCATGCCCGTCATCCGGGGCCGCAAGACCGCGGGCGAACGGTTCCCCGGGGCCGTCGATACCTTATGCATCGAGGCCATGATGCAGGACCGCAAGGCGCTTCAGGCCGGCACCAGCCACTTCCTGGGCCAGAACTTCGCCAAGGCCTCGGAGATCATGTTCCTGGATCAGAACGGTCAGCGGCAGCACGCATGGACGACATCATGGGGCGTTTCCACACGCCTGGTCGGCGGCCTGATCATGACCCACAGTGATGACGATGGGCTGATGCTGCCGCCTCGACTGGCACCCCGGCATATTGTGATCCTGCCCGTGCTGGGCAAGAGCGAGAATCCACGGGAGATCTTCGACTGGTGCCAACGGCTGGCGCAGGACTTGCGATCGCAGCGATATGGCGATCAGCCGATACGCGTTGAAGTGGATCAACGTGACATGCGCGGCGGCGAAAAGATGTGGTCCTGGGTGAAGAAGGGTGTGCCCATTCGACTGGAAATCGGCCCAAGGGATATCGCGGAAGACTCGGTTTTCATGGCGCGTCGCGATAAGGCCCACAAGGATAAGTCCAGCATGCCCCGGGCCGAGTTCATCGAAAAGGCCCCCGCCCTTCTGGCCGGGATTCAAGACGCCATGCTCAGCCGCGCAAGACAGTACCGGCGGGAAAACACCCGCTCGTTCGACGACCGCCAATCGTTCTACGATTATTTCACGCCCAAGGACAAGGAGAAGCCGGAGATTCACGGCGGCTTCGCCCTGGCTCACTTCTGCGGCGATGCGGAACTCGAAGACCAGATCGCGCGCGATCTGGGCGTCACGGTTCGCTGCATTCCCATGCCCGGACAGGAAGGGCTCGAAGCCGAGCCAGGCACCTGCCCCTTCACCGGCAAACCCAGTAAGCAGCGTGTGGTCTGGGCCAAGGCGTACTGACGCTCCGGGCCGATCGGCTAATCGTCGAGTGTGCCGCGCGTCAGGCCCACCTGGCTGAGCACCTTGAGTTGCCGCCACAATTTCCGGCCCGCTTCCCGACCGCTCAGGACCGGGGCATATCGGTCCAGAAGCTCATGCACCGCACGCCCCGACTCGTTGAGCAACTCGATGCGAAACCATCTTAACCCCATGCCCAGCATGCGTGGCACATACTCAGCAGCGCTCTGGGCCACTCCGTTGAACAGCGTGTTCCGACAACCGACATCCGCCAGGAGCGGATTCCTGACCCCCGCTCGGTCGGCCAGTTCCACCCGATGGTGATCGCAGGGCCGGCCGCAGTCGCGGTAGTCCTTGCCTTCGCTGAGTGTCGCCGCGAAGATGCAATGTTCCATGTGAAACATCGGCATGTGCTGGTGGATCACCATCTCAAACCAGCGAGGATCGACCCACTTGAGCATCGCGGCCAGTTGCGACCAGGTCAGATCGTGGCTGGGCGTCATCCGAACCAGTCCCTCGCCGGCCAGCACGCCCGCCGTCAGTTCATTGGTCAGGTTCAAACCGAAATCCCCCACCAGCGGCATGGCGGGCGATTGGGATCGCATCCAGGCCAGACCGGAAAGGTTTCGGATCAATACGCCATCCGGTCGACACCGAACCACCTGCGACAGCAACCCTTCCTCGCCCGGCTTGATGATGCGTGGCGTGGCGAGCACGATTCGCACACCCTCACGACACCCCCGTTCGACCGCATCGACATATCGCCGGACATCCTCAAAATCGCAATAGACCGTCTGAACGCGACCCACCCGCTCCCGACTTCGCCACGAGAGCGCCTGCTCCAACTGATCCGTGGTCCGCACCAGCACCGTCAGCCGCGCATCGTCCCCGTCCGCCTCCCCTTCCTGACGATTGATCGACTCGGCAACTCTCGCCGCCGACTCAGCGCGAAGCGCTGCCGGAACCCCGGGCACGTATGCCCGTGGTGAACTGGCCTCCCTGGCCAGAAGCCGCCCAACGGCCGCGCGGCGAAGCTCATTGAGCACGCTCTTGGGCACCATCGCGCGCGCCGGCCCGGGCCCCTGCGCTTCTGAGGTTGACTCGATGGCCGGCGCGATAAGCTCCAAACCAGCCAGCTCGAACGGCGTATCTCCCAGGCGCTCAAGCTGCGCCCGCACCATGGCTTCATCCACCGGCTGGCGAACGGCCGCTTCGAGCGGCTCGCTGGACGCCACCTCAGCCTCAATACCATCGGCGCTCTTCAGCGACAGCCGTAACGGCTTGCCGACCTCGGCCACCACGCGGGCATCGAGCGGCCGACGATGGACGATCCGTTCACTCGACCATGATTGTCGCAGACGCCGCTCGAGCTTCGGATCGTCGGTTTTCCACACAATAGCGCCGATCTCAACCGCCTCGAGCTGAACATGGCCGGAAAGAAAAACCAACTCCAGAAAGCCATCCCGGTTCGATCGACCCTTGCCCGTGCGCCCCGGCCCCGCCGCCCACGGAGTCACCGCCACCAACCGGCCGCCCTGCTCATCCTGCTCCGGATGCCCCTGATCGAAAACCACCCCATCACCCGGGCGCGGTGGCCGAACGGATGCCTCCAGACGGATGATGACCCCACGGCGGCTGACGTCGACCACCGTCCCAAGTCGCACGCCCCGATGCTTGGGAAAGTAGCCCTGAACCAGACGCTGGTGATTGATCCCATCGAGGAATCCCGGTGAGAACCCACGCGAAAAGCTCTGGCTCATCGCCTCGATGTCCTGTTCATCCGGCTCAAACGCTTCACCGGCCAACGCCTTGTCCAAGGCGCGGCGGTAAACGGTGGTCGCCGCGGCGACATAGTGAGCGCTCTTGAGACGTCCCTCAATCTTGAGGCTGCAAACACCCACGTCAACCAGATCCGTGACCATCTCATACCCGGCCAGATCCTGCGGGCTGAGCAGATAGGATTGCCCGTCCAAGTCAACATGGCGGCCATCAACATAAAGCTCGTAGGGAAGCCGGCACGCCTGGGCACACTGGCCGCGATTGGCGCTTCGTCCGCCAATGGATTCGCTGGTCAGACACTGGCCGCTGTATGCGACACACAATGCTCCGTGGATGAAGACTTCCAGCGGAAGCTCAGTCATACCGGCGATCCGCCTGATATCGTGAATCGACAATTCACGGGGAAGCACCACGCGGGCCACACCCTGATGCCGGGCCCATTCGATGCTCCAACCGTCGGTCAAGGTCATCTGGGTCGATGCATGAACCTCAAGGTCCGGACACATCCGGCCAAGCATCCGCAGCAGGCCGACATCCTGAACCAGCACCGCATCGACTCCGGCTTCGTTGATCGCCCGCGCGGTGCGGGCCACCGATTCCAGTTCATCGGAGAAGATGAGCGTGTTCAGCGTGACATACACCCGAACGTTGCGTTCGTGAAGATAGGCGACCACGCCGGGAAGCTCATCAACCGTGAAGTTATGGGCCCGGTGCCTGGCATTGAATTCAGACAGGCCAAGATATACCGCATCCGCCCCATTGGCCGCCGCGGCCTTGAGGGCTTCCCAGTCGCCCGCGGGAGCGAGCAATTCAACTTTTCGTTCCATCCTGTGCATTGCGGCTGATATTCCGGACGGTCGATCAACGAAACCGCCAGCCAAAGTGTACGCGATCCGATGCCCGGATTTCGAAGGCGTGTAGAGACTTGCCAGACTAACCTTCGACCGCACCGGCCGGGTAGCTTCTGCCCTTCCAGCCTGATTGAACACCGGCCAACCTTCGATAGAGCGCCTGCCATTGGATCGCCAGCAGCAGCAGAACACTGAGCGGATGCATGGCCGCGCCCAACAGGCTTTGGCGGAAATGAAGGGATTGATGAATCCGAAGCAGCCACGGGGCGGTCAAACCCAGCGCAACCGGCCAGTTCGGATCAAATGGGCCGGTGATCAGGCCGGTCAGGAGGGCCAGCCCCGCGATGGGGGCCACCACATGCCCCATGCCCAGAAGGATCGTCCAGACGACGATCGCCTTCGGGCCGGCCATGCCCTCGCCCGCGTTCTTGCCCAGCCCGCGCCATACCTCCGCCGCGCTTCGATACATACGGCAACGGGCCAGGTCCGTGGCATCGACAAGGTCGGTGTGGAATCCCGCTCTGCGGAAGGCTCTGGGCAGGGTCACGCCGTCATGCATCGAATCGCGGATACGCTCGTGTCCGCCCATCTTCCGATAGCTCTGGCGATGCGCCATGAAAAGTTGACCACAACCCGCGCCAAAGCCCACCAGTTTCGTGGCCCGCATCGCCGGCATCGGCAGGTAGCCCAGCAGCACCGTATGAATCAAGGGGATCAGCAGCTTCTCCAGCCATGTTCCCGTGATCTGCCGGGGCACGCCGCTGAGCAGATCGGTCTCCAGTCGATCCATCTCCCGCGCCATGCGCGCCAGCCCGTCCGGCTCCAGCCGAACATCCGCATCCATGAATACCAGTATCTCGTGCCGGGCCAGTCCCGCGAGGACGAAACAGGCATGCTGCTTGCCGCACCACCCCGATGGCAGCGGCGGTGCGGATTCCAACCGAACGCGCGAGTCACGTTCAAGCCATTGCTTGACGATCCAAGCGGTATGATCGGACGAATCATCATCCAGCACGATCACCTCCAGCTCGACGCCACCCGAGGCCAGCGCTGATTCGATCGCCTGGCCAATCGAGCTCTCTTCATCGCGGGCGGGAATCAGAACCGAGATGCGCCCAAGCGGTTGAGAATCTCCGTCCGGAGTGACCTTTGCAGCGCGGCGATATACCCCCAACAGGTTGACCGCCGTCATCGTCACGGGAATCGAAACCATGACCAGCAGGAAGATACCGACCGCAAAACTCATGATCGCTCCCCCGATCGCCGGCGCAGCCCGGCGGCATGGGACGGGTCGAACCGCTCGCCGCGCCAGAATGACTTGATCCGCCGCCAGAAGTCGTAAAAGCCACCCACACCCGTTCGACCCACCAGCACTGGAAGGAAACGTGAATCATCACGCTCCATCACCACCGATGCCAGCCGGTCCTGGATCGCCTGCTGATTCTCCGCCAGCCGACGCGTCCATGCCTCGACCGATTCACCACCTTCACTCCCGTTACTTGCGGGAACGATCGGTTCTCCGAAGGCGATCAGGGCCTCCGGGGTACGCTCCTGCCAGTAGACCAGCTCCAGGGCCATCGGAATAAAGGCCACCTCCGGCATCGATCGGGCCAGGTGGCTGATACCCGGCCTGAGTTGGATCGGACGTCGGCGCGGATCGGTGAATGCTCCCTCGGCGGTGATCCAGATCACATGCTCAGGATCAGCCAGCAACCCTTGCGCGATCCTGAGAAAAGCCCGGGCTCCCGAGGCCGATTCCTGATCCACACCAAAGACACCCAGCTTCTCAAAGACGCGATACTTCTTGAGCGCTTCGGCATCCAGCGGCCCGAAATGCCTTCGCTTGGGGAGCAACTGATCGGCCAGCAGCATGACGATCAGCGGATCCCACCAGGATGGGTGGTTGAGGTGAATAACCGCCGCGCGTCCGGCGAGGTCGGGCAGGAGCGCATCATCGAGGATCGCGACTTGTCGAAGATGACGCGACAGATACCAGCGCAGATACCGATTGAACCCTCGGATCATCCGGGACGATCGCCGTTCAAGCACCGCGCGGGCTTCTGGAGTTGTTTCAAGGCCCGTGTGACCGGACGTGGTCGCCATGTTCAACCGCCCTTTACGAACCCACTTCCCGCTGGCTGCTCGATGCCGGGCTTCCGGCCGGACGCACCAGCCCATCCTGCGCCAGCGAATCCGCGGCGATCCAGCCGGACATCATCACCATCGGCATGCCCGGCCCCGGATGCGCTGCGCCACCGGCGAGGTAAAGGCCGCGAAGATCGCGGCTACGATTGCCCGGCTTGAACGCACCGAAGAATCGGCCGTGACTGGCCAGCCCATAGATCGCGCCATCCAGAACATGATAACGCTCATGAATATCCCGCGGAGTCAGCGTCCGCTCGAAAACGATGCGATCTTCGATATCGCTCATCCCCGCGGTTCGCTTGAGCTTGTCAATGATGACCCGGCGGTATTCCGGAAGCATACGGCTCCAGTCATGATGCGGGCGAAGATATGGCGTGTGAACCAGCACATATAGCGCTTCGCCGCGCTTGCCATCAATGATCGGAGCGACCTCCGGATCGCTTCGGGATGGGCAGCAGAGATACGCCGTCGGGTCCGGCGCGGGCTCGCCGCGCTTGTAGATGTATTCGAATTCCTCCTCCGGGTCACGGGAGAAGACAAAATCATGATGCAGGACATGGTCGTAAGCTTCCTTCAGTCCCAGGAAAAGCACAACGCCGGAGCAGGCGGGCTCGAATTTACGCCTGCCCAGAAACTTCGACCCGATCGGATATTCCAATAGCTCGCGGTGCGTGCGGACCGAATCCATGTTCGAGACCACCGCGCCAAAGGCATGGACCTGCTCATCGTCGGTCATGATGCCCGTGACCCGATCACCTTCCACCATGATCTTGACCACCTCATGGCCACGATGGAAGACCACACCGAGGGACTCAGCCAGCTTCGTCAGCGCCTCGGGCACGGCTCGAGTGCCGCCGATGGGATACCAGATGCCCTCTTGCGTCTGCATGTGGGCGATCGAGCAGAGGACCGCGGGCGAGTTGTACGGCGAAGAACCGACGTACTGCGTGAAGTGGTCGAGCATCTGCGCGGCACGCTTGTCGGAGACAAAGCCGCGAATGGTCCCGGCCACGGTCCGGCCCATGCGAAGGCTCAGCACATCGGACAGCGTCGAGAGTTTGAACGACGTGGAGGCATCAAACGTGTCTTTGATGGACTCCACGCTCTTCCAGAAGAAGAACCGATCGGAGACATCATGCAGCTTCCGGCTCAGTTCCATGAAACGGCGGTAGCCCTGTTCAGCACCCTTCCCGGGCGCGAAGGCTTCGAGCTTGCCGGCCATCCGCCCGGTGTTCTCCTCGAGGTCAAGCACCGAGCCATCCTCGAAGAAACACCGCCACTGTGGATCGAGTCGCACCATGGGAACTGATTCGCCAAGCGACTTTCCCGCTTCGGCGAAGATGCGTTCCAGCACGGAGGGCACGGTCAGGATGGTCGGGCCCATGTCGAAACGGAAGCCTTCGGGGCTCTGGAGCTGCGCGGCCTTGCCACCCAGCCACGAGTTCTTCTCGAAGACGACGACCTCATAGCCACGCGCGGCCAAGGTGCATGCCGCGGCCAATCCGCCCAGCCCGGAACCGATAACGGCCACGCGCGATGCGGTTTGCGTCGAGGTTTGCGAAGTGAGAATCATGATGGGGGATTGTCCTTTCGGGTGGCGCGCATTGTGCGAGCCTTGCGAACCAGGGAACGGAGCAGATCGGGCAGCGCACTCAGGCGATTAAAGAGCCCGCGTCCATGAACAAGTCGGAGATAGCTGAGAAACAGCTCCGCATCATCGGCGGCAATCGGCTGAAGGTGCGGCCGTTGGCGGCCGCCGCGACGACTGACCGCCATGGAGCGCGTCATGGCCAAAAGCCCCTCGACGCCCCGTGTCGGCCCAAAGCCGCTATGTCGGACACCCTCCAGAGGCAGCCGGGGATCGGCAAGCGGAGCCAGATAGTCATTGATGCTCACCACACCCACCGCAAGCTCCGACGCCAGAGACCGACACGGACGCTCCGGCCCGAACAGGCTGGCCCCCAACCCGTACCGGCACCCGTTCACCGCCTCGATCAGGCTACCGGTCGAGCGATACCGGACAATGCTCAATACCGGCGCGAAGATATCCTCGTTCAGAAGCGCCATGTCCGGGCGGGCATGCTCGATCAGCAGCGGCCGTATCGGACCGCCCTTACGCAACTCGGCGATATCGCCATGCCACAGCACGGCACCGGCTTCGAGCGCCTCCCGCACTCGATGTTCGAGCGGTTGCCTGGTCGTCTCGGGGAGTTCCACGGGGGGTAAGTCAGCCAGACGCCCTTCAATCATCGAAGGCAAGGGGTGATCGGGCTCATCAGGGATGAACAGGCGGCGCGGCGCGATGCAGGTGCAACTGGCATTGAATCGCAAGCCCAGCACGGCGCTGTCGGCGACCATCTCCAAATCAGCCCCTGACAGAACAATCATGGCATCGCATCCGGAAAGCTCCATGATCGAAGACGTCAGCTTCGGCGCGCACGCCTCCATGACCGCGCGGCCGGTCCGGGCCGATCCGGTCAGAATCACCTTGTCCACCCCCGCCTCGATGGCGCGGCGGGCCGAGTCGGGCGATTCATCCAACACGCGAACCAGGTTCTCATCCAATCCCGCGCGAACCAGCAGCCCCACCAGCATTCGCGCAGCTTCACCACCACCCTGGCCCGGCTTGATCACCACCGCATTGCCGGCAACCAGTGCCTGAATGAGCTGAACACCGATCAACATCAATGGATAATTGAACGGGCCGATGATCAGGATCACCCCCAGGGGCTGACGATGGATCGTCAGGCGATGACCCATCAGCCACCAAGGCCGGCCTCGGCGCACTCGGCGCGGCTTGAGCGCTCGCCTGGCTGAACGTTCAAGAAAACGGCAGGCATCGGCCAGAGGCAGGACTTCAGCACTGATCGATTCAGCGACGCTTTCACGGCGCGGAAAGGTGATGGCGCCGGCAAGGTCCCGGGCATGCTCGACGATCAGATGCTTGAATCGCGCAATGATGCCGAGCCGCTCGGTGACCGACCGTTGACGCCACAGGGCCCATGCCTCGCGGGCACGGGCAACCTCGGCATCCACCCCTGAGGCCATGCCTTCCGTGACCGGGCGTGCGCCGTCCGATGTCCGAGGTTCGAGTTCGAGTTGTGCTTCAGAGCGTAGCGGCATGCGAAGCGGCTCCGACCAATCGTCCGAACGGACTCTGTGGCTCGGGTGGCTTGGGCTCGAGCCAGCCCACGCGAACCCCCAGGTCTCCCAGCAGCAGCCGGGAACTGATTCTTGCCGACTCGTAGATCACCGGCAACCCGCTGCCCGGATGTGTGCCCCCACCGACAAGATAGACCCCCCGCACATCCTCGAATCGGTTGTTGGGCCGTCGATGGAGCATCTGGCCGAGATTGTGCGCCAGGTTGAACGTCGCCCCGCGATGAATATGGTGATCGTGCTCCCAATCGCGGGGTGTGATGACCTTCTCGAACCGAACTCTCTTTTCAAGATCACGCAGACCGATCTTCTCAAGCTGCCGGTACATCAACGCTCGGAACGTGGCCGTCTGGGAGGGCCAGTCCACATTCGGCGATTGATGCGTGACCGGGGCAAGAACGTAAAGCGTGCTCTGGCCCGTCGGAGCGAGCGTGGGATCGGTGACACACGCGTTCTGCACATAGAACGAGGGATTCTGACTGACCACGTGCCGCCTGTCGATATCTTCGATGTTCTGCTGATAATCACGGGCCAGGAAGATGGTGTGATGGGCCAGGTCTTCCTCCAGCCCTTCGATGCCCAGGTACATCATGAACGTCGAGCAGGAAAATTTCTTCTTCTGAATCCTGCGATCGGTCCAGCGACGACGGTGCTGATCAGGGATCAGCCGACGCATCGCCTCGGCGAAGTCGGCATTGATCACCAGGGCATCGGCATCCCACTCACCCGATGTCGTGGCGACGCCCGTCGCGCGGCCTTTTTCCACTCGAACGCTCGTGACCGGTTCGTTAAGGTGTATCTTCACTCCCATCTCACCGGCGACACGGGCCATCGCCTGCGAGACGGCACCACATCCCCCGATCGGGTGAAACACACCATACTCATATTCGAGGAAAGAGAGAATCGTGAACAGGCTCGGGCAGGTAAACGGCGACATGCCCAGGTACTTGCTTTGAAATGTGAACGCCAGACGCACACGCGGATCGCTGAACCACCGCTTGAGGTCGGAATCAACGCTGAGCCACGGCCTGACAAGAAGCGCCGCCGAAAGCAGCTTCGGGTTCAACAGGTCCGTCAGCTTACTGAACGGCTGCTGCAGGATCGGCGCAAAGGCCTTGAACTTCGCCCGATTGTCGGCAAGATAGGCTTCAAGGTTGCCCGCATCATCTCCGTTCAGACGGGCCAGCCGCTCCTTCATCCGATCGACATCCGGCGTCGCCAGCAGATCGCCACCTTCCTCGAACCGCAGGTGATACTGCGGATCCAGTCGCTTGAGCTCCACCTCCCGGTCGAGTGATCGTCCGCACGCGGCGAAGATTTCCCTGAGGATTTGCGGATAGAGGAAGAAGGTCGGCCCCAGGTCGAACCGGAACCGCTCGGCCTCCATGGTGGATGTTCGACCCCCCACCGCCGCGCGGCGTTCGAGGACGGTGACATCAAGACCCGCCTTGGCCAGGAGCATGGCCGAAGCCAATCCCCCTGGTCCGGCACCGACGATGACGACTTTCTTGTTTGCGCTCATGGGCACCAATCCAATCCCTGGGACGATCCGCCGTTTCGATGACCACCACGCATGCGGTCACTTTGAACGTTTTGATCGTTTGTCCAGATACTAGGATGGCATTTCACCGATATCTCGTGTCCGGCAAATTTTCTAAATTGGTCTCCAACCCCGCACTCGGCTCGTATCCAGCCGGCCAACCCCTGACCTGACCCCATTTTAATTCACCACATCCGCCCGAACAACTGCTTCATCAAGGCACAGTCCCTAAAAAATGACTAGAAATTAGGCACTAATTGTTCATCTACGCTTGATTTGTAGGCCACTGAGGCACGGTCCTACCCGGACCCAATCACCATTTTATGACGTAAGATTCTCTAATTATTACGTTTATCTCTTTCTGGATGGTCTGACCGTTTTCCTGGCACTGCGATTGCATCCTCTCCTATCGAATGCACCGCCGCTGTCGCGTAAACAGGCGGCGGTCGCCCGAGCGGCCCAGGAGACCATTCCTTGCCTCGATACCGGAACCATGATCCCGCACTGACGACCTGGCTTGAGGTTATCGGAGCCATGCAGGCACCGGCGACGGCGCCGAGCTGGCCCGCTTCAAGACCGGCACCCGTCGCGAAAACTGGACCCTGGCTTGCGACACCTGTGGGAAGAGTGTCGCAAGTCGTCGGCGGCGCGGCGGGAGATGGTCATCCGGGGTGGATGAGTCAACTGAAACTTCACTTTGCTGAACTTGGGGTTGCGTTGGGTATGGCCCCCGGAAAGGAGGATGCCTAGCGACAAGAGCCTCAACCCTCAGTGAAGGCGCGTCGGGCCCGATGTCCCGATGCGGTGCGACCCGAACAACCAAACGGTCGCCGCATCCGGCCATGGAACTTTAAGCCGGCATCGCCTTCGTCCCTCGTCCGCGGACGATCCCCGATTCGTCATTGGCCTGACTGCTTGAACATTCGGCATGGGTCGGGACGACCGCACCCCTCAAACCAACCCTGGTCCAACCAACATGGGAGTTTAGGACTATGCACCTGCACCGATTCAGTGCTCTTTGGATCTGCCTGGTGGCCCTGATGGGATCAATGATGATCGCCGATCAGGCCCGGGCCGATGAAACCCCGGAACTGACGATGTTCACTCAATCCGGCGAAACCTCCGTCACCTGGAGTTTCGACAAGGCTCAACTCGAAGCCGCGTTCAAAATCGTTATCGAGTCCGAAGGCGAAACCTCCGCCTATGCGTTGACATATGACGACGATGGCGATCTGGAAGAAGTCGGCATCTATTACGATGATGGCACGGCCAAGACCATTGGCTATGTCACCATCACCTACGCCGATGGCTCGGAAGAGACGCGCAAGGCGATTTTTTCCATGGAGAAGGACGGCGAGATCGAAGTCGAAATCCTCTCGTGGGCCACCTTTGTTGTCGATAATCTCTGGATTCTGATCGCCGCGGCGCTGGTGTTCCTCATGCACCTGGGCTTCGCGACGCTTGAAGCCGGCCTGACCCGTTCCAAGGAAACGGTCAACATCCTTTTCAAGAACACCATGATCCCGTGCATCGGCCTGGTCATGTACGCGATCTGCGGCTGGATGATCATGTATCCGGGCGATTGGATGATCCCCGGCGTCTTCTCGTTCGGCCTCGGTCTGGGCTACGGCGAATCGGCGATCGACAACTCGCCAATCTACGAAGCCTACACCCTTAACGCCGACTTCATCTTCCAGGGTATGTTCGCCGCGACAGCCGCCACGATCGTCTCGGGCGCTGTGGCTGGCCGTATCGCCCTTGGCCCATTCCTGCTGTTCACGGCTCTGTTCGTTGGCATCAGCTATCCAATCACCGGCAGTTGGCAGTGGGGCGGCGGCTGGCTGGATGAACTGGGCTTTGTTGATTTCGCCGGCTCGACGCTGGTTCATGCCGTCGGTGGCACAGGCGCCCTGGTCGGCGCGATCATTCTCGGTCCGCGTCTGGGCAAGTATGCCAGCGACGGCACCGTCAACCCGATTCCCGGTCATAACCTTCCGCTGGCCACGATCGGCGTGTTCCTGCTGTGGCTGGGCTGGTTCGGCTTCAATGGCGGTTCGGTGCTTAGCGCTGATCCGGCGGAAGTCTCGCTGGTCTTTGTCACCACCGGCATCGCCGCGGCATGCGGTTGCATCTCGGCGGGCATCATCAGTTGGATCGCCGGTGGCAAGCCCGATCTGACCATGGCGCTCAACGGCGTGCTGGGCGGCCTGGTCGGCATCACGGCCGGCGCCGATCTGATGAGCTGGCCCGAGGCGGCGATCATCGGCATCATCGCTGGCGCCATCGTGTACTTCAGCGTGCTGGCGCTGGACAAGATCAAGATCGATGACCCGGTCGGCGCGATCAGCGTCCACCTGGTGGCCGGCATCTGGGGCACCCTGGCCGTGGGCATCTTCGGCTCGGAGGCCAGCTTCGCGCAGTTGATGAACCAGATCATCGGCTGCTTCTCGATCATCATCTTCACGGCGATCTCCGCCACCATCCTGTTCCTGGTCATCAAGGCCGTGTTCGGGCTGAGGGTGAGCGCCGAGGAAGAGATGGAAGGTCTGGACCTGGGCGAGCACGACATGAGCGCTTACCCGGACTTCCAGCGTGTCTATATCAAGAGCTATCATGCACGGGAAATGTAAATCAACCCATGAAAGCTCGGTTTGTGTTGACGTAACGGGTTGGCAAGGGTCTTGAGCCCAAGGGCGTGGCGCCCGGAGCGAAAACTCCGTGCGCCACGACGGGCCAACCGGAACATTCCCGTAAACCACTGGTTCTTGAAGGAGAATTACCATGCACATGATTGAAGCGGTGATCAAGCCCTCAGCGCTTGACGCGGTCAAGGATAAGCTCTCGAAGCTGGGCATCTACGGCTGTACGGCCCTGGAATGCAAGGGCTTCGGCAAGCAGAAAGGCCATACCGAACGCTATCGAGGCGGCCGGATGGATGTGGGCTTCGTGCCCAAGATCATGCTCAAGATCGCGGTCAAGAGCGAAGACCTGGACAAGGCCGTCGATGCGGTCGTCGGATCGGCCCGAAGCGGCAACGTCGGCGACGGCAAGCTCTTTGTCTACGGCTTGGACAAGACCATCCGCATTCGCACGGGCGAATCGGACAACGATGCCTTGTAGTTAACCGTGAAGCTCCTCACCCCGGCCGGATCTCGTGGATCCGGTCGACCAGCGCGGTTCTCCGTGGTCCTCGGGCCTGGAGAGCCGCGCTTTTTTTCGCCCCGCATCACTCCACCGGCCCCGATCAGGCTCACGTCTCCGCCGCGCCGGCCACGATCCGAACCGGCCGAGGCTGACGGATCGCCTCGACGGGGATACACTTACAGGCCGACATCGCCCGACGGAAACATCCCAACCCCATATTTTCGGCGTTGCCCAGGAGATGGACATGTGCAACCAACGATGCAGCCGCTTGAGCGGCCGGTGTTTCGGAACTCTTCTGGCGATGCTTGTATCGCTGAGTCTGCTCGGCCCGACCCTGGTTCGAGCCGAACCCAACCCGGCTGACCCTGGACAAGGAGACCAGAAGAACGTGCGAATCTTGCAGGACCGTGATGGGCGATTGATCGCCGCGCTGCCCAACCGAATGATCGTGGCCATTCAGGAGACGCGCGCTGCGCCGGTCGTCTCGGTTCGCATGGTGGTCAAGACCGGCTCGATTTACGAGCAGGAGTTCATCGGCGCCGGACTTTCGCATTACCTCGAGCACCTGGTCTGCGGCGGCACCACCACCACCCGAACCGAAGCCGAAGGTGCGCGCCTGCTCAGTTCGATCGGCGGGCAGATCAACGCAACGACCGGGCTGGACCGGGTCAACTACTTCATTCACACCACGCGCGACCATGCCGCGACCGCGATCGATCTGGTCAATGACTGGGTCGCCAACTGCACCATCGACGAAGCCGAGTTCCTCCGCGAGAAGCAGGTGATCAACAGCGAGTTCGCCATGGGCCGGGGTGATCCCGGGCGCGTCCTGTGGCGCAATACGCAGCAGGCGAGGTTCCAGCTTCACCCGGCGCGCCATCCCACCATCGGCTACCTCGATGAGTTCAACCAGATCACCCGCGAACAGCTCATCGAGTTCTTCAAGCGAATGTATGTGCCCAACAACATGGTCATGGTCGTTGTCGGCGATGTCGACCGAAAGGCGGTCCTTGAGCAGATCGCCGAATTCTGGAAGGACCGGCCGGCACGCGACCTGCCGACCATACGCTTTCCTGTCGAAGAGGTCGCCGAACATACGCCGACGCAGGAAGCCCGCGCTGATGTCCGGGCGACCCGGCTGCGGCTGGCCTGGCCGGGCACCGTGACCAATGCCGAACATGACTACGCGTTGAACCTGCTGGCCAGCGTGCTCTCAAGCGGAGATGCCAGCCGCCTGGTTCGATCCATTCGAGATGAGCAAAGGCTGGTCAACACCATCAGCGCCGGCAACATCAGCTTCAGTTGGGGTGAGGGATTCTTCAGCGTCGATGCCGAGCTTGCCAGCCCCCGGACCGGAACGCCCCAGGCGGACATGAGCCTGGAAGATCGCCTCAAGGAAGTTGAAGGGGCCATCATGGCGGAGCTGAACAAGGTGATCCGCGATGGCGTGAACGAGGATGAACTGGCCAGGGCCAAGCGGCGTGTGCGGGCGAGCGTGGCGATGAGCGGGCAAAGCGCCCAGGGTTTGGCTTCCTCGCTGGCGTGGAATCTGATCACCTCGGCCAATCCCGATCACCTGCAGGACTACGTCGAAGCGATCAACAAGCTGACGACGCGCGATCTTCAGATCGCCGCCGAGAAGTTCATCCGGGCCGATCGCACCATGCGCATCGTCCTCCGGCCGCTGGAACCCGGCACCGCCGCCGTCGAGATGACCCGGCCCGAGGAGCCCGATCCATCAGAGTTCAAGTTCATCGATGTCGATCTGGATAATCGGCTGCTCATCGAGCGGCTCCAGGAAAAACTGGAGCGCCCGCGCGAAGATGGCCGGGCTGCCGACAGCGGCCAGATCGTCGAGCACACCCTGGACAATGGACTGCGTGTCCTGATTCGCCCCACCACCCTGGTGCCGGCCGCGGCGGCGCACTTTTACCAGTCGGGCGGGCTCCTGGCTGATCCCCAGGGCTCCGAAGGCCTGGCCGGGGCGCTGGCCTGGATGAAGATGCGCGGCACACGCGAACTGTCCGCCGATCAACTGGCCCGACGGCTGGATGAACTGGGTGCCAGGATCAGCACCGGGACCGGCTACAACACCCACTACGCCCAGGCCGATTTCCTTTCCGGCGACATGCGGCAGGTGCTGGGTCTGATGGGCGAGGTCATTCTGCATCCGGCGTTGCGTGAAGATGAATGGCCCAATGTCCAACGGCGCATCATCGCCGCGCTGGATCGGCGCCAGGATTCCTGGTCGGGCGAGTTGTTCGGACATATCCGCCGGGCCGTCTATGGCGACCATCCATGGGCCTTCGAGCCCACCGGCCGGCGCGAGGCGATCGAGCGAATCACCATCGATGACATTCGCCGCTTCCATCGCGACCGCTTGGGCGCTGAGCAGGCCGTACTGGCCGTGGTCGGCGATGTCGATCCGCGGGAAGTCATCGAAACCGTCAAGGCCGTGTTCGGTCAGATGCCACGAAGCGCGCCGATCACCGAGCTGGCCGGCTTGCCCGAACCCCGCCAGCCTCTGGCCAGGCAGGTGGTCACCGGCAAACAGAACACCGCCGCCGGCGCCGTGGTCCTCGGGCCCATCCCGACACGGACCGATGAGGACTACGCCGCCATGGCCGTGATGGGCCGCGTTCTGTCCCGGTTCCCCTCCGGGCGGCTGACCGAGGCATTGCGCGGCGAAGGGCCGGGGCTGGCCTATGCCGTCTGGGCCTTCCAGCAAACCGGACTTCGTCCCGGCCACTTCAACATGGCCTTCAACAGCCTGCCCGAAAAGAGCCCCGAGGCGCTGCGACAGACCGTGCGTGTCTATCGCCAGCTCCTCGATGCTCCGATCAGCCAGGAAGAACTCGACCATGCCCGCGCCATGGTCCTGACCGGCGAGTTTCTCAACAGCCAGTCGCTTTCGGATCAGGCATCGGAGCTGGCTCTGGATGAGCTTTACGGGCTGGGCCGGAATTCGTCGGAGGCTTTCCTCGAGGCAGTCGGCCGGTTGACGCCCGAGAAGCTGCATGAGGTGGCCCGGAAGTATCTGGTCAACCCCATCGTGATCCTGATGATCGACCAGCCGCTCGATCCCGAAATCTTCGAGCGCGCGGCGGCGGGCGACGATGAGCCGCTCTGGGTGCCAGCCTCGGAGGAACAGCCGGAGGTTTCCGCCGGCGCTGAAGGTTACTGAGCGACAGCACGAATTGCATCACGGGCAGGCCTTCGGTGCGGTCCGACTATGCTATGAATTGGAGAATGGGTTCCGCTGGAGTCGCGGAGCCGGATTCGAACCATGGCCCAGCGATGCCCCCCTGCCGCATTCCGAGTGTCGCGGCTTGAGTCATTCCGCGGGCCGGGGGTGTGGTCCGGGGGCTTGGGGCCGGGGTGATGCAACGAACTTTTGGAGACCAGAGGCATGTTGACGCCGCGCAAAGTACTGGATGACTATTTCCTGGAAACCCGCTGCCAGTTGCTGGAGATCGCGGCAACGCTCGATCGGCTCGGCTGTGCTGATCAGGCCGCGGCCTCGAATGCCGCATCAGCCGGGGACGCCGCGCCGGACGATCCGAGGCGTGCATTGCTCAAGGCGATGCTGCGCGTGCTGGTCGAGGACAACGGCGCCAATCAGCGTGCGCAGCGGCTTCTGGAGCTTCATTCCGAACCGTGATCGCAGCGCGATCAACGATACGCTTTCCCCCACAAAAGCCTTGATCCGGAACCATGCCTGATGCGGATGATTCAGCCCCATTACCACGCCATCGCACGAACGGCCCAGGATTATGAACGCATGGCCATGAGCGGCGTCGTCGCCGTGGTGGAACCGGCTTTCTGGGCCGGGTTCGACCGCAAGTATCCTGAAACATTCCTCGACTACTTCCGCCAGATCAGCGAGTTCGAGCCGACCCGCGCCGCTGAATACGGCATCCGACATTGGTGCTGGGTCGCGGTGAACCCCAAGGAGGCGGAAAACCGGGAACTCAGTCGTGTCGTACTCGACCAGATGCCCGAGTTCTTCCAGAAACCGACAGTCCTGGGCGTCGGCGAGACCGGGCTGCACAAGTCCACGCCCAACGAGTGCGAAATATTCCAGGCTCATGTCGAACTGGCCATGAAGCACGATCAGCTTGTGCTCATTCACACCCCTCATCTGGCCGACAAGCTGCACGGCACGAAAAAGGTGCTGGAAATCCTCAAGGGGATGAATGTCAAACCGGAGCGCATCTGGATCGACCACGTTGAGGAGCACACATTCGCCATGGCGCGAGATGCCGGCTACTGGGTGGGCATGACGCTATACCCCATCACCAAGTGCTCCCCCCGCCGCGCCGCCGATCTTGTCGACCGGTACGGGTATGAGCGTGTGCTGATCAACTCATCGGCGGACTGGGGGCCCAGCGATCCCTTCCTGATCCACGAATGCGTGCTGGAGATGAAGCGGCGCGGCTACAGCCTCAATCAACTGATCGATATCTTCCATAACAATCCGGCGCGGTTTCTCGGGCAGAACCCCAAGTTCGACATCGAGCCCATCGAGGTTCGCCCGCTGAACGGAGCGAAACCGGGTTCGGCCTGATATTCGCCGGATCGCCCGAAATCGGCGATTCGGGCATGCATTGAAAAACACCCGGCCGGCGCGAAGCCGGCACGGGTGCTTTCGGGGGTCGGGGTAATGCGGCGATTCTTCGCTCGCCATAACGAGTCGGATATCCGCGATCCTCAGCCTTCGGCGGCTTTCTTCAGCCGCTCAACGAACGCGGCGGGCGTGCCACCCGGAAAGCCGACGGTCTTGTCCAGTTCCTTGCCCTTCGGGTCCATGAAGATCATGGTCGGAAAGCCGCGGACTTCATACTGTCGCTGAACCTGCTGATTGTGCCGCTTCTGTTCCTCGGACTGCGGAGCGTTTCGCGGAAAATCGAGCTTGACCAGCACGAGATTCTCCCGAGCGTATGCCATGAATTCCCGGGTGGAGAGGATGTTCCGGTCAAAGGCCTGACAAGGCGGGCACCAATCACTGCCGGTGAAGTAAAGCATGATCGGGCGGCCGGTCTGCGCGGCGATGATCTGAGCCTGCGAATAGTTCTCGATCCAACCGCCTCGGTATGGAACCCTGGGCATTTGCTTGATCAGCGTGATTCGCATGTCCGCGGCTTCAGGAACCTTCGATGCGCTCCAACGCAGTCGGGGTTGGCGGCCCGACACATCCACCACAGCCAGCCGACCGTCGCCCTTCTCGGCTTCGAGATCATCCAGAAGCTTCACCGCACGATCCACGTCGGCTTGCGGTGTGGCCTTCTCGCCGGATCGCTGGACGTGGACCACGACAAAATGATCATTGGCCACGCCCGCCAGGGC
This sequence comes from Phycisphaeraceae bacterium, assembly GCA_020831765.1. Classification (GTDB taxonomy): domain Bacteria; phylum Planctomycetota; class Phycisphaerae; order Phycisphaerales; family Phycisphaeraceae; genus JAFIFY01. The sequence continues at coordinate 11,008 of JAFIFY010000085.1, read as the reverse complement.
CGCATCGTTGATCAACTTGTCGAAAGCCTCGGTCCGCTCCGCGCCCACGTCGGCCAGCACAAGCAGGGGTTTCCTTTGGGACTTGGCCTGAGCCACCGCACGCTCGAGGTCGCTGGTGGTCTCGATCGTGGCCGGCCGGGGCCGGTTTTCCAATTGCTGATTGGCCTGGGCGATCCACGGCTCCGGTCCGCCGGCGACGTAGCCGGTGCGCCCGAAGGCCTCACCCTCGGCGGTGATGAAGAGGATCGTGGGAAATCCACGAACGCCGTAGCGTTCCAGATGAGGACGGTTCCGCCGCTGGAGTTGCTCGGCATCGGGGTTCGCCGCGGGAAATCCAACTTCAGAAGCACCACGTTATCCGACGACCACTTGGCGAACTCGGAGGTCGCGAACACCTCCCGATCCAGTCGGATGCACCAGCCACACCAGTCACTGCCCGTGAAATTGATCATCACCGGCTTGCCGGATTCCCGGGCCATCTTGATGGCCTCGTCGTACGATTCCAGCCACTTGGCATCGCCCATGGCCGGACTGACGGCCAGCCCCACGGCCAGCAGCAGCGCCGCCATCACGCTCACTCGAATTCGAAAAGTTCTCATTAAACGCCTCCACGGTTAGCGAAAACGATGCATGACCCACTGTCACGCCTCGCACAAGTTGGGCAACACGACAAAAGGTCCGCTTATTCCCCCAACTCCGCCATTCTAACCCGACCGGGCGCGAAAGTCCCATGCGGATGGTTGCCGCAATTGCCGCCAGAGGCAAATCTCCCGATGTCGAAATCCACACCCGGTGCAAACTTCCGTTCTTGCCGCATTTTTGGCGTGCGGACTAAGAATTCTCTACTTTCTGACTCGTGGCACGCTTCAACGCTTGACAAGCGTTGCGCGAAGGCTACCATTCTGGTGGAATGAGCGACAGGGCAAGGCCCAGCCGTTCCCATAACTTCGAGCCCCCGGAAGCTCGTACCGCTGCCTTAGGGCGCGGTACGGGTTTTTTTGCGCTCGGGGTGACGGGGCGGAATCCCGATCGATCAAGCCTTCACAATCCGCCGCTGACACCCATGCGCGGCCCAAGCGCGGCGTGTACGCTGTCACCTCCTGCGGACGTTCCGACGCTCAGGCGGCGTCGCCCACCCGCGCTTGGACCGCCTCCGGCGGCTATCGCCTCGGCGGCGCGGTTTCACGAACGATCGCACCGTGGTCATCGCTCATGATCAGGATGCTGAATCGCCGCACATGATCCAACTCATTGGTGCTCAGTGTGGCGTAATCGAACCGGCCGCGCAGATCGGTGTAGCCGTCCTTGTAGAACCGAACCTGCCCGTCGTTCATCCGCGCAAAGACCTTGATGTAGACCGCCGAAGCCGGCTTTCCATCGGCGCGGCGGGTCACGTTCAACTGACCGTAGTTCTCCACCATCGTCACGGCCAACGCATTGGAGAAGTACGGGCTGCTACGGCGAATCGATCCGCCCACGACCTCGACCATCAGATTGGCGCTGCGAAGGTCTTCAGGAATCTCGATCTCGCTGGATGAAGCATCCGCACCCAGCTCAACCCGCATCGAACGATTCGGCCGGATGAAGGAGAACTGATCGGAGTGATTCTGCATGAATGGCTCGCGGCTGAACAGCAGCTCCAGGTCCATCAGGTAGAAGTTCACCGTCACCGTCGGAAGATTGCGGTGCTCCAGCTTGAGCGCAGCGCCTTCGATCTCCAATTCGAGCATCTGCTGCCGCGCCGCCAGTTGATCCATTCGCCGACTTCGATCATCGGGATCGAGGTCCGCATCCAATTCACGCTCGCCTTGAACCTGGGCCAAATGCTCGCCCATCACGGCGAACCGCTTGCCCCACCGATCGACCGGGTGACCGGCATACCGCTCGACCAGCGCCGCGACATGGTCCAGTTCGCCGGTCAGGAAGCCGCACCATCCCTTGAGATAGTCGTACTGCAGCCGTGTGGCGATCCGCTCCCGATCGACAAGGTCCAGCATGGCGATGGCTTCCTCATAACGGTCCTGGAGCAGCAGGTAATAGGTCACCGCCAGGCGATCGGCGTCGGTCAACTCCGACTTATGCGCCAGCACATTCATCAGCTTGTGATACTGCGTGTGGAACCGGTCATTGAGAATCTGCCGACGCCGGCCCAGTTCATGGGCCCGGGCATTGACCAGCGGGCTGTATTCCAGGTGCTCGTACCAGTGCCGCTCGATCGGATCGATATCCACCAGGGGGCTTCGCAGATATGGTCCGCTGCCGGCCAGGAAGGCTTCGGCATGGCGCAGGTAGACGCGAATCGCCGGAAGGTGATTGTGATGGATGCCGTACGACCACAGCACGGGATCGAACACATGCCGCGCTGACAGAACGTCCAGCACGCTCTGGAAGAATGCTTCATCGCGCATGCGCCAGGCGATACGCGGCAGATTCACCAGCCCGCCCTCGATATTCTGCGTCCGAAGGAACTCAAGAACCTGTTCCTCACTACCGTGCTGGCTGATGTAATCCCACGATTCCCGGTCCACCTGCGTCAGTCGCTCCACCACGTTGAAGGTGAAGGCGCCGGTGGATGTCAGCAGTTGCGCTTCCTGGGCCAGGCCCGCGGGATACTGCGTAAACTGCCCGGGCGCTGGGAAGTAGAAGTAATACTCATGCGTCATCGTGCTGAATGGCGCAAGATCGATATGCCGGCCCCGCGTGACCTGTCCACTGAGGACGGGAATCGATCCCGGCGGAATCTGGGTCAGAAGGTCAAGCTTGCGGCGCGAGGATGTCGGATTGGTGATCACCAGTTGCGCGCCATAGACGATGTGGGTTCCGAACTCCTCGGTGATGAACTTATCCACGCGCTCATTGCCGACCTGCCGATATCGGTCGCCGTGCCGGAAATAATTCTGACTGACGAGAATCGGCGTCCCTTCGGCCTGCTGGGCCGGGCGGATTTCCTCATGGAAGATGATCGCGTTGCCGGCCGCGCTGATCGACCAGCGGCCATCTTCCAGCTCCGTCTCGTGCTCGGGAGACTCGAACGGCAGATCGAGCACGGCCAGAGCCAGCAGCATGTCCGCGGCGCTGGCCGTGGCCATGTTGAAGCTCGATGAGAGGAACGGGCCCTCTTCATGCAGCGCGTAATCCCGCCAGAACGGATTGATCGGGATCAGGTCAGCGACCTGCTTCTGGATTTCCTGATGGTAGTAGTTGTTCTCGGCCCACTCCTTGGTCGAATCCAGCGCCTGAAAGTACCGCTGGGCCTCTTGACGCATTTCCGCGATCCGCTTCATCGCTTCCTGTCCGTCCTCGTCCCCAAGCATTCCGCGCACTCCGCCAGTTCGAGCGAAAGCCGCGTCCGACTGCCCAGCCGGAGGGGGCACCGCCTCGCGCTCGCCCGGAGCGACCACTCGCCCCGAGAACTCGGCCGGATCGGCCATCATCCGGGCACGGCGCAGCTCAAGTTGCTCGCGCCCACCTTCGGCGAACTGCCTTCGATCATCAAGCTCGCCCATTTCCCTGAGCATGGCAGCGCCCGCGCGGCCTTCCAGCGCTCCGCCTTCCAGCGCCAGCAGGAACAGCCGATTGAAACGCTCGACATCCGGCGCGACCACGGCATCATGCCAGTTGATGATGTGCGACCGCAGCGCTTCCCGCTGCTCAGCCAGACGCCGGGCCAGCAGGGCACGTTCGGCCGCGTTCAATCGCCGGAACGCCCAGGGATCGAGGTAATCGGATAGATCATGCTCCAGGAGCCAGTGATCGATGAAGGTCTTGTCCTTCTTGTGGATCAGATACGGGCGGACCACCTCATTAAAGAACTCGCGATCCTTGAAGTAAAGGAAGACATGCAATTCATGGCTGGCGAACTCCGAATAAAGCTCGCGCTTCTTCTGGGCTTCGAGGTCCGGCCAGTTGGTGATGAAGCGAAACTCGCCAAGCCGGGGGTCCGGTTCCGGCATCGCATCGTTGAGCGTCAGCATGAGCCTGAAGACCTGGCCAAGGCTATCGTAAATCTCGAATCGGCTGCTGGCCATGTCCTCGATCGAGAGCTCATCGCCGGCTTTGAGCGCGGTGATCCGCATCTGCTGCGTGAACTTCCGATCGGTGTCCAACGCCTCGGCCAGCCGGATATCGCGGGGCCGATAGTCAACCGGGTCCATCACCAGGTGCCTGACCTGGGTCGTCAATTCATCCTTGACCAGAACCTGGATGAACCCGGCATTGCCCAGATCCTCCAGCGGAACGGTGATGACCCCATTGTCATCCGGCCGCAGATTCGCCAGCACCTTGGATGGAGTCGGCAGGAAGTCATAGTTGGCAAAGTGCTCCATGACCGATTCCTGACGCCGATCCGAGGGCCGGGTGGGCGCTACCGTCCGCGGCGCTTCCCGGGCCGTTCGCTCAAAGTCGCTTCCACTCGATGGATCCTGCCGGGTCGTCCGCGTATCCCGCACCGCCCAGGGGTTCAGGAGGATGCCCGGACGCTCGAGCATGTTGCCGGCGAAGCGCATGGCCGTCCTGCGATCGAGGATATAGCGATATTCATCGCCCAGATCGCGCCCGGCCACATACAGCGACTCATAACCGGGCAGCGTGACGGCCGCCGGTGTCGTTCCGGTATCCAGCGCCAGCCAGTCGAACGGGTTCACCGCATGGGCGTAGCGTGATGCCACGACCGTGACCCGCGCCCCCGAAGCGGCGTTGCGCAATCGGATGCGCAACCGATCCTCGTCCACTTCCAATGCCGTCAGATGCTGCGGGGGGCCTGCAACCTCTTCCAGATGCCGGTGGCGGCCCATGGCCACGCCATGTCGCATCGCGCCTTCGGTCACGCGGATGCGCACCACTTCCTGGAACGGCTTGATCGTCAGCACATAGTCGCCCGGCGTCAGGTTGCGAATCTGGATATACCCATCATCGATGGCCAGGCGCTCGAAAGCATCACCGATGAACCGGTCCGGCCGTCCCTGCCACCCGGTGGTTTTCAGCAGGCTCAGTTCCTCGCGGGACGCTTGTTCACGCTCGCCGAAATACGGCACCAGGACCGTCCGCCCGGCGATCGTATGGATGACCGGCCGCTGACGGATGCGATCTTCCGGCAGCGTCCAGCGCTCGGAGTGGCCTTGCGGTGTGGTGGCGATGATGTGGTCGATATCAGTGAGCCGGCCCAGATCGACCCGGCCTTGCTCATCGGTCTTGAGCGAAACACGAACCTGATCACGGAAGTCCTTGTGCTTGAGTGCGACGTTGACCGGGCGATCGGCAAGCGGCTCACCGCTCTTGCCGCGCAATTCCAGAAGATAGCCGTCCACCGCGGGCACAAGATGCAGCGCCATGATGTGATCGGTCTGGTCGATCTGATTGATCGCCAGCGAGAAGTGCTGACTGACGGTCTCCCGGGTGCCCTTACTGATGATGCGCACCCTGCCGGTCAGTTCGGCCGTCATGTTCCGCAATCGCTGCGGGACGTTGATGGTCTGAACGGTCTGGCCAGTCGTATCGAGTTTGAAATCCGCGATGTCCAGCGTGCTGGTGGTGCCGTCCAGATCGGTGGCATGGATCGTCAGGCGGACATCCTCAAGAAGCTCCAGCGGCGCCGGCTGTCCACTGATCATGAGCCTCGGCCGGATGACCATGTCCGCTTTGCCGAAGCGGATCAACTGTTCGCGATCCACATAGAAAGCCGCTTCGAGCTCGGCCTCTTCGGCCATGTGATCCAGATGGTCCAGCGATGCCAGGTCGCCATCGATGAGGATGATCCTGGACTTGCCCGGTTCATTGGTGAAGGGAATGCGGATCAGGCCGTCTTCGGCCGCCGTGTAGCGATGCCCATCCAGCAGGACCTCCGCCCGGTTACGGGGCTGGTTCCGCTCATCCACGATACGGATCAGGTGACCGGCGGCGCTGGGCTGCTCGATATAGCGCAGCCGCCCCTTGCGGATCACCGCTCGGCTGCTCATGCCGTTGCCGATGAACTCGACCACCCACACACCCGGCCCTTCAAGCTGCGGGAGGTCGAAGGCGCGGCGGACCCGCCGCAATGCCGGCTCGTTGTAGTTGAATGTCAGCTCCTCGGCCGCGACCAGGCCGTCGAGGTTGATGTCCGTATCCACCTCCCGGCCCTCAGCGCGGTAATAGTTGAGCGTGTTGATCTGGAAGATGCGAACGCTCAGGCGCTCGACGTTTTTGATATCAAGTGCCAGCGAGACCGCATCGCCGCTATCGAAGATCGTGCGATTGGTGGCGACGAAATCGATATCCACGCGATCGCGCAAGCGCTGAAGCTGGGCCGGTGAAATCAGCGATGCCCATTCTTCCATGTCCCCCACGCCGGCCAGAATCTTGGCCTCGGCGAACAGAGGCTTGAGGTAGGTGTCGCGGATGTAAGGCTCAAACGGCCGCCAGGAGTCCATCCGCACGAAAAAGTGAAGCAGATATTCACGCACCAGCGGTTCATCATCCCGGATGCGTGAATGCAGCGTGAACTGGTTGAAATCGGCGTTGAGGTTGGCGATGGACTGTTGGCGTTGGCCGCGCTGCAGCAATTCAGGCCGGATGTAGCCGGTCTGGCGGGGAATCTGGATGTAGGCTTCAAAGAGCGCCCGGTCGTACTCGCCCTTGCGACGGCCAAGGTCCAGCAACTGATACAGCACATGGGCCTTGATCGAGTTATGGGCATCGGGCAGGTTCCGGGCGAATGCCCATAGCCGACGGAGGTGAGCCTCGCTGGCCTCCAGGTCATGCTTGATATCCACATCCGCCGATGGGGCCAGACTCGCCAGGTAGATATGCACGAAATGCGTCTGATTGATCAGATCGCGGTTCCGTCGAAGCATTTCATCGAGTTGAGCCGTGAGCATCTGACTATGGACCGAAATACCCGCGGCGCCGAAACCTCCGGATCGAGGCGAGGCCAGATCGGTCATCACCAGGTCGACAAGATTGGCCAGATCCGGCCGGGACAACCGCCGCAGGAGATCGCGCCGCTGATCCTCATTGAGTTGAAGAGTCGCGACCCACTCCAATGCCCGATCCTCAAACCTCGAAACCATCCTTCCCCCACCAAGGTTCAGCGCGCGACGGGTGAGCGTGTCGCGGCTGATCAGGTCCTGATCCAGCACGGTCGGAAAGTCCGGCCGCGCATCGAGCCGCTCACGTTGATGGTTGAATTGAATGCCCAGGCGTCGCCGGATGAAGTCCAGGCTCTGTCGCGGCTGCGTGGTGTACTGCAAGAGCGCCTGGCGATTCTCGATCACCGCCCGCATCGGGTCGTTGGGGTGCCGGTCCGTCCAGGGCCGCATCAACTCCCGCACCTTGTCGAGCTGACCAGTCTGCTGGAAGTGGATCGCGTGGTAGTAGTAAAACTCCCTCGAGCCGGGGATCAGCTCCTTGAGCACTTCCTCCCGATCCGGAGCGAGGGCGAAATCCTCGACGAAGTCGATCGGCCGGGCCGCGGCAACAAGGTTCAATGCGAAAGCGGCCGTCAGAAAGACGAAAAGCGACGAAAGTGACTTCATGATCATGACTCCGGCGAAAAAACAATCAACCACGGGGATCAGCGTTCCACGGGCCGTTGAGATGCATCTCGAGAAGCATCTCTGACCTGATTGGACGCACCACCGGGAAGGCGGTTCCATGGACCCATATCCTTTCAGAAAAGATGCCCGGATGCTTCATGACTGGCGGATGATCGGACGACTGAGCTTTGCCGGGCGAAATCCGGTCTCTTCTCCGGGCCGGTCGATAAGATGTGCCCATGCCCGACGAATCCGTGCCACTGCAATCCGAAGCCGAAGCGAACTCGGCCCACGCGGGGGCGAGCGACCGGAAGGATATCCAGAACAATCGCCCTCAAAACGAGTTACGTTCAGTTCGTGATCACCTGGAAGGTTTTCCTCGCGGGCTGGTGTTCGGCTGGTGCTGCTTTCTGCTTCTGGGTTGGCTGGTCCAGATGGCGCTCTGGGACACCGCGACGGCATCGCGCTGGATGCTGATCCTGGGCATGATCGGCATGCTGGTTTTCTGGCCGGCGATTCGACTGGCGACCTGGGCATCAGCCTGGCCGGCTGATGATCCGCGTACGCGCAGCGCGGCGGTCTGGCGACTTCTGCTGGACTGGCTCTTTCTGCACGTGGTCTTTCAGATCGTCATCTGGCCGCTTTCGCTGATCGGCGGCTGGTCGGTCGGCAGGCTGCTGGCGATGATCGGATTGCTGGCCGGCTGGAGCCTGTGGACAGCCCGCCTGATGCTCTGGGGCATGGTCCATCGTTCGGCTTGGCCGCGCAACCTGGCGATGGCCGGCTGCCTGGCGCTGGTGTTGGCGCCGTCCGTGGCGATGCTCATCTGGACATTGATCGCCGGCCCGCGTAACGCCGGCGAATCGGCGGTCTGGCTATGGCTGACGGACCTGGACCTGCCGCGGCTGCTCTGGACCCTGTCCACGCCGATCGAGGATGTGCTCGAACCGTGGCGCATCACGACGATGGTCAACTGGCCGGCGTGGCTGGTGCTTCCGGGGGCGATCCTGGCATGGGCGGTTCCCCTGATCTCCCTAATCACCGGTCGGGCTGCCCGACATCGACGACGCACGCCCGAGGGCCGTTGAAGCCACCGCCTCGCTGGCGACCTGCTCGAATTGTCCCCCGCGGGGGTGCTGCGCCCATCAGCGCTCGCCCGAGACCCCGATCCCGGCCGACGACCCCGGTTCAACCGGAATTGAGGCTCGTTCGCCTTCGGCCTCCAGCGGCACGAAGGCGAACTCATCGATGTACATCCGGGCATTTCGCGAGACAAAGACGATGTTCACGAACGGTCCCCAGGCCGGGGCGGTGAACTCCAGCTCAAGCTTCTGCCAACGATCCGCATCCGGCCGGGCGCTATTGGTCTGTTGCCGCAGCACCCAGTCGCCTGAATGTGGCGACCATTCGTAAAAGTCAGCGCGGATGAAACCTTCCGGCTCGGCAAGCCCCTCGAACTCTTCAATGTCCTTCAGGCGCTGGAGCAACGACCGCATCTGTGTACGAAGCTGCTGATCACCTTGCCGCCCTTCGGACAGCTTCGATTCGGCCTCCGCCAGTTGCCGCCTCAGCCGCTCCAACTCCCGATGGTGACGCTCCCGCGCCGCCGCCGTGCGCTGGGCGATCTCCTCATCGGAAAGCGGGAGCATCTTCACCACCGCCTCCAAGCGGTACCGGGTGTCGGGCTTGAGATTGATCTGCGGGATGTTCGGCCAGACCGTGCCATCGACCACCAGGGACCGGCCTCCGGGCGTCCGCGAGTGATCGGTTGAAATCGGTGCGCTGCCGGAGGTGAAGGTGATGCCCCGCACGCGTGTGGTCAGCGGTAGGGGCTGATCGTCAAAGGTTTCACGCTCACCAATGCGTATCTGAACACGGCGTTGATCGGTCCATCGCACGTTCATCCGGTCCCAGACATGCCGGGTCAGTTCCGGCGGGAGCGCCAGCAATCGATGATGCACGATGTGCCGGAAATATCCGTCTTCATCCGCGGGAATTTCCGCGGGCCAACGCATCGCGAAGTCCAGGTCCGCATGGGCATTGCAGACAATCATCTGAGCGTTGCCGCCCCGAACGGTCAGCGCCGGGCTCCAGCCGGTCCGCTCATTGAGAAACGCCGCGAATCCGCCATCGCGGACCGTGAGGTTCCGTCCGGCGTTGGCGATCGCCGCCAGGTTCTGGTAGTAGCCATCGAAACCCTCGGCACCCACGGGGGTCACCACCGTCCGATCCACCGTCGATTCCCCCGGCCATAGCGAATAACGGCCGTGCGTGGCCAGGCTGGCGAACTCGAAATCCCGCGGTCGAGGCTTGACGCGGACATCGTATGTTCCATCCACGACGTAGCCATGAACGGGGTCGCAGTAAAGTACGAACGTGTTGGTCACGTTGATCGTCTCATCATGTCGGGAGCGATGGGTCCATTTGTTGATTCGTGCCGTGCCCTCGTACTTCCGCGTCAGGATCACTCGATCGTTCTTCACTTCAAAGTGATAGGTTTCCGCCCGCTGACCTTCGGGAACCGGGATATAGGCATCGGTGCGAAGTTCACTTCCGACGGCGGTGTCGATGTGCCAGCGCTCGCTGGGGAGATCGAGCCGCCTGGGTGCGTGGTCGGGACGGAAATCCTGAATGTAGATCACGCCACTGTGAAAGCCCTGAATCGGAATCAGGGCGACGTGGCGATCGCCGTCTTTGATGATGAAGAAATCCCAGGGGACATCGCCGCGAAGATGCCGAAAGCTGATCCGCCGACGCTCGACGCTGAAGCGCGGCGTGTAATCGGCATATCGGACCTCAGGCCGAAGCCGATCCACGAGTCGCTTCACCTCGTCGCTCCCATCCTCGCCGAGGGCCGATGGCGCCATCGCGAAAACCAGAATGAACACCAGCAATCCACTTAGCGTCGTCTTCATCAACATACTCCAGCACTGAACCAGGATTCGCGGCCGAAACCGACCCCATGCGGCCTTCCGGCAGAACCGCCATCACCAGTCCCTATTGCCAAAAGTCGATTCGCGTGCGCGAATCGACTCGGCGCTCTGCGCAAAAGGCGACATCGCCGGCTGGCCGGAACCCGACCGTGACCAGTCATCCGGACTGGGCGATGCCATGGTATCGATTGTGCCGACTGTGACGTCAGGGGGTGGCCGCAAGCCCCGAAATTCTTACAGAAAGTGCTCGATTCGATTGACAGCGTTCCGATGAATCGACTGTCACGAATCCCGGTGAACGGATTCGACCCGGTACGAGGCCGGAATTGATCGAGTGTCACGATCAACCGGGCACGTTCAAAGGATTCTGACCAACGCCCGTGTGCCCGTAAGTGCTCGACGCGGCCCATCGGATAACCACCAGGAGAGGGTTTCATCATGAGTCGTATCAACACCAACGTCAACAGTCTCATCGCGCAGCGGGTGCTCGGACAGAACAATCGGCAGTTGTCCAACACCATGCAGCAACTGGCCACCGGTCTGCGGATCAACCGCGGCGCGGAC
>JAFIFY010000079.1 GCA_020831765.1 Phycisphaeraceae bacterium | reverse complement strand
GAGCTGCGCCTTCAGGTCGAACGATTTGATCTGGAACGTCTGCTCGTCGATGGAGCCGGCCAGGTAACCGTTGAGCAGGCGGTCCTGCATGTTCGTCAGTTCGGTGCGGCGTTTGGTGAGGATGCGCTTCTGCTCGGCCTGGACGGTGCCGACCTGGCTAAAGCTCGCATCCAGCGCCTTGCGGAACCACTGAGCGTGCCGATCGGGCAGCCTGACGGTATCGAGTTCCTCCTCGATGGCGTCGTTGATCGCTGCCTCGCGCCAGCGAACCCTCGGGTGTTCTGGATCGGGATGGTTGCTGCCGCAGCGGTAATAGACATGCTCGTTGCAGCCGCCGCCGTTGAGCTTTCGGCGGATGAGCTCACCTGTCATGGCGAAGTCGTAGCAGGCGCAACGGAGGATGCCTCCGGAGAACGCGATGTCGGGGTTGCCCGTCCGCCGGTTGCGTCCGTGGAGGATATCCTGGCAGATGTTGAACAACTTTCGGTCGATCAGCAGGTGGTAGCGGCCTTCGAACACCTGGCCGTTGCGCTTGAGCTCGCCAATGTAGAAGCGGTTGTTGAGGATGTATGACAGCGCCGTGCGATGGAAACGCGGTTGGCTGGGCTGATAGGTGTGCCCCTCAAATCCCTCTCGGTAGTCGGTGGGTTCCTGGATGGGTTAAGCATCGATTTCGCCGACGGGCTCAACTGCCTGATCGGGGCTCGAGGGACCGGCAAGACAAAGGGAGCTTCCCATGTCCGGTCGGGTGGCATCGTCAGCGGCCCTCCGTTGGCGACGGGATTCCCGTTGGCTTCGACTCCGGCGATGCGCTTTACCAACAACCGCACCCCCTGCAATATCCCTGGTGAGCGCTTCGCTGGTCCCCCGGTCGTTCCGCAAGCCATGCCGCGCTGCGGCGCCGGCCCATGGGCGGCAGGGAACTTGCTGATCGCGATGCGGGATTACTGATTTGCGAATGAGCTTGATTCTGTCGTATTCCAGAATCCGTTGCCGATAGAATCCGGCTGGTCGTGCGATGGTTGCATGGCCTTGGTTCGAGGAATTCGATTCCACCTGAAGATCGAGCGATTCAGTTCGCTCAGGAGATGATGCATGGTGCGTGCTTTGCTGTTTGGCCTGATGTTGCTCGGGCTTTGTGCCACAGGCTTTGGACAGAACTTGCAGGTGTGGACGCCCGACCATTGGGAAGTGCTTGAGGCCGATGCGCGTCCGGGCTCGGGCGAGGCTCATGTTCGGATGGCCGGTGGGCGAAACGGGATGGCATCGGGTGTCATCGCCGCGCGTGGACAGGGCACGTTCCGCAATCCGCGTGTGCAGGTCTCTGATCTTCGCCATGAAAATGGCCAGGCGGTTCTGCCGGCTTCAGCCATCGTGGTGCGCTACGCCTCGCAAGGTCATCGTGATGCCATCGGCGATCAGAACCCGAGCCAGGAGGGCCCCTTCTTCCATCTGTCCACCGCGTCGCTGGGCCACGCGCGATTGCTCGTTGCCCGATTGACGGCCAACATCCCCGCCGATGCCGAGCCCGGCGTCTATCGTGGGCGGGCCGTTGTTCAGGCCGGCGGCGCTCAGAACGTGCCCATCACGCTGACGGTTGGCCGCGGCACGCTTCCTCCTCCAACCGAGTACGCATCCCACGTCAACTTCCTTCATTCACCGGATTCGGTTGCGCTTCGCTACCGGGTGCCCATGTGGTCGGCCGATCATTGGCGGAAGCTCGAGTCTTCCTTCGCCGTGTTCCAAGCCCTGGGACAGAGCGTGCTGCATGTGCCGGTGATCGTTCACAGTCAGACGGCCGATGGCGCTCGATCGAACACCAACCACTTCGGCTCGCGCGAAGGGCTCATTCGTTTCCGCCAGCAGGGACAACGCTTCGAGCCGGATTTCACCGTGTTCGATCAGTTTCTGGAGCGATGGAACCAACAGGTCGGCCGGCCTCAGTTCGTGGTGCTCTATCTCTGGGATATCTCCTTCTCCAACCACGAACGTGACGATGAGGATGGGACGCTTCGGGCGGTGGTCACCGGGGTGGATGCGCGGGGCCGGACCGGGCAACTGATGGTCCCCTATCCCGGTACCGAAGGCAGCGATGAACTGTGGAAGGCCGTCATCGACGGTGCCCGGGAACGTGTTCAACGGCTGGGCTGGGATTCGCGATCCCTGATCATCGGCATCGCCCACGATCGCAAGCCCACCGATCGCACCGTGGCGTTTTTCAACCGCATCGCTCCGGACATCCAGTGGAACGTCATCTCCCACATGCGCGGCTACGGCATCCGCGATGGGCGGATGAACATCGGCGAGATGAGCGTGGCATACCACGAGTTTCCGTGGAACCCGAGGCCGAATCAGAATTTCTCGCGCGGATCGCTACTCGGTGGCTGGAACTCGGATTTCCCGGTTGCCACCATCTGCCGCTTCCACGCTTCGGGCAGCGAAACCGGACTCACGCACCGCTGGCTCGGTTGCGGCAATACCGGTGCTCATGGCACACGCAACCGGACGAACATCATCGGCCCCTCGCGATGGAAGGTCGAGTTCTGGCCCGTGCCCATCACCGACGAGCGCGGCCGAACCGAGATGAGATCGATCTTCAACATGAGCGGCTGGGTCAACCTCATGCGTAATCACACCAACCTCGGCACCGCCGGCCCTGATGGCCTCGAGCCCAGTGTCTACCTGCAGAACAACATCGAATCCATCCAGGATACCGAGGCCCGAATCCTCATCGAACGCATCCTCAGCGATCCTGAGCGCCGCGCTCGACTACCAGAGGATCTGATCGAACGCGCTCATGACCTGATCGTGGCCCGCGCACGCTTCATGCATCACAACCGAAGTGAAGACTGGACCGGGATGCCCGGCTTTGATCACCATCAGCACAGCATCGATCTTTACAACGTCCTGGGCGACATGCAGCAGCATGCCGGCACACCGCCGCCGCTTCGATAAGGACTTGGGCGATTAAACAACGAGCCGCGCAGATTAGCGCGGCTCGTTTCCGTTGAATGTTCATTTCGCCACAATCGACGTGACGCTCCGACGGAAGGTGCGAAGGAACGTCGGCATCGATTACTTCGATCAACGTCGCCGACGCAGCGTCACGACCGATCCGGCCGCCAGCAGGAGCATGGCGGTGGCGGGTTCGGGCACGATGGAGAAGTTCACCAGCACCGAGCCCGGGCTGGAGGCGACCTCACCGTCGTTGATGCCGACGAAATCCAGCTTGAGGGTGTAGTCACCAGGCTGGGAAAAGCCCCAGACCCAGTGCGAGTGACCCCATGCGGGCCAGTCATGGCTGAGTTGGCCGTCAGCCGTCTCGTAAAGCACCTGATCCGGATTGCCGAAATCATCGCGATTCCAGAGCGCGAACTCAGACCCAATCGGCTTGATCGAGTTGTCCCAGTCGATCTCGATGCGAAGGGTATCGAATTGGTCAACCTCGTTCTGATCGGCATCAAGCTCACGCAGGCGGGTGCGAATACCCGGGTCGGGATCGAAACCACTTGGGCCGGCGGTGTAGTAGAAGATCGAGTTGAGCGTGTCGGTGCCGGGCGCGGCGACATCGATCGTCAACGTGTCAAAGACGTAATCACTCGAACTGCCGCCGACGCCACCCGGAGGGCCGGGATAGGGATTCGTCAGCCCGGTTGCAACGGTGGTGCCTTTGGCCCGAAACACGACATCCCACGAACCCAGTTCGCTGTCGTAGAACCAGGTGATGTCGGCACCGCCTGCCGAGTGGACGATGTCCTGGCCGAGGGCCGATGCTCCGGCCGCCAGGGGGAGCGCTGCGGCAATGGCCGCGACTGAAAATTTGATTTTCCGCATACGTTCTTCTCCTTTGGGCTCCAAGTGTTTGAATACGCCTCATTTAGGGAACACACAATTCCCAAGCGTGCCGCTGTTGGCTGGCCCGTCCCGCAACGGCCCTCCAATAATAACAAATGAGAATCAAAAATCAATAGCGACGCCGCGAGGTCGGACAAATCCGTCCTCAGCCATGGTGCCGCCGTGGGTAGCGAAGCTGCCGGGGATAGGAACATGGACGGTGGATCAAGCCCCTTCAGGCCCGTTCCGGCACCTGCGCGGCGTAGAGTTGCGGCTGACCGGTATCGGCCATGTTGAAGAAGATGCGCTGCTCATCCCGGGACCACTGAGGGTGCGGATGGGTGCCCGTGCGATGGTCGAAGCGATCGTGGCGCCCCTCGGCCAGCACGGTTGATGTGTTCGTTGAGAGGTCGATGAGGACCACGTTCGCGCGCTGGCGGTCCGGGTCATGGATGTCCGTCACCAGTCGTTGGCCCGAGCGGTCAAGCGATGCATGCACGCCCGGAACATCAGCCAGCAACACCCTGCCCTGACCATTGTCCAGATCGAACCGGACAAGGTCCTGACTCGACCCCGCGCGAACATACGCAATGATGCCACGGCCATCGGGCGTCCACATGGGATGGTGGCTGAACTCGCACAGATACCGGACCGGCGAGCCGTCAAGATCACCGACATAAAGCGCCTTGACATACGGCGTCTGTGAGTCCTGTCGGGTACGCAGATAGACCTCCGTGGTGAACACGACAAACCATCGCCGCGCATCGGGCGACCACTTGGCGTTCATCAGGTTCGTATGCTCCACCGGCACGCGGTCTTGCCAAGGATGCAGTGCAAGCGCTGCTTCGGCGGTCAGCAGGGTGGACTTCCCGCCGGTCCCGGGCTTCCACAGCTCGAGCGACTGATCGCCGACCGACCGTCCCCCGGTCCGCCCACCCATCACGCGTGTCAACAATCCCAGGCCGCTTTCGGAACTGAAGCTACGAAGCCCGCCCTCGATACGGCCTGCTTCAACACCTTCAAGCGTATGGATCACCGTCAACGGGTCGCGGATGCCATCGGGACTGAACGCCACGTGTTCCCGGTCGATCCATGCGGCGGACGCTCCCACATGGCCGATTGCGCTTCGGGCTTTACCGACCACGATTGGATTCTTCCCGTCCGCATCGGCGACGATCACTTGCCCCGGTCCAGGAATCCCGTCCCGATCGAATTCGAAATACAGAATTCGACCTCCGCCCGGCACCTCAACGGCGACATCGTAATACCGGTGTACCGCAGGGCCCCGGCCGCGCGAAAGCTGATGAATCACGGTTTCCGTATTCATTGCCCGGCCGTCTCCCAGTGCACCAACGCCGAGGGTTCGCCGCGACGAGCGAGCTCTGGACCCAAGTCCATCGAGGGTTCGCCGTAGCCCCTCAAAATACCAAGCCTTAATCTTATCAACCGGGCAATCGATCGCGGAAACTAATTGCCCTACCCGCTTGACCCCAATGAAATACGACTAACACTCGATGAAGCGTCACAGCGCCGCGAGGCCAGGGACCAGCCAGAACGTCCAGAACCCAGTCAGAATGATCTTATTTCATACATACTTGTATTCTTTTTAAATTTTGCCACAAATCCATTGACCTGACCCCGGCAAGTCGGTAGCCTGAATCAGGCAGAGTTCCCATGTCAACCTGGAACTTGAGAAAGAGAGGACACATCATGAAGAGCTTCTTGACGACCATGTGTGCTGTGGCGGTTACCTGTTCCGCCGCGCAGGCCGATGTCATTCACTGGACTTTTCCGC
>JAFIFY010000074.1 GCA_020831765.1 Phycisphaeraceae bacterium | reverse complement strand
AGCCCACTTCCTGACCATCCTGATCCACCGGCATCCGGGCAAAGCGAATACGGCCCGCGTCCCGGGCAATCCTGCCCCCGCCATCACGACGAACAAGGCCATCGAATCGCACCTCAAGCTCAGCGATGGCCTCGGTGCCAGCGCGTACAAGAACCTGGCCCGATGCCGAACCACGGCGGGCCGCCACGAGGCGAAGTGTGCCCGAGTCCGCGTCACGCATTCGATCATCGACCCTGTTCGCGACGACAGGTAACCTGGGATTGCCGCCCACGGAAGTATCAAGCTTCACGTACCGCGGGATAATGGGTTGAAGAGGATTCATCACCCAAGCTTCCAGGGCCGGCCGTTCCGCGGGCAACGCTGAAAGGTTGCCTCCGCCCACCGCGATAAGCCGGGCATCGATCAACCCGGCGGTGGCCCAGCTTGCCCGGCCCCCCGCGTAAGACGGCAGGTTCTCGGGCAAGACGGTTCGATATACCTCGATGGCAATGACGTTTCGACCCTGGTTCAAATCGCGATTGGAAATACGAACACTCAGGGTGCGAATTCGGGAATTGAGCCGGTCCAGGATGGGTTCGTTCAGTTCGACCTCACCGGGAGGCCCGATGCGTCGCTCACCATCGGGGATCAAGAATGCGGAGCGGGGGTAATCCTCGGCCAGGGTGGATGCATCCAGCTCACCTTCGGGCAGATGCCTTCGGGCGACTTCGCTTCCATTGACCATGAGCCGAGCGCCGCCTCGGTAGCGAATCGTGATTTCGGTTGTTCCTTGCGAGTTATCGCTGAGATGGAAGCTGCTTCGGGCCTGGATGACGGCCAACGGCTTGGGAACGCGGAAACCCCAGTCCCGCGTGCCTCCGAACAAGGGCAGCACATCCACCGGCCATGCCACATCATCGAATTCCGGCGACTTCCACTCCGAGGGCGCGGCGGTCGAGTAAGCGAATTCACCCGACGGACGCCCCGCGACCCGTGAATCGCTCTGCGTGCCCACTCTGGGATCAGCCCAGACGGTATGGAACCGCCAGGACAATCCATCGAGTTCTGAGGATGCACCCCGCTCAGCGGCGGTCGCAATGGAGGAACCCAGCCCGGACAGCAACACCATCATTAGGCTGACCAAGCCAAGCGCAATCGTGGTTCCGGACCGGGGTTTCGGTTCACTTTGCCGACCTGTTACACGCAAAACAACATCTCCTTCTGGATTCAGCACATAGCTGGTTTCGGGGATCGTTCCGCCGCCAAACGCATCTGGCATTGTCGCATTGCAGACCTGTCGCTTCTGCACAGCATGGGGCCGTTACGCTCGATCGAAACTGGACAAGCCCAAGTCAACCGGTTAGTTTGGAGTTCGGCCTCTTGGCTGGGCAGGCTTAACAGTCTGTCGTCAAACATTTTACCGCCTCGCGCCCCAGCGGAGGCTCAAGCCTTCGTGATCCCGGGCTCCAGGCCCTTGTCCGCTCCCATCCGCAGCGAGGCGAGCATCGCGTAGAAGCCGTGCTTCGTCCGGAGCGGCCCAACGGAGGATTTTCTTCAGATGCGTAACAGCAAAGTCGTCTTCCGGGCATCCGCATTGATCATCGCTCTGTTCGTCGTGCTTGGCGCGGCCATGCCAGGCGACCTCCGAGTCATTTTCGATGCGGGCAAGGATTACATCACGATGAACCTCGGTTGGCTCTACGTTGTCGCCGTGGGCTTCTTCCTGATCTTCATCATCGCCCTGTACCTGAGCCCCTACAGCCGAATCCGCCTGGGGAAAGACGACGAAGAGCCTGAGTTCTCCAACCTGACGTGGTTTGCCATGCTGTTCAGTGCCGGTATGGGCATCGGCCTTCTGTTCTGGAGCGTCGCCGAGCCGGTGGGCCACTTCGGCAATCCGCCGCGCGCCGAATCCGGTACCGCCGCGCTGGACACGCTTCGCGAGGGCAAGCTGGAAATGGCGCAGCTCAAGCTGAGGCTCGACTCAGAGATGGACGGGACGGTTTCGATCGATGAGCATGAGATTCCTCCGGAGCTGGAGGCCGCCATCGCCCAGGCTCAGGCCAAGATTGATCGCGGTGCCATCGATGCCCAGCGCGCCGGTCGTGAGGCGATGACAATGACGTTCTTCCATTGGGGGCTGCATGCCTGGGCGATCTACATCGTCATGGGGCTGGCGCTGGCGTACTTTTCATTCCGCAAGGGCCTTCCCCTGATGATCCGCTCGACGCTCTGGCCGATATTCGGCCGGCGCATCTATGGCCCGATCGGGCAGACGATCGAGGTGTTGGCCATCTGCGCCACGCTGTTCGGTGTGGCGACGTCCCTGGGACTTGGCGTTAAGCAGATCGCCGGAGGAATGGAATATCTCGGATGGCTGGCTCCCGTCGCGGCCGATGCGGTCTCACGTCCGGCCCACATCGTGCTGATCGCGGTCATCACGCTCATCGCCACCGTCTCCGTGGTTACCGGCCTTGAAGTGGGCATTCGCAGGCTCAGTGAGCTCAACCTCGGGCTGGGCTTTGTCCTGGTTCTTTTCGTGCTGATCGCCGGCCCCATGGTCTTTCTCTTCGGCGCGCTGATCCAGGGCATAGGGAACTATATGTCCAGCCTGGTGGAGCTGACGTTCCGCACCGAATCGCTGCGGACGATCACCGAAATCGGAGATGACGGCCGACGGCCGCAGACCTGGGCCGAGGGCTGGACCATCTTCTACTGGGCATGGTGGATTTCATGGTCACCCTTTGTGGGCATGTTCATCGCCCGCATCTCGCGCGGTCGGACCATTCGACAGTTCATCATCGGCGTGCTGCTGGTTCCCACCCTTTTCACCTTCATCTGGCTGACCATCTTCGGCGGTTCAGCACTGTACGCGGAAATCTCAGCCGCGCACCAGTCACCACAGCCCATCGTCGCCGATGCCGGAACGGGCCTGCCCACCGATGAACCGACCGACCCCGTATTCGAACCGACCCGAAGCGTCGGCATCATCGGCAGCTCCACTGAGACTGCCCTCTTCAGACTGCTGGGCGAGCTACCCTTCACATGGGTATTGACCGTGTTGGCGATGCTTGTCATCGCAACGTATTTCGTCACGTCATCCGACTCCGCCTCCCTGGTGGTTGGCATTCTGGCACACAACGGGAATACCCATCCACCCGTCGCATCGCGCGTATTCTGGGCCTTGACCGAGGGCGCTGTCGCCGCCGTCCTGTTGCTTGCCGGGGGGCTGGAGGCCTTGCAGGCCGGAGCGATCATCGCCGCGCTGCCGATCTGCCTGATTATGCTGCTGATGTGCTGGGCATTGTTCGTCTCATTGCGTCGGGAATTCAGCCGAACGCGCGATGCCGAGGACCGGCGAATCACGGAAGTGCTCGCTTCGGTGGCCGGTGACTCGATTTCCGTGCCCGAGCCTGACGTGCAGGCCGAAGCTTGGCGCGAGCGCTTGCGCCGAATCGTCACTGAGGGCGATTTCTCGCCGGTCGAAGGGACATCGGGAACGGCGACAGTGCCACCGGCACCGGCCAAGCGCGCTGATGTTCAGGACATCCGCAAGACCATCACCGCATTCATCGATGAAACCGTGGTGCCCGCGTTTCGGGAGATCGAAAAGGAACTGACCAAGCACAAACGCACCGCGCGTATCGAGAAGCGTCCGTACCAGGTCTCGATCACGGTGTTCAAGGATGGCGAGGAGGAGTTCTCCTACGCCGTGCGCGGCCGCGCTTTTCACAAGCTCTCATTCGCGTTCCCGGAGTTTGGACCGGATGATGAGCCACGCATTCTCAAGGCCGAGGTGGTCGTCCCCTCCGGCACGCAGGGCGGATACCAACTCACCGAGTTCACCAGGCAGGGCATCATCGACGACTTTCTCAACGAATACGCCCAATGGAGAGAGGAATAAGCACCCGGGCATCGCCCCGCCGCCGATGCGAGGACGGCTGGCCGGAGCAAGCGACCGAATGCGAGCATGGTCTTCGCATCGAACCCGGGAGCTGTCGCCTCGTGCGGTATATGCTTGACATCCGTCCACGCCGGTTCAACGCCGAAGGTGTTGGCATTTCTTGGGCATCCATCCCCCGCCACGGGCCGAAATGGTATGCTTTCCGGCTTTCCCCGAGTCGAGGTTCGGCGGTCATGGACAATGCGATTAGCAAAGCCGAAGCGCTGGTCGAGGCGCATCAGTACATACGACGTTTCGAGAATGAAATCGTTGTCGTCAAGGTCGGCGGATCGATCATGGATGATCCTTCGGCCATGCGAAGCCTGCTGACCGACATCTGCTTCCTGGATGCGGTCGGCATGCGCCCGGTCGTGGTGCATGGTGGTGGCAAGAGCATCACCGACGCCATGAAGCAGGCGGGTCTGGATGCCCATTTTGTTCAGGGCCGCCGCTATACCGATGACCGAACCCTGGCGATCGCCGAGCACGTGCTGGTGAACCAGATCAATCGCCAGATGGTCGAGATCATGACGGATCTGGGACACCATCCCATGCCGATGACCAGCCTGACAAGCTGCGCGGTTTTCGCCCGCAAACTGTTTCTGCAGGATGCCCGCGATCCCGCCAAGAATCGGATCGACATCGGGCTGGTGGGCGAGGTCGACTGGGTGAATCATTCACTGCTCAAGGCGCTTTGCGCCGCCGGCCACGTTCCCGTGATCGCCCCGATCGCGCGGGATCAGGCGGGCGGCAAGCTCAACGTGAACGCCGACAGTGTCGCCGGGCATGTCGCCGCCGCCGTCAAGGCCGTCAAGCTCGTCCTGGTCAGCGATACCCACGGCATCCGCCTCCGGGCGGATGACCCCGACAGCTTGGCCACAACCCTGAATCGCGAACAGGTCGTTGAACTGATCGATCAGGGAACCATCGGAGCCGGCATGCTGCCCAAGGTCGAAGCCGCCATGACCGCGCTGGAAGGCGGCGTGGGCAAGGCTCACATCATCGATGGCCGAATTCCCCACTCCCTGCTGCTGGAGGTCTATACCGACACCGGCATCGGCACTGAACTGGTTCTCTAAGCCCACTGCGACCGGCCCCGCCCGCTCACCCGCTGGAAAGGCGTTTCATGAGGCACTTTATCGATGTTGCTGATTCTTCACGCGAGGAGCTGGAGCACATCCTTCGGAGCGCGGCTGAACTTCGCGCCGCCGCGCCCCTGTTCGCCGGCGCATCGGGTCATGGCTGCCTGACAAACAAACGCCTTGCCATGCTGCTGCAAAAGCCCAGTCTGCGCACCCGGGTGAGCTTCGAGGTCGCCGTCCTTCAGTTGGGGGGTTCACTGCTTACCCTGCTGCCTGATGAGGTTGGCCTGGGCAAGCGTGAATCGGTCGCCGATGTCGCCAGGGTCCTGGGCCGGATGGTTGATGGAATCATTGCCCGGGTATACGACCACGGCACGCTCCTGCGACTGGCCGAGCATTCCGGCGTGCGGGTCATCAATGCCCTGTCCGACCGGTCACACCCCTGCCAGGCGCTGGCGGACCTTTTGACGATTCGCGACGAGTTTGGAAGCGATCTGGCCGAACGGCATGTCGTTTTCGTCGGTGATGGCAATAACGTCGCCCTGAGCCTGGCCGAAATCTGCCTGGCATTCGGGCTTCGCTTCACGCTGGTGTGTCCGCGTGGTTACGCCGGTGAACTTGAGCGAAAACGCCAGATATCACCGCAACACCGCTCGCTGCTGGCCATCGAATCCTCGGTCGAACAGGCCGTCGGCGATGCAGATGTCATCTACACCGACACTTGGGTCTCGATGGGCCAGGAAGGCGGGGCTGAAGCGCGCCGGCAAGCCCTTGGCCCCTATCAGGTCAATGACGCCCTGCTGGACCGATGCCCCGACCACACGATCGTCATGCACTGTCTGCCGGCGCATCGAGGCGAAGAGATCACCGATGCGGCGATCGACGGCTCGCGCAGCCGGGTGTTCGCGCAAGCCGAAAACCGCCTGCATGCACAACGAGGCCTGCTGAGCATCATGTTCCACGGATGATCGACAAAACGACGCCCGGGAGGGCATGGCAACGATCGCCTGACTCAAGCACAGCGTACCGAGCACCGACCGTGGCGATCCCGGCTCCCCGACAGGCAAATCGCCTCAAGAGATTATTGCTCGTAGTTGCCCGGCGAATCCGGTGACTCATCAGAGGTCACCGGATCATCATCCACCATGCGAAGCTCGCGCGCTTCCTGAGCATACTGGGCTGAACGCAGCATGTCACCGGCCATCGCAGCCTCAAGCTGGCGTCGCCGCAACTCGGCAAACCGGCGTCCATGCCGACCGTGAGAAGAAGTTGTTACTTTGTAGTTCATCTGCATGGCCCATCTCCGTGTTCGGGCCGCTCCCGAGAAACCCACCCACTCCGGGTGTACGCATCCAAGTGACTTCACCGAAGGTGACCAAACGCCACTTCGGTACCAATTGACCACCCTCGATTCCACATTGAGCGTGGCGCTGTGCCGGTCCGTTCCGGGGAGATATACCCCCTACTCAAGCTGGCATCTCTCCAATCCTCATTCATACAACGCCCAATCCGCCGGTTTTGTTTCCACGTTTAACCGCATGGGTGACGTTTTCGGAATTTCCTCATGCCCAAGAGCCGCCTTTATTCCCGATTCCAACTGCAAACCTCATGCCGCACGCCGCGCTTCGTACATGGATGCACGGCAGGAACCTTCATCGGCTCGGGCCAGCCGCTAGGGTTATCGGAAACTCGCCCAGGGACGCCGGAAGCCTTCCCGCTAACCGATCCAATCGGAACCGACCAGCCAGACCGCAAGGATGATCATTTGCGGGTTGGCGCTGGATGACTACGATGAACCTCCGTAGCTTCGGCGGGCCAACTCAAATAATTCGACACCCCATTGCGAGATATCGCCCTATGCCCATGATCGAGGCCATCAGGCCCTATTTTCCAGGAAACGTTACCACCACCCCTGAAAACGGCTGCCCAACAAGTGATCGGTGCGGCTGCACGCTGGACATCACAGGACGCATTGCTCCTCCATACGATGTCCTCGACGATGCCTCCAAGAGCCGACTCCTGGATATGGATGCTGACAATATTGTCGCGGTCGATCTGCCCTTTCTGCCGCCCAAGACCGTCGGCCCGGATGAGGTCTATGTCACCGCCGGCGAGCGGTTCGGGCGATGGCTGGAGTCGGGCACCCTGATTCGTCACCCCGAGCCCTGCCTGCTGGTCTACGTCCAGCACTACACACATGGTGGTAAATCCTTTGCTCGCAAAGGCTTGATCGGCCTTGTCCCGGTTCAGGATTTTGGGCCGGGTCCGGAGTCGGGGGTCGGCGGGGTATATCCGCATGAGAAGACCTTTGCCGCAGCCAAGGAAGACCGGCTCAAGCTGATGCGCGCCACGCGGACGCAGCTTTCGCCGATCTTCGGGCTCTATGAAGACAGTGCGGGCAAAGTCGAGCCGCTTCTCAACCAGGCGATCCAAGGCAATCAACCTGACTTCTGCGGCCGATCGGAAGATGGCGTCGAACACCACCTGTTTATTGTCGAGGATGCCGACTGGGTCAGAGCAATGCAGGATGTACTTCGGCCGGCCGACATCTTCATCGCCGATGGCCACCACCGTTACACCACCGCCATTCGCTATCGTCAGGAGGTCGGTCCGGGACTGGGCGCGGACCACTGCATGTTCGTGCTCGTGGAGATGGGCGATCCGGGCCTGGTGGTCCTGCCGACACATCGCGTACTTGGCGGAATGCGCAGTTTCAGCGTCGAACAGCTCAAAGAATTCTCGGCAGGTCGATTCCTGTATCGGCCCTTTGGTCAGCTTGATGCCTCGGCTCCACAGGCAGAGCGGCTCCAGATGCTTTCGAAACTGGAGCAAGCCCTTCCCGAATGCGGCCCCCACGCGATGGGTCTGGTCGCGCTGGACAATGGAAAACTGCAATACTTGCTGGCTTCCACGCCGGGACAGGACCCCTTGGCCGATATTCTGCCCGAGCAGAGTGTCGCCTTGCGCACGCTTGATGTCGCCGTGCTTCAACATCTGCTGGTCGAGAATATCCTCGCCCCCAACTTAGCTGAGTCCAGCGACGGTATTACGTGGAAATTCCCCCACGACCCGGCGGTGCTGGATCAGCTTGTCACCTCGGGTCAGTACCCGCTGGGCGTGGTCATGCGCGCCACACCCCTGGAATCGGTTGCTCAAATCAGCCGAAACGGCGAGTTGATGCCGCAGAAGAGCACCTTTTTCTATCCCAAGCTGGCGACCGGCTTTGCGCTCCATCCATTGGACTAAAGCCCCGCGTGCGGGCCAACGTGAAACTGACCGATTTGCATCGTGCTTTGCCCGCGGTCGCCATCCCGGCGGACCGGTGGGAACCCTGTCCTCTTGGCTGATACACGCCCTACCGGCCGACCCCGCGAAAGCCTTACGCCCGTCCGCGAAGCAAGAAGCGCATCACCGGGCTCCTTGAGAACTCCGTGCAACCGAGGCGAGCCCCAGATCGCCCACCCCCCAGATCGCCCACCCCAGGGACCGATCAGGCCGCGCGCCCTGTCCGCTCGCTGAGCTGGGCCCCACCGATTCCTGTCACGCCGCGCATGCGACGGCGCACATCGTTCGGGGCGCGGCCAAGCACTCGGGACAGATCACCAAGAAGCGGGCCATCCTGCCCACGATCAGCCCATCGCCCGGAGGTGTCCAGCAATGCCTCCAGCGCCCGCCTGGCCAACCGACAAGTTTCACCGCGATCGCCGGACTCTATCGATGGCCCCAAGGCATCGAGGAGAAATCGCCCAAGCCGAAACTCCACATCGCCCGGGCGATGGTGAATCTGTAACAGTCGAATGAGCGTGGCGGCCACGGCGCCTTCGGGCGTCCGCCATGCCTTGTCCTCGCCCGGGTCCGGGCGGTATCCATTCCGCTCGACTTCACGAGCCATCAATGCGAAACGACCATGCTCCAAGTGTTTTTCGATCGATCGGGTGGTCAGCATGACAGGACACTCCGGGGAACCATGGAACGGAGTAAGTATTCCGTTTGCCCGTCCATTTACCTAACATATCGCCGCCGCTCCGCCTTGTCAAGGCCTTGGCGTCATTTTTTTCCGGAGGTCTGAAGGTGGCACCAATACAATAGAATCGGCGGGAAGACGCACTTCCCGCCGATTCAGGAGGCCAACACGTTCTGTTTGATCGGGCTCGCCCGTTTCCCGTTGGAGCTGCGAAACCGAGCATCTGAGCGTCAAGGCACCGGGCTCAGTCGGTAATCCCATCTTCGGGAATCTCGCCGGTCCCATCCAGATAAGTCGCTTCCAGCGTCTGCCGAATTTTCAGCAGGGCCTTGTTCTGGATCTGCCGGACCCGCTCCTTGGTCAGACCGATCATGGTGCCCACCTGGGCAAGCGTCAGCTTCTGTTCCTCGTGCTTGCCGCTCATGTTGAAGCGAAGATCGATGATCTGTTGCTCGATCTCGGTGAGATTCGAGATGTTGTTGTCCACGATGCGGCGGACTTCCTCGGCACAAGCGGTCTCTTCATCCCGAGCCAGCACCTCGTTGTGGTCGGATCGCTCAAGATCAGGCTCGAATTCAACAGGGAACAGGCTGCGGTGGCGTGAATCCTTGCGACCGAGGCGGCCGAACGCCTTGAGAATGGCGCGGCAGGCATAGGTCGAGAATTTGAATCCGCGGCCGATGTTGAACTTCTCGATCGCACGGAGCAATGCCATGTTGCCTTCGGAAACCATCTCCGGCAGGTCAACCTGGGCCAGGGGAAATCGCTTGGCCATGGCCAGAACCAGGGCAATGTTGTATTCAGCGATCAGCTCGCGAAACTCGCCAGCCCTTTCGGCCCACATCAGCAGTTCATCCATGCGCCGCTGGGTCAGCCGCTTGCCCTCGATCTCCTGCCGAACCCACTCAGCCCGAAACCGGCAGTAATTGAACTGCAAGAACGCCTGCTTTTCCTCGGCTTCGGTCAGAAGCGGCGTGGCCATCCCGGCTGAAAGCGCCCGAACGGAGGGCGCGGCAGCACTGAGAATCTGGTGATACCACGCCGTCGAAGGACGATCCACCGGCGCATCGCCTCCGAATCGCCTCCGCGCATCAGGCTTGTGGAACTCTGGATCATCCATGAAGTCGATCGGGCCAGCCAGGAGCTTGTCGAACAGCCGCCGCCGCGCGGGCGAAAGCCGGCCAGCTATGGTTTGGGCCGAAGCGGTCCTCAAATGGGCCTGAGTTCCCAGATCAGTGGTGGGTGCGATGGTTGCCATTCAAAGGTCTCCTTTTCGACCGAGGCCAGCAGTAATCGTTCAAAACGTTCAATCAGTCTACTTTGACAATCATGCCGAGTCAAGCGTCACACTAAGATAATCCGGGAAATTCGGATTCTATTCCCAGCCCTGTTGAACCGATTGGGGCGCAGCTTTCAGAGGGCAGCGATGCCAAAAACGTGCGAAACGTTCTATTTGCCAGCGGTTTGCGGCAAAGCGGCAAGACAGGCTTTCAAGAATCGGCATATTCCCAAAGAATTGGATGCGACCAACTACGCCCAGGTTACCTGAAAACGCATTTTGCTGACCATTAGGTGTATTTTACGGCCCAATCGTTCCTGGGCTTGCCCCTGAGCGAGCAAGAATATCTCTCGTTGGGGAGTTGGACCACGATCATCATGGCTTGGTCATTTTCATTGAGTGATGGCGTGGGCCGTGCCCGTTTCTCATAAAGATGCCACAGTCCGAGGCTCCGCTTTCTCATTCAACCCCAGAGGAAAAGACCCATGATTACCCGACGAGAAGCGCTAAAGGCATCCTCTGCCGCACTGCTAGGCAGTCTGGCGGCTTACGGCACCGCCCCGCAAGCCAGCGCCAACAACCCCTCCACCCCCCGGGCCCGTCGAGGCCGTTCAACCACACGGAACATCATCTTCATGGTTTCCGATGGCATGAGCATGGGCGTGCCGACCCTGACCGAATCGCTCTCGTTGCTGGTTCGAAAGAAGAAGACCCACTGGACACGGCTGGCCAACCTTCCGGCGGCACGTCAGGGGGTATTCAACACCGAATCGCGTAACTCAATGGTCACCGATTCATCCGCCGCCTCGTGCGCGTGGGCATCGGGCGTTCGCATCAACAACGGTGTGATGAACATGCTTCCGGGCGACCATCGACTTACGCCGATCGGCGAGCTGGTCAATCAGTCCGGCCGCAAGCTGGGATTGGTCACCACGGCGTTCGCCACCCATGCCACGCCCGCGGGGTTCATCGCCGTTTCGCGAAGCCGCGGCGATTACCCGGGTATCGCCGCACAGTATCTCAACACCGTGGATGTCATCATGGGCGGCGGGCGGCCGCACTTCATGCCGGGTGGTCGCCACGATCGGCGTGATCTGGAGGCCGAATTCGCCGAGGCCGGGTACGGCGTTTACCACGATCGGAACGCCATCCTGCGGGCGGATCGCGATAAACCGATGCTGGGTCTGTTTCACGAAAGCCACCTGCCCTACACCCTTGATCAGATGAATGACCGAGGGCTCATCGCCAGTGTTCCCACATTGGCGGAGATGTCCAAGGTCGCCCTCGAACGGATGAGCCGTCATCGGGGGGGATTCCTGCTTCAGATCGAAGGCGCCCGGATCGATCATGCAGCACACTTGAACGATGCGGCCGGCATCCTCTGGGATCAGATCGCTTTCGATGATGCGATCGGCGTGGTCCTGGATTTCATGAAGGATCGCGATGACACCTTGCTGATCGTGACCAGCGATCATGGCAACGCCAATCCGGGCCTTAACAGCATGGGCGGCCGATGGGGTTCGACCAACGATTGCTTCCAGAGGCTGCCGGGCTTCAACACATCCTTCCAGATCATGCGCGCAGCGCTGGCCGACGCCGAGCCTGACGAGGCTCCGGCGATGGTGGAGAAATGGACCGGGCTTTCCCTGTTCGATGATGACAAGCAATCACTGATCGATATGGTCCGGAACGGCCCTCCAAAGGACCTCAACGCCCAACATCGGAATGTCGTCGGTACGCTCGGACAGATTCTGGGCAATTACATCGGCATCCAGTTCACCGGCGTGAACCATACCTCGGACTGGATGCCCATCCTCAGCCTCGGACCCGGTTCTGAACGGTTCGGCCACTACCTCATGAACACCGATTTTTTCACGCACATGGTTGAGTTGATGGGGATCGACTACGCCAACAAAGTGCCCGAAGGCTTGACGCTGGCGACCGAGCACGAGCGAGCGCTGGCGCTGAGTCATCAGTACTGAGCCTTCGATCATCGTCGGCGACCGTCCGCTCCGATCGCGTCACACCGGCGAGGCGCGAAAGCCCCGGCAAGAGTCCCGCCTTCTGCGCTCATGGTGCCTCGGATTCTGAAATCGCCGGTTCCCGATCTCTTGCCCGGCGCATCAACGTGCCCGAAGCATCTCCGTTCGCCGCATCGGCATGGCATCGATCGTTTCGAAAAGTTCCGCGGCATCGACGACTTCACGGTCGATCCGCTTGCCCTGTCCATCTTTGCCCACGAGCACCACGGCAAAGGCTTTTCGATCAACTCCGAACCGTCTTCGCAGGACATCCCCCACCCGATAAGCAATGGCCTGGCCATCGCGCTGAACCGCGGCCACCGGCCCGATGACCGGAACCACCAGAATATCCCGCTCGATCAATCCGGCTTCCGCTTCGGCCAACCTGTTCATCTGCGCTGAGAGCCGATCTTCATCGACTTCAGGGGCGAAGACGATCACGGGACGGTACTCCCACTTGAATTGTTCCATGAACGCCGCTTCGCCGACCCGATCCGCCCTTGCGGCCGATCTCGACGGCCCACGATCCCAACGGCCCGACGACGACTCGTCGCCATCGCGCTCATGACAGCCGGCCAGCGGTGCCAGGAATCCAAGGATGAGTACGCCCAGATGCTTCATCATTGCTCGTCGTTCCACCTGCAAAACATGGCGCATCACCATTCGCGGCGATGAGCCCGGCAACGACGGATCGTAGGGCAGGCAAAGCCCAGCGACCGCATCAGCCGGGCAATCAACCCATGCCTATGCGCCCCACCTGGCGGCCATCGCGTGATTGATTTCAGTGATCAGAGGCACATTGAAGGGGCTGGGCTCATCGTTACAGTCCACAAGCCCGTAGCCGACGAATCCCTTGGCATTCTGCACCCAACGATACCAGGTATAACCGACCACACCCGGATGGGCCAGACCATCTTCCAGGCTCTTGCGGCCCACGCGACGCACGCGATCCGGCGCCGATTCGCCACTGGCGCGCTCCTGCTCACTCCAATGCGCGGGATCGACGAACGGGGGTGAGGCCCATGCATACTCGCCGATCAGGATCGGTCGTTCATGGCCATTCCAATATTCATCCATGCGGCCGTAAAGGTTGACCCGGTAGTTATTGGCGCTGACCACATCGACCCAGGGCGCCACGAACGCTCGAAGAATCGCATCGCCCGGAGGCGCTCCGAACCGGGCGCCCAGGATCAGATGATTCGGATCGTGGCGTCGAATGGCCTGGCTGCATTGCTGGACATACGCCAAGGCGTACTGATGGGCAAACGCATCCTGGTCCCGGCCATAGGCGCTGTTGAAGAGAATCACACCCGATGCGTTGATGTCAATCAGGTCCTCGGGACGTTTGATCTCGATCTCCCACGCCCGACCCAGCGCCGCCAGATCGGCATGCCGGCCCATGACAAAAGCCCAGGCCTCGCGTTTGGCCGGCGCATCTTCGGGCATGCCCAGAATCGCCTGGAGCAGCGTCGGCCCCTTGCGATTGACCATGTCCGATGCGCCCCACATCTCATCGGTGGCCGGTTGCCCCCAGCCCAGTTCGTTGTCCGTGAAATAGCCGATCAGTTCTCGGCTTTTTCGGAGCGGAGTACAGAGCTTTCCGGCCTGAATATCAATCGCCTCGCGCCACCTGGGGTCATAGACGTCAGGCACTCTGATTCCGGGAGCCTTGAGCGGGGGAATCAGCTTGGCGAACTCGACGATCTCGGTGTACGGCATACCCTGATCGAAGAACTCTTCGGTGACCCAAGAGCCCAGGGCATTGAAGCCCCAGTCGCGCAAGCGGCCCAGCGTGGCGTCCACGAAAGCCTTGGGCGAGCGCTGATATTCGTATTTCCGATCGACGGTCTCGGCGTAGGGTCCGGGCTTGGCCAGACGACCACCCTGCGTCCCGGCGCGATTTACACCGCACACCCCTCGAAACAGTGTCGGACGGCCTTCCGGGTTCAACAGCGTCCACTTGCCCGACGGCAGGAGGTCAACCGTAAAGTAACCTCCCGTATTACCGGTTGGAGTCTCGGAGACTGGTGTTGTCGCTTCAATCATGATTGGGAACCTGCTCAGGATCATTCAGAATCAATCCGTCGAGTATATCGCGTGACGACCGGCCACATTCGAGATCGGATCGCAACGGGAAACCGCGGTTTGGCGATGGATGCCCGACCTTTCCGAGCTTCACCCTCAGCCTTCGGGGGCCGGCCGGTAGATCGCGACGCATCCAGGCGCCTCGCTGACACGAACCTCAGAGAGCATCACATGGCCGGGGAGGTTCGGACCGATCTCCTGCGCAATCCACTGCGCAACCCGCTCGGCCGTGGGATTCCATGCATGGCCCCCCGGATGGAACTGGCCGCCGATGGCGAATCTCGGATGGTCGTTGAGATTGCTATTGCAGACCGGGCGCAACACTCCATCAAGCATTTTCTGGAGCTCGTGAAAGTCCATCACCGTCTCGATGGCATTCAGTTCCCTGCTCACCACCATCAACCGCACGGTCCAGTTATGGCCGTGAGTGGGTTCCAGCGTCCCGTCGGCAAGTCCGATGGCATGAGCCGCGGCGAAGATTTGCTCGACGATCAGGGCGTAACTCATTCCGGTTGCTCCAGGTCCACCCATTCCATGATCCGCGCGTCCAAGCTTCAGTCCGGCTTCGGTCCGGAGCCCTGTTCATGTTAGCGAATGGTTAGAACCGTGGAAGATCGTGTGTTCCAACCCAGAACAGGCGGGGCAGGGCCGTGTCAAATTTTCTGTGCCGGTTGGAACGTGATATCTTGCCTTGCCTATGACGCCGATCGTGCTTCAATCGTTGAGAAAGGAATTCGGCTCCACCGTCGCGGTGGACCGGGTTGATCTGACCATTCCCTCTGGAGCGCTGTTTTTCCTGCTCGGGCCCAGTGGGTGCGGCAAGACGACGCTGCTGCGAATGATCGCGGGATTCAGTGAACCGACCGCCGGCCGAATCTTCTTCGGCGATAAGGATGTGACACGGCTGCCGGCGAACCGGCGAAACGCCGGCATGGTCTTTCAAGGCTACGCGCTCTGGCCCCATATGACCGTGTCCCAGAATGTCGGCTTTGGCTTGCAGGTTCGCAAAGTCGAAGCCAGACAACGGAAGCAGCGCATTGATGAGGCGCTGGAACTGGTGCAGATGACTGAGTACGCGCAGCGGAAACCCAATGAGCTTTCCGGCGGCCAACAGCAGCGTGTGGCCCTGGCCCGCGCCCTGGTCATTCGGCCCACCGTGCTCCTGCTCGATGAGCCGCTTTCCAATCTCGATGCCAAGCTTCGGCTGGAGATGCGCAGCCAGATTCGGGGCATCTGCCGCCAGACCGGCATCACGGCGGTGTATGTCACCCATGACCAGAAGGAGGCGCTGTCGATGGCCGATGGGATCGCGGTGCTCAATCGCGGCAACGTGATCCAGACAGGCCCGCCACGCGAACTCTACGACAAGCCCGCCACCCGCTTCGTCGCTGATTTTCTGGGAGAGACCAATTTCATCCAGGCCACGGTGGGCAAGACCGAAGACGGCCGCGTGCATTTGGATTCACCGGCCGGGGCTCTTGTCGCCGGGGACACCGGCCGGGTTCCGGCCAAGGGCTCGCGCGTCTGGCTCTCGATTCGACCCGAAGCCATTCGACTCGAACCCGTCCCCCCGGCTGAGCAGCTCGGCGGCCCCTCAAGCAATGGAACGCCAAACCGTATCGAGGTCAAGGCCACCGATTCGATCTACCTGGGTGAATTGGCTCAGCACCTTGTCGAAGCCCCCGGACACATCCGCTTCAAGATTTTCGAGCTTCATCCCCGGCCCCTGGCGGCCGAAAGCCCATGCTCCATGATGTTCGCACCCGAAGATGTGATCATCGTGGCCGACTAGGATCAACGGTATTCCGCCGACCACTTTCGGCCGAATCACTCCGCGGCCTGATGCCTCCGGTGGCATGAACGAATCGGCCCGTTCGCCTCGATCCCATGGCCATGAACCCAACGCTCCCACCGGATTTCACCGCCCGCCAACTGCTCGAAGCCATCGCCGGTGACGCCATTTCATGGGAATCGTCCCGCAGCGAAGGCCCCGGCGGCCAGAATGTCAACAAGAGAAATACCCGTGCCACGCTCCGGCTTCGGCTTGAAGCACTTGAGGCGCATCTGCCCGAACGTTGTGCGCGGCGGTTGGTCGCTTTGGCCGGCAGCAGGATCAATCGGGCGGGCGAACTGGTGCTTCACGGCGATGAACATCGCAGCATCATGATGAATCGTCGGGCGTGCCTGGCTCGTCTCGAGGCCATGATCGAATCGGCCCTGCGCGTGCCTGCGGCTCGCAAACCAACGCGACCGACACGAAGTTCCAAGCGCAAACGACTGCTGACCAAGAGACGTCGAGGCCGTGTCAAGCGCCTCCGCGGTGATCCCGATGTGGATGAATGAGGCTGGGCCTTGCCTGGTGTTCACCCTCAAGCGCACAAAGACTCAAGCCGGCCGGCCAATGCTTCCGATAAAAATTTCGCGTCGAAGTTGCGTTTTGCTATTGACGTTGCAACGGTGTATCCGTTACAGTTAACCGTGTCGGCTCCTGGCGCTATGAAAGGAATGCCCATGGCTAAGAAGAAAGCTGCCAAGAAGAAGGCCTCCAAGAAGAAGGCCGCCAAGAAGAAGGTTGCTAAGAAGAAGGCGTCCAAGAAGAAGGCCGCCAAGAAGAAGGTCGCCAAGAAGAAGTGACCCTGATGTCGGTTCCGACCGACGTATCGTTTGTTTCTCCCACGTTTCCTTCCTTTTTTGATCCTTGACCGTCGCTCCGAATTGAACCAGACGGTCGTTTCAAACCAATCTCGAATCGCGCCCGAGAGCTAGACGAAACACAGGAACACCCGAATGCTACATTCGGGTGTTCTTGTTTAATCGCCACGCCAGGGGAGCCGATCCGCCTCATCGATGGAGATTGACCGGAGCCGCCACCCCGGACCCCCGGACCGGGAACCTCACCGCTCGGCGTCCGGTGTCGGAATTTTTTCCACATTGATGGCCTCGGGAGAGGCGTCTTCGAGGCCGTCGGCTTCCAGCAGGCCGGCCAGCACGCCCTCCACCGCGGACTGGAACCCGTCACCCCGCAAGCCCAGGCAGACTTCGGCCAGCCGTTGGCGCATCGATTCCCTGACCGCCTGACCGCGGATCAGCGGATCGACCGCCTCGACCAGGTCTCTGATGCGACCGAAATAGGGAACCAGTTCGGTCACCACGGGTAAAGCGTCAGGATTGACGAGATTGGGGATGGCAAAGCGCCGGGTGCGGATGATCCATCGAGCAACCAGCCACCAGCTCAAGCGATTGAGCCGGTAGATCACGACCATGGGAACCTGATGAACGGCCGCGTGCAGCGTCGCCGTGCCTGAGGTCACCATCGCCACATCCGACCAGGTGAGTACCTCGCCGACCCGCCCGACCACGATCTTGATCCCATAGCGCTTCAACGGGCCACCACACACCCGCTCGCCGATCACCTGCAATCGGCGTCCGAGCTCCATATCGAAAGCCGCCACGGCACCGGCGATGCCCGGATGCCGACTGCGCAGGCGGTTAAAAGCCTCAAACATCAAGGGGCCGTTCTTCTCGATCTCCGACCGACGCGAACCGGGCAGGATGGCGAGTTTGACGGTCCCGCGCGGCAAGCCATCAACGACTTGCGGATCAACCTCGGGCCAATACGTCCGGGCCGTGGCCGGGTGCCCGACAAAGGTCGCCCGTACACCACGTCGGCCAAACCACTCGGGCTCGAACGGCAGAAGGCACATGACATGATCGGTCCGGCGCCGAAGCTTGCGGATTCGCCACGGGCCCCACGCCCAGTATTGCGGCGCGACCAGATGAGCGATGCGACATTGCGGCTGAAGCTTGCGGACCAGAGCGCAGACCGAGCCGTTGGCGCTCGGACTGTCCACCGCCACCAGCAGGTCGATCGGATGTTCCTTCAGCCAGCGTTTCAACCGCTTGAGCCGGGCCAGATGCCGACCGACTTCCCAGAGCGAATCCAGCCCCATCACCGGGCGAAGGGTACTGACCTCGACCATGCTCGCCCCCGCCCGCTCGGTCTTCGGCCCGGCCATGGCAAAATGGCGCCAATCCGGGCGACGGTTGACCAACCCGGCGATCACGGCGGCCGTCAGATCGTCGCCGCTGGGCTCGAAAGCCGTCCAGAGAATCCGCCTTGATTCGCTCATCGCTGCTTCAGTGTACCGGCCGATCGCTTTAGACCGGCAACCGGTCAAGCCATTTCCGGATCAGGCCACGCTGACCGATCGGCTTTCCTCCCGGCGGCGAACCGAACATCGCCGGAATTCGTCCAGGTCGCAACCCTGTCAGGCGGCGACGGGTAGGATCAATGAACGGGTCGCAGGTGTGCGACCCGCCTTGCAATCCAGCGCGGCAACGGGCAGATACGCGTTGGACTTTTCCCTGATGCCCGATTGGAGCAGACCCATGAAACGAATCGGTATTCTTGCGACATGCCTTGTGCTGGGTGTCGGCACCCTGGCGGTCCCCGCCTTTGCCGACCAACCCGCCGAGCGTCCTCAGCGCGGCGAACGTGCCGAGCGTGGTGAACGCGCCGAGCGTCCGCAGCGCGGCGAGCGGCCCCAACGGGGAGAAGGTGTGCAGCGCGGCGAGCGGCCCCAGCGCGGGGAAGGTGCCCAGCGCGGCGAACGACCTCAGTGGGGTGAACGTCCCGGTGCCGGCGGCGAACGCCCGGGCAGGCCCGGCGCTCCGGACCCTGCCGCACAGCTCGAGGAGATGACCCAGGTTCTGAACCTCAATTCAGGTCAGGTCAACCGCATCCGCGAAGCCAACGAGCGAAACGCCCAGGCCACCCGCGAATGGAACGAGAAGAGCGCCGAGCGTCGTCAGGCCATCATGGAAGAGATGACCGCGGCACGCCGTGAACGCGACGCCGAAGCTGCTGCCGCCGCGCGTGAGAAACTGCAAGCATTGCAGCAGG
This sequence comes from Phycisphaeraceae bacterium, assembly GCA_020831765.1. GTDB lineage: Bacteria > Planctomycetota > Phycisphaerae > Phycisphaerales > Phycisphaeraceae > JAFIFY01. The sequence goes on along the minus strand of JAFIFY010000074.1, from coordinate 603 downwards.
AGCGCATGGAACTGGCCACCAGCCATCGCGAAACCATCCAAAGCATTCTCACTCCCGCCCAGCGCGCTCAGTGGGAAGCCCATCAGTTGGCCAATGGCACGATCCGAATGCTCGGCCGCGCCCAGCCCGAGCTCACCGAAGCGCAACAGAACCAGATCCGACGGCTCGCGACACAGTTCGTCGCCAACCCGCCTGAAGCCGAGGAAGGTGAGCGCCCAGTCCCGGCTCGTTTGGCCTTCATGAACCAGGTTCGTGAGACCGTGCTTACCGAAGCTCAGCGGGAAAGCCTCCAGCGACCTGCTCGACCCGGTGGCGAGCGCCCCGGAGCGACCGAGGGTCAACGCCCCACGAGGCCAGGCGCCGGTGATGGAGCCCGACCGCAGCGCGAGCGTCCCGCTCAGCCCCGCCAACAGCGAGGCAGCGCCGAGGAAGACCGTGCCGCACTGGAACTCTGATCCAGGCGACAACACAATCCATTGATTGGATGACTCCTTTCAGCGGCCGGTCGATACCTTAGACCGGCCGCTTTTCATACTTTTCCGGCGATGGCACCGCCGGTGATCGCAAAAATTTGCCGAGGCCCAATCGATGAGGTATGCTTCG
>JAFIFY010000065.1 GCA_020831765.1 Phycisphaeraceae bacterium | reverse complement strand
CGCCCATCAGCCAGCTCAAGAGCCGGATGCGACAGGCAATGTGGCGAGAAGCGATCGAGGATGTGGTGAAAGTCAGTCACGAACGGCCCGTCATACGACGTCTGGAAAAACTCATGGCAGCGTGAAATCGGTCAGTTTGAGCATATGTAGAGATGGGCCAACTCGGACGATCTGGATTACCGTTCGCGCGTGGTAATCCGTCGGCCGCAATGACGGCACTCACGTCGTCGCAGGATGAAACCGTTGCGCTGCTGGGTGTAGATCACCCGAAAGTGTCGACAGCCACAGCGCGGGCATTCCAATCCCTGCGAGGTCTTTGGCTTGTGAAGTGGACTGATTCGGGCGGCCATGTCATCGTCTCCGCGCCTGCAACTCCGAAAGTCGTACCCGGTGGCGCGCCGGTTGTTCGGTCACCGGTTCCACACCCAGGCGCGTGCCGCACATGCTGGCGGCGACGGCCGTGCCCACCAGGCAGTCGAACCAGTGGTTGTCCGGACGGGATGGGCGCAGGGACCACTCCCGCACCGAGCGGCCATGGCCTTCGGTCATCGTGCTGACTTCAGAGCCGGCGATGTGGTCAGCGAATAAGCGGTGCTCGTTGGCCGAGCGTCCGAACAGCGTCAATGAGCCCCGGTCGCCGGGTGACGTGGCGAGCCTGGCGTGGACGAACGATTTCCAGTAGTTCGTGTCGAATTGGGCATGGCGGATTTCAGTGGTGCGCGACACATTGGGCACGTACCAGTGGTGCCCATGCCGCTCACCGGGCTTGCGGTGATAGGCCGACATCGGGCGATTGCCCGCCCGAATGCCCACGCCTTTGGAGGGCATCGTGATGGCGTTGCCCGCGCCCGGCGTCTTCAGGCACACATTGGCCACCACGCCGGGCAGGTAGCCGGCGTCGATAAGCAGTCGATCGATCCGGGCGATGCCCTCGTTTTGCTTCCACGGCCGCGACAACAGCTCGCCGACCAGTTGCTCAAGCCCACCCTGGACCGCGCCTTCGACCCCCGCGCCGGGCCACTGCATGCCCAAGGTTCGCTTGGCATCGCGCATCGTAAAGTGCAGGCGCTTCTGATCCGGCCAGGTGCCATAGTCGATCACATACCCCGTGAAATCCAACTCCCACGCCGCCACCAGGTAATAGAGCAGGCGATCATGCACGTCGATGAACGCCGTGATGTATGCGGCAGCCGCAGGAATCCATTTCCGGGGTCGGCCGTTGAAACGCTCGGCCACCTGATCGGGCGTGAGAATCTCATCGTCCGCCTGCTCGGTCAAGGGCTCATTCTGGTACTCAGCCAGAAAGGCCTCTTCATCACGCAGCTTCAGGTTCATCGCGTGCTGTAGCGCCGAGATCTCATCCTTGTTGTGCCGCTGGGGCCAGGCGACGACGGCCCCGGCATCCATCGCAGTGCGGTGCTTGCGATAAAACGTGGTCGCCTCAGAGCCATCGCCATCATTGCGCAGGCTCTGGGCGCGAACCTGCGCATAGCGATCCCACAGCTTCTCCGCCTCGGCCGACGTGGGGAAGCTGTAAACCATCTTCGTGCATTCACCCTGCCAGTCGGGGTTCCGCTCGCGGTCCAGAATCTGGTCGGCCAGATCGTCGTGGTAAATCTTGGTGCAGGTCATGAACCCGGCCATCTTCACACCCGGTCCGCCCATCCCCAGCACATCGCCGTTGAGGATCGCAAGCCGGTGGCGGGTCTGCGTGACTGAGCCGGCGGATTGGCGTGTCTGCGGATCATCAAGGATGACCAGCGACGGGCGCACGATCGTGCCGTCCATCTTGGTGTGCTGTTGCCCCCGGATATTCGAGTCGAGTCCCGCGACGGTGATGATGCCTCCGGAAGAGGGGGATTCCGGCATCGTCGGCATCACCACGCGGTCGGCTGACCAGATGATGTAGGTCGGCTCGCCGTTGGAGAGCTGACCGATCTGCCGTCTGGCGTTGTTTTCCAGCTTGCGGATGGGATAGATCGCCTCAGGGAAGTCCGCCAGCAGTCGATCGTTGGCCAGCATCTCGCGTTTGATCGCATCCAGCATCGACTTGGCCTGATCCTCCGCCGATCCGATCAGACAGACGTATTCGCGGTGGCCGTACAACACCGCCCACAGACCGGCGACGCGGGCCAGCGTCGTCTTCCCGCTGCCGCGCGGCATGGCGAACGCGAACAAGCCGCCCTGGAGCACGGCTCGTTCGATCTTGGCCATGATGCGCAGGTGGTCGTCCGACCATGGCAACGAAAACGCCGCCGGGAAGTAGGTTTCGCAGAACGACCGGAAGTTGCGCTCACACAGCGCGCGCCTTTTGATGCCTTCCGTGGGCGGCGGCGGTGGATCGCCGATGTCGCGGCCAGCGCGGCTCTTGGCCAGGTTGCGCTCCGCCTCGCGGCGCTTGCGCTCTTCGTAGCTGATGGCCGATCGTCGCGGACGTTCACGCTGTTTGGCCAACCAGCCAACGTACTTGACCAGGCTGATCTTTCGCCCATCACTTCCGGGTGCGGTGATGCGATAGCCCGCCTCATTCATCTGCCGGTTGAGGCGAGGCGCGTTGAGCACCGCTCCGAATGATGTGGAGTTCACCAGTCGGATCAGTTCGGTCGGTGTCAGTTGGCGGATGTCAATCGCCATGATTCGCGTCGTCCGTTCCGTTCAGCCACGCGGCATAGGTCACCAGGTTCAACGTCCCATCGGGATTCACCGGCAGACCTTGATCGACGTGCCGACGCAGCGCCGCTTCGGACAACCCGAGCAGCTTGGCGGCCACCGGCATAGATAGCGCAGATGGGTCCACTCCCGCTCCCGGAACCCCCGGAATCGCCGCCGGAATCGTCCCGGGCATACCCGAGCTCGGCGATTCTGGCCCCGTTTGCCGGGAATCATCGCCCGTGTCGGCCGCACTGCGGGCAGCTTTCTTCACCGATTGTTTTCCCATCGCCACAAGCTCCGAATTCAACGCCGTTTACGGCATTGAGAAAGTTGCCCACATGTCGCGGATTTCACTTGATCCGGGCGCGATTTCATGGCTTCATGTGTGTGTAACGCCAGCGATGAAAAGGAGATAACGATGAAGACCACCGCCACCAACCAGAACAACGCCACACGCCCGTATCGCCAGGTCTACCGCTTCGCCAGCCCCGCCCACGCCCGCAGCTTCGCCGATCGCGGCCACAAGGCCATGTGCATCGTCCTGGGCGACGACGGGCGGTTCTGGGTCGCGACGCTGGCCACCTTCAACCGCCTGGTCAAGGCCGGGTAC
>JAFIFY010000064.1 GCA_020831765.1 Phycisphaeraceae bacterium | reverse complement strand
CGCCCATCAGCCAGCTCAAGAGCCGGATGCGACAGGCAATGTGGCGAGAAGCGATCGAGGATGTGGTGAAAGTCAGTCACGAACGGCCCGTCATACGACGTCTGGAAAAACTCATGGCAGCGTGAAATCGGTCAGTTTGAGGTGTTAAGGTGCCCAGTGGCAGCTTCATCACCACTGTGGATGAGCCCAGGTCAGGCCAAGTCGTCGCGATGATCCTTGCCCGGATCGGCTTTATCGCAAGCTCGTGTCGAGAGCGGCATTACATGGCGGGAGCTTTACAACGACATGAGTCCGGTCGCCGGCGATCCCTCTGAATCCGGCACGGACCCGGGATGAAGCGATGAAATGTGCCCAAAGCCCGGTTTTCTTACCCGAGTCTGGCCAGAATATCCTGCGATAGCTCCCAGAACCCGATCTCGCGGAATGCGGTCGCCGCGCCGGGCAGGCTGGCGTGGCGTTGGGTGTGGTGGTTCCAGTGGGCTTGCGCGGCAAGCAAGTGACGGCGGCAGGCATCCTTGAGGCCATCATCCGGATGGCGTTGATGGCGGCGGTAACACACCAGGCCACTGAGCAGTTCCCGCAGCGCTTCGTAGAACGACTCTCCGTAGATCAGTGAGTTGACCATCGGCTCGATGATCTTGCGATGGCCATCATCCAGGGTGCGATGAATTCGGCTACGGTCATCGCTCAGGCGGTTGGCGGCTTCGGCCTTCTCGCTGATGACCTGATCCAACTGGCCCTCGGGCAGCCTTTGAATGATGCGCCATGCGGCCTGGACATCGAGCAGGTCATCCTGAATCCAGTCGCCGTTGGGATGCCATGCCGACTTGCGGCTTCGGGCGTGCGGGCCGATGTAGAACGCTTTGCGGATGTGCTCCTCGGAATGGAAGAGCGCCTGGCTGATGGCTTTGACCTGTTGCGGGTTGTCGATGCCAAGATGGCTGGTGATCCAGCCGTCGGCCAGTTCTTCCAGTGAGATTTCCGGCCGATCGGCCAGCAGGGGCACCGCGCAGACATTGGCGTCGACCCAGGTCTCGCGCGCCAGAAACGGCCCGCCCCAGCCGCCGCCGCGCACCCACGCCCAAAGGCCGGCGAGGTTCACGCGGTCGCGCACGTTCCGAAGCCCGGCCGGTTGTTCGCCGTTTCGGCTCTCGGGGCATCCCTCCAGCCACAGCGGCGGTTGCCAGTTGGCGATTCCGCCCTTGCCCTCGAACTCCCGCTGACATTGAAGCTCATAGATCACCGGCCGTCGGCCGACGGACAGGCTGGAGGGGTTCCAGGCCTGATACCGCCAGAAGTCGGTTTCGGTGAACTTGAAGGAAAGAACCAGCCGGTCATCCTCGACATCGCCGGGCAGCCCTTCGGCGATGCGGCGTGCCAGGTCGGGCGTATCGTGCATGCCGCCGGGGCGCACGTTCCAGGCGCGGAGGATGAGCCGTCGGTCCAGGGTTTCGACCACGGACTGATAAAAGCGCCGGGCGATCTGAATGACACGATCGGCCCGCGAAAGGTGGCTGCACCTCGGGCAGTGCGGCAGATAAATTTCGTTGCCCACCAGGTGCGGAAACCGACCTGCATCGTTATCCCCGAAGCGAAGCGCAACGCCGGCGACATCCGGCCAGCGGCGCAACTGGGCTTCCAGCGCCTTGATGGTCCGGTCCATGGCCATCTCGCTGCCCGGACAGAGCACGCCCGGCCGGTTGCGGCAGCACAACTGCGCCGCATCGCGCTGCATCAGATCAACCGGCAGACTCAGCAGGTCGTAGAAGATGTAGACCTCAAGACCCGCCTCGCGCGCCCGCTCGATGTTGCGGGTGACCACATCGAACTCATGCTCGACCCATCGCCGCATCTCCAGCGATGCGATGGCCTGCGGGCCCTCGATCCCTGAAAGGCTGGTCGTTTCGTAGAGCGCCAGGGCGTTGTAGCCCAGGGAAGCCAGAAGGGCGGGGTCTCGGTATCGACTCTCGGCCAGAGGTTCTCCGGCGTTGTCGACCAGGGTCGCGAGTTTGAGCATCGGCGGTAACAACCTTGGCAACGAACCCGGCGACCCTGCTCACCCACCAGGGCGGACCGGACATCGTCACTATAGCAGGCAACTCGAGCATCGGTGCCGGCCCGGTCATGGCCGACGCCCGGGGCACGCCAATCGCCCGGCCGGCAAGGCGGCGTCAGCCTTATTCCGGGGCGGCGTATATCATGCCCGCCATGAAACCTAGCGCGCTGCTGATTCGAACCGCCGGGACCAACTGCGATGCCGAGCTGGCCTACGGCCTGCAAGCAGCGGGGGCCGAAGTTCGGATCGAGCATCTTCACTACCTGATCGATCATCCACAAGTATTTTCAAAGGCTTCAATTATCGCGATTCCGGGGGGCTTTAGCTATGGTGACGACATCGCCGCCGGACGCATCCTGGCCAACCGCCTGCGGCAGCGACTGCTCGAGCCGATCCGAGAGGCCGTCAGGCGTGGCGTGCTGATGATCGGCATCTGCAACGGCTTTCAGGTGATGGTCAAGATGGGCCTCCTGCCGGCTTTCGAGCTCGATCGGATCGGAACCCAGTCGGTCACGCTGGCCGACAACACCTCGGGAAGGTTCATCGACCGGTGGGTTCGGCTTGAGGTTCCGGCCCAGACCCGCTGCGTGTGGACCCAGGGGTTGGATTCGCTGGAGCTGCCCGTGGCCCACGGCGAGGGCCGGTTCGTGGTGGACCGGCCCGAAACGTTGACCAGGCTCGAGCAGGGGGGGCAGGTGGCGATGCGGTATCAGGCCGAAGATGATCCCAACGGCTCGATGGGCCACATCGCCGGCATCTGCGATCCGGGCGGTCGCATCTTCGGATTGATGCCGCACCCCGAACGCTTTGTCGATCCGACCCATCACCCGGCCTGGACCCGCGGGGGCGCGGCGTTACTGACTGAAGAGCCGGCGGGCCTGGCCATTCTCCGGCGCGGCGTCGAGGCCGCTTGCCAGGCGACGGTGGCCACGTAGCCCAAGCCATGAACAACAACCGAGTCCGGGGCGCGGCGATAGAGGAGAACGACTCAATGAACGTATTGGTAACCGGCGCGGCGGGCTACATCGGATCGCATGCGGTCAAGTGGCTGTTGGAGCAGGGACACGATGTCACCGCGCTGGACAATCTGAGCCGGGGTCATCGCGCGGCGGTTCCCGCCGGTGCGGACCTGATGCAGCTTGACCTTGCCCAGACCGAGGCCATCGCCACCGTGCTCAAGGATCGGAAGATCGAGTGCGTGATGCACTTTGCGGCGCTGGCCTATGTCGGCGAATCGGTCACTGAGCCGCTGCGGTATTACCAGAACAACACCGGTGGCACGATCAGCCTGCTTCAGGCGATGGAGCGGGCGGGTGTGGCGCGGATGGTGTTCAGCTCGACCTGCGCCACCTACGGCGTCCCCGAGCGCATGCCCATTGTCGAGCGCATGAAGCAGGAACCGATCAACCCCTACGGTTGGTCGAAGCTGTTTGTCGAGCGGATATTGAAGGACCACGCCGCCGCGCACCCGGATTTCGCCTTTGCCGCGCTTCGTTACTTTAACGTCGCCGGCTGCGCGCCCGATGGTTCGCTGGGCGAGGATCACGATCCGGAAACTCATCTGATCCCCGTGCTTCTGCTGGCGGCGCTGGGCAAGCGCGAGCGTGTGGAAGTGTTCGGCGATGATTATCCCACGCCCGATGGAACCTGCATCCGGGATTACATCCACGTCGAAGACCTCGTCAGCGCCCACAGCCTGGTGATGGAGCATCTGCGACCGGGCGATCAGCGTTTCTACAACCTCGGGATCGGCCGGGGCTACAGTGTGCGGGAAATCATCGATGCGGCCAGGGAAGTGACGGGGGTGGATTTCGAGGTCCGCGTCGGTCCACGTCGGCCGGGTGATCCGCCCGAGCTTTACGCCGACCCGAGTAGGATTCAACAGGAGCTCGGCTTTGCCGCGCGGCATACCGACATCCGGGAAGTGATCAAAACCGCCTGGCGATGGTTCAAGGACCACCCCGAAGGCTACGGATCGGCGAAATGAAAAAGCCCGGTGCGCGGAACACCGGGCGTATTCGGAGGTAGGAGATACGACGAACCCGGGACCCTCCCGGGCTCAAAGTTGCCGAGGAATCAGCAGCCGCAGTCGCAGGTCTTGCATCCGTGGCCTTTGGCGCCGGCTTCATGATTGGTGGCGCAGGCTTCGCAGCAGTAGTACTGGCCGTTCTTCTCGACGCCGGTCTTCGGATCGACCTGACAGACACATTCGCCACACGCACAGGGGACTTTTTCGGGACCGGCCATGATGGATACTCCTTGGCTTGGTTGATGAAACCCGATTCACGGCCCGCATGGACTTGCACTGAACGAGGCTCCATCCAGATCGCGCCGTATCAAACGATAATGAACATTACAATCGCCATGGGCCATAATCAAGGCCAAATCATATCTTGCGAGGTAATTATCAACTATCGTTTTCCGGTCGAGATTCATCGCGATTGTCGCCGCGTTCAGTCGTCGTTGTCATTCGATCGCCGCTGGCCGGGGATCAGTCCGCGAATGCGATCACCAGCATCCTCAACGGCACGGCCCGCTTCATCGGCGGCATCGTCGACCGCGCGCCTGGCCCTATCGGCCGCATCACCCACGGCCCCCATGCCCGCTTCGGTCATATCGCCGATGAACCGGGCGCCTTCCGCGCCAAAATCGCTCAGTCCCTGGAGCCCTTCACCCAGGCCCGCGGCCAGAGCGCCCGGAAGCATGTCCGGGTTCTGCAGCATCTGGCGAAAGACTTCGCGAATCACGATGCCCGCCAGTTGCGAGGTGCGCACCGCGTGCTCGCCCGTACCCACATCGGTCAGGACAATGTCGCCCAACTGCAACCGCTTGCCATCCATGCCCGGATAGCCGCGCAGGGTGACGTGGATGTCCTTGATCTGAAGATCGCGGATGATCAGTTGCTTGCCTTCCTTGTCCGGCTCGGCCTCTTCCTTTTTCGAGAGTCGCTGGAGGCTTTCGAGGATAGTCTTGTAGTTCTCACGGGCATCCTTGCGTTCGAGCGTCAGATCAAGTCCGATCAGGTACAGGTGGGGAATCTCGACCGTCTTTCCGGTCAATGAGCCGATCTTCAGCGAGCCATCGGTCTCGCGCAGCGCAAGGAACCGCTCGCTGTCAAAGCCCTGGGGGTTGCCCAGTTGCATCTCATTGATCGAGAGCGTACCGCCGAAGATGCCCAGTCGCACCCCGCCGATGTTCGTCTGGACATCGGTGGCATAACCCACGCCCTGCTGGATGCCGGCCCGTGCCAGGCTGTTGATGAAGAAAATACCGGCGACCACGCCGATGATCGCCACAACAACAACCGCACCGCCGATTCGTAGTACCCATTTCATGTCAAGCTCCTTTGTGTCAGGTGATCCCGCCCGAACCGGGCATACGCATCCCGGAGCAAGTCCCGTCCACGCACGCGGGCTCCAAACCCCTCGCATCGCGGCCAAGCCCGATCAGTCAGCTCAACCGCCACGCCGCCGCCGTACCACCCACCGCTCCAACGGGGGCCGATACGGCAAACCCTTTCTCAATCATTGTATCCCGGGTTGGCGGAAAAGCCCATGGGGCCGACGGATTGAGACGACCAGGGCGCCGCCGCGCGTGTGTGATCAGAGGGGCAAGCCCTGTGACTTGCCAAAGACCGCCGCTCACGCCAATTGCGCAGATGACTCTCGTCCGGACTCGACTGCGCCGAAACCGGGTTGTCCACCCCGGGCCCATCGACGATGTTCTACCATTGGCCTTGCCATGGGTTACTGATTCAAGTCGGGATGTGACCCGCCAAACGCGCGAGAAGCGGACCTGAGCCGGGTTGCCAGTGCGGTCATGCAAGGCCCAGCTTACCTCCTCCGACATGGGCAGATCGAGTTGGTCGGCTGTGAAGCTAAAAAGGGTGATGAAATCGGAATCGATAGCGTTGAGTTCAACGTCACCTTTCGATGACTGCGGCGACGAACTTGAAGTAGTTACCGTCGTAGGGGCCGCCCATACTGGCTGTCAGAATGCAGTCAGGATTGAGCGTCTGGCTCCTTGCGATTCTGTCCTCAGCCAAGGGATCGGTTACGACGATGTCGTATCCATTATCCGCGTACGTGAACCGGACACGGTGTTGTCTCTTCCCCTTAAATGACGTTGTTGTATAGAACGTTGCGTCAACGACATGAATCAATTGGAGCGAGTAGCGATCAGCAAGAGGCATGCTCGCGATCATTGCCTCCGACACACGGTCCGCGTGGGTGTGCAGGAGCACGTCCCGCGTCTCACACAGCTTCAGAACGTGGGATGTCGTTAGCCGTCCTGTCCGTTTCCATGCCCCCTTTAGCACTTGGCGATTCTCAGGCTGGTGCCCGAAGTCCGGCCCATCCATCGCCAATGGAATGCTCAAAACATCCAGCAGTTCCGGCTCTTTCCCGTCGATCTGCCGCATGAACCACGGAATCGCGCCGTCCTGGAGTTTCGATACCGGCCTAACCCACTCTGAGTCAGTGTTCATGCCCGCGATGCAGCGGTGCGTGTTTTTCCTTGAATTTGCCAAACACACCAGCTTTGTCACAGTCCGCCCCCTTCATCATAGATGCTTGATCTCTACGTTGACCCATCGGCGGCGCAGGTGCTCGGCAACGAGTCGTCGATGGCAATGCTCCGGCGTGGCCTCGCTACAGAGAAGGCACGCGTGTTCAAATTCTTCTGGCATATGGTGCGTCTCAGGCGCGCGCTGCTCCATCAATGCGTTGAATCGGCGTTCGTAATCGGCCCAGTCCATCTGCTTCTGCTTCTTGAAGCTGTCGAGGATGTCCTTCGTCGGGGCCAGGTCATCGAAATGGGCATAGTCGATGTCCGCGATCACCCGCAGGAAGTATTCGAGATCTTTCTTCTTCGAAAACCCGGCCAGCTGCGATACGTTGTTCAGTCGGACATCAATCAGTCGTTTTACGTCCGCCTTCTGAAGCTTCTCGAAGAACTCCCGGGCCGTCTTGCCCGTGAAACCGATCGTGAAGATCGTGATGGGCTTGGCTTCCGTGATGCTATTCAAATCGTTCATCTTAGGCTCCTACCGCGTCCATACGGAACGCGATCTGTTTCCCGCGTTCTTCGTATGCCCGTTCAATGAGGTCCGCTTCCGTTACGTCCGGTTGGAAGAGGTCCGGTGCAATGTCCATCATCTTCACCAATCGTTTTTCAGCGTCCGCGTGTTCCTCCAGCGTCCCGTCAGCCAGGATGTGGCGGATATGGAGGCCGTAGGGCCGGAGGCGGCGGCACACCAGTACCGTGCGATGACAATCCAGCGGCTCCTTCTCGGCGCACATGAGCGCAATCGCGAAACGCTCCACGCCCTTAAGCAGCCGCTCGATGCCCTCGCGAAACCGTGACAGCTGAGCAATCCGCTCATAGTCCGCCCGGCCATCAACGTAGCATTCCGGCTCGTCCCGCCTGGCGCCAAGTTCCCGGCCCAGCGGCACATACTCGATGCCAACACGCTTGAGGCCTGCCGCCAGAGCGTCTCGGTTGTATTCCGGCAGACGGCTGAACGGCTGCGACCGAACGTCGACGATGGCCGTGACCTTGTGCTGCTTCAGCAGGCCGAGGAACACCTCCCACTCGTGCGTGGAGTGCCCAACGGTGTAAAGGCTCAGGTGTGGAGTGTGTGATTCTGAACTCAATGCGACACTATCCTTTCATGGGTGGCATTCAAATGCCATCGTTCCAGATTGACCGTTCTGCCACGGTCACCCCAGCCGCCTCGAATCGGCTGCGGGTGTAGTGGGTGCAAACCCCCGAGTTCCCATCGCACCCGCCAACTGGCGGCAGTCGTTCATGAGGATACGGAAACCAGCCCTCACGCTGTCTTAACGGCGGCACCGCCACCAAATCTTAGACCTACCTGCCAGCCATCTGGCCTGAATGGACCAGGCCGTCCAGGTCGCCGTGACCCAACGGAATGATAACGCCTCAGGCCAGTCGCATAAAGAGGTTAAGGTGGAAAAACGCAAAGCCTCAATGTTCGATGGGTTTCCGCAAATGCAGGCAGGATGAGATGGCTCCGCTGGACCAGACGGCCGATGTGTGCTGGCCGGAATGCGAGTACATTCGCCGCACGCACGGCGCTCGGCGGCCCTGCCCGATGTCCGGCCCGAACCGCCGATCGCGCTGGCGTGGCGATTGTCTGTAACTGGCCATGGTAGGTGACCGAAATTTCGCCCGTGTGCCGCCTTGCTCTGTCTCGGGCTTGGGGCCGGGCGGGCGAACGGGTCCGTGTTTGGCTCATGAGTCAGTTGATTGAACATCCTCAGGCCGATGCCTCGCCCGCGAGCGCGGTGGATGTACGTCCGGGGGCGCTTCCGGGGACGCTTCCGGGGGCGCTTCCGGGGGTGGCGCGGGGTGATGCGTCCGCATCTTTGCCGGGTCGGTTTCGGCCGTTGCCCTGTAATCAGTACATGATTGATCGCTGTGTGGTCTACCTGGCTCAGGGTTGGTGTGAGTCTCGGATACGGCTTCGGATTCATCGGTTCTTCGGGCCCGAGGGCGACCGACGGGCATCGCACTGGATCGCCGAAGCGCGGCGATCGCTTCTCGAATCGCTGAACCGGCCGGAGGATGAGCTTCGAGCCGAAGCCGTTGCCTTCTACAAGACGATCCTCAGCCATCCGGATGCGACGCCGAATCAGAAGCTCCGAGCGGTGCGAAGAATCGAAGTGCTGATGGGCCTCGTCCCCGCCCCCGCCCCCGGAACCCCGGGCCCCGGAAGTCGAAACCACGGTTGCTTCGAACAGGAAAGCGAAAGCGCAACGTCGCAGGATTACGCCCAGTCGGGCCAGCCCACATGGGCGACCGCCTCGCAAGCGATGCCGAGCATGCCTCCGTTGCCGTCGTTGCCTTCATTGCCGCCCTTGCCTCGTGCCTCACGGGCGGGAGCCGGCGCTGCACCAGCGACGATGAGCCGAGCCGATTCGCGTGCTGCGCCTTATGTCGAGGTACAACTGCATCGCGAGAGTGAACAATCAAGCATGACCTCAAGCGCTGGGTCCGAAGCACCTGGCGAGCATGTGACCGTTGATGCGCCCGACAACGACCAGTGCCGGGAAGAATCGTCAAGCGAAGCGACTTCTGATTCGACCATCACCGCTGCCGCGCCAGCCCTGGAGGGCTCAACGGCGGAGGTCAGCACACAATCCATCGTCGCCCGGACGGTGACATCGCCCAAAGCCCGCCATGCGTCGGCGTCGCCCGTCGCATCGACGGCTTGCACGCGGGTTATCACCGCAAGCCGGGCCATGTCCACCGAAAAACGGTGGCATGATCTGGATCGTCACCGTTCACGCCAAACCCGACACGATCGCCTGGGAGACCAATGTCACAGACACATCAAGCGAATTGCGATCCAACATTCCGGCCGGGGCCCGCCCGTGGGAGCGATTCACGAATCAATGTGAATATTTCCGCCCGATGATGCTTGGTGAGCGTTGCGGCAGCATCGCCGCGCTGATCCGTTTGCCCGCAGCCGAGGCGATGTTGATGACACGGATCGCCTATCGGCAGGCGGAGAATGCGACTGAACAGGGGCGTCCATGGTGTGGCGGGTTCCCTGGCGTGAATATTTGCCCACCCACATGCTTGACGGGTAACGGGAGGCCCGCGGTTGCATTCCGTGCGCCCCGCGCGGCTTGCCGTTGGATGCACTACAATGCCCCGATGAAGTTTGCTGACCAGCCGGAATGATCCGGCGTGGGTGGTTCGTATTCAACCAGACAGGAGTTCACCATGGCTGTGATATCGAGCAGGGATGCCGCGAAAATCTGTTCAGCGCCGGAGCTGAGCCTCGTCAAGAATTCGTTCGAGCGAAGCCTCAAGGCGTTCACCGAGAAGAAGCTGATCACGCAGATCGACCGCGCCCGCAAGCTGCGGGACAAGTTCAAGGGCGAGGCGTCACGTCAGAAGCGGGAGATGCGCGGCAAGGCGGATCCGCGTGGCACCCGTGCCGCCACACGCAATGACCGGACCTTGAAGAAGGCCCAGCTTTTCGCCGAGACCCTGGCGCGGTTTGAGGACAAGCTGATGCGCCTTCGCGCCAGCGCCGAGAACTCGGGCAATGCCGGCAAGAGCGCCAAGGCCCGGACAGGGACAACCTCGAAATCCAGAGACACCGCGGGCCGAGCCAGCGCCCGGACCGCCAAGACCGCCATGAAGATCAAGAAAGCCGAGAAAGTCGAGAAGTCCGAGAAGACTGAGAAGGCCACCAAAGCCGCGGCGCCGACGGCGAAGACTTCGGCAAAGGCAACCCCAGCAAGCCCCGCGCCCGATAAGGCCGCGACGGGGCCCAAGACCGCGAAGCCCAAACGCTCAGGCGGTCCGAAGATGGCCTCGACAGTCCCCGGCAACCCGGGATCAACCCCCGCGGCGCTGGCCGTGCTCGAGGAAATCACATCAAGGCACAGTCGACGCGCGGCCAAGCATGAGCAATCCAAACTCGGGCGCGAGAAGAATCGTTTCGCCGGCACACAGGCCAAGCGGGTACGCGGTCATGTCTCGGCGGCCACCAAGCGACGCCAGGCCCGCCGCGACAGCAAGTCCTAAGTAGCCCATCCACACCGTTCCGGCATTGGCGCCAGCGCTACGCCTCGCCCGCCACTGGCTGGCGGATGTGGATGGCAAGCTGCTCATCCTCAACCTCCACGGTCAGCACGCCGCCGTCCTCGACTTCGCCGGCGATCAGCGCGCGGCCGATGCGGGTCTCCAGTTCATGTTGCAGATAACGCTTGAGCGGCCGCGCGCCGTAGACCGGGTCGTAACCCATCTGCGCGATGTGCCGCTTGGCCTGATCGCTCAAGTCCAGCGTGATCCTGCGCGCCGCAAGCCGCTTGCGGACATCATCAACCTGCAAGTCGACGATCCGCGCCAACTGCTCGAGCGTCAGCGGCTTGAACAGCACCACATCATCCACGCGGTTGAGAAACTCCGGCCGGAAGTGGGACCGAAGATCGGCCATGACACTGTTGCGCGCCTGCTCGCTGATCCGGCCCTCGGCGGTCTTGTTCGAGCTGACCATGGCATCGTCCAGCAGGTACGAGCTGCCGATGTTGCTGGTCATGATGATCACGCAGTTCTTGAAGCTGACGGTGCGGCCCTGGGCATCGGTCACGCGGCCATCATCAAGAATCTGCAGGAGCACGTTGAAGACATCGTGATGGGCCTTCTCGATCTCATCGAAGAGAATGACCGAGTACGGGCGACGCCGGACGGCTTCGGTCAACTGGCCGCCTTCTTCAAAGCCCACATATCCGGGCGGAGCGCCGATCAGGCGGCTGACATTGTGCCGCTCCATGTACTCGCTCATGTCGATGCGGATCAGGTTGTCCTCGCTGTCGAACAGCGACTCGGCCAGCGCCTTGGCCAGTTCGGTCTTGCCCACACCCGTCGGGCCCAGGAAGATGAACGAGCCGATCGGACGCCGCGGGTCTTTGATCCCCGAACGCGCCCGGATCACCGCATCGGCCACCAGCCCGACCGGCTCATCCTGGCCGATCACGCGCCGGTGCAGCAGGTCGTCCAGCCGCAAGAGCTTGTCACGTTCGGTCTCGACCAGCCGGGTCACGGGAATGCCGGTCCACTTGGAGACGATCTCGGCGATCTCCTCGGCGGTGACCTCGGTGCGAAGCAGCCGGCTTTCGGCCTGCGTCGTGGCCTGATCGGATGGCCCGGCCTGCTCGAGGAACTTTCGAAGCTCGGGCAACTGCCGGTCGATCTCGGCCGCTTCATGCAGCAGCTTCTCGCGCTCATCGCCGTACGAACGCTTGGCCCGGCTCAGGATGTCTTCGAGCCGAAGCTCCAGTTCCTGAACGCGCTGCCGCCGGCCCTGCACCGAATCGATGCCCTTCTTCTCGTTCTCCCAACGCGCTTTCATGGCATCGGCCCGGGCGCGAAGTTCGGAAAGCTCCCTGCGAAGCGCTTCCAGTCGCCGCCGGCTGCCTTCATCGGATTCATCCTTGAGCGATGCCTCTTCGATCTCCAGGCGCATCACCTTGCGGGTGATCTCGTCCAGCTCGGTGGGCATCGAGTCCATCTCCACGCGGATCATGGCGCAGGCTTCATCCACGAGGTCGATGGCTTTGTCCGGGAGGAATCGATCCGCGATGTAACGGTGCGAAAGCTCGGCCGCCGCGACCAGGGCACCGTCCTGAATGTTGACCTTGTGATGAAGCTCGAATCGCTCGCGAAGGCCGCGGAGTATGGAGATCGTATCCTCGACCGTCGGCGGTTCGATCATCACCGGCTGGAAGCGCCGCTCCAGTGCCGCGTCCTTCTCGATGTGCTTGCGATATTCATCCAACGTCGTGGCACCGATGCAGTGAAGCTCGCCGCGCGCCAGCATGGGCTTGAGCATGTTGCCGGCATCCATCGCGCCTTCGGCCTTGCCCGCGCCGACGATGGTGTGAAGCTCATCGATGAAAAGGAGCGTTCGGCCCTCGGCCTGCTTGATCTCGGCCAGCACCGCCTTGAGCCGCTCTTCAAACTCGCCGCGGTACTTGGCCCCGGCGATCAGGCTGCCCATATCCAGGGCGAATACGGTCTTATCGCGCAGCCCCTCGGGCACATCGCCACGCACGATCCGCTGGGCCAACCCTTCGACGATCGCGGTCTTGCCCACGCCCGGTTCACCGATCAGCACCGGGTTGTTTTTGGTCTTGCGCGACAGGATGCGAACCACTCGCCGAATCTCGGCATCGCGACCAATGACCGGATCGAGACGACCGGACCGCGCTTCTTCCACAAGATCGCGGCCGTAGCGCTTCAGCGCTTCGTAGGTTCCTTCCGGTGTCGGGCTGGTCACGCGCTGAGCGCCTCGAACCTTGCCCAGCGCTTCGAGGAAGCGGGCCCGCGTGATGCCGAGCTTATTGAGAATCCCGCCGGCCCTGGTCCTGGGCGAATCGATCATCGCCAGCATCAGATGCTCGATGCTGACAAAATCATCCTTCATCTTGCCGGCTTCCTGCGCGGCGGCTTCCAGCAGTTTGTGGGTGGCCTGGCTCAGGAGAATGGAATCGGCCGCGCGCCCGGGCACACCCGGGCCGCTGACCGAGGGCAGCTTGTCCAGTTCACGGTTCAACTCGGCGATGATGACATCGGCCGGGCGGTCCAGCAGCTTCAGCAGGCTGGGCGCAAGACCGCCTTCCTGCCGGCATATGGCCAGCAGCAGATGCTCCGGCTCGACCTGGCCGTGACTCCGGCGCGTCGCTTCGCTCTGCGCATCGCGGAGCGCTTCCTGCGATTTTTCAGTCAGTTGGTTCATATCCATGGCTCGTTCTCACTTTCAGAGCAACCGCCGGCGGGTCAGGCTCGTGGATCGAATCCGCATTCATCCCGCAATCGCTCAAACGCCTTCTTCTGCTCCTCGGTGGGTTGGCGCGGCACGACGATGCGCAGCTCGACCAGCAGATCGCCCGGCTTCGGTTGTTTGCCGGCGCGAGGTGGAATCCCTTTGCCGGATAGGCGTAGCTTGCTTCCCGACTGGCTGCCCGGCGGCACGGTGACGGTCAGCTCGCCTTCGAGGCTGGGCACGTTGGCCCGCGTGCCGTTGACCGCCTCCCACGGGGCGATATCCAGGCGCGTGATCAGGTTTCGGCCTTCGACGCGGAATCGCGGGTCCGGCGTGACCTTCAGGCGAATCGTGACCCCTTCGCCGCGCAGCCGCAGTCGGTCGCCGTCGGTGCTGCCGGCGGGAATCTTGACCTCGATGGTCTTGCGATGGCCATCGGGCAAGCGCATGTCCACCGAGCGTGTGGACCCGTTGGCGGCTTCCTGCAAGCCGATGCTCAACTCGGCTTCGACCTCGGCTTGGCGAGCGGAGCCGGCAGGATCCTGGGCGCCAAAGCCCGCCCGCCCGGCGGTCATGCGGCGGAAGATCTCCTCGGCCGCGCCATTGCCCCCACCCATGCCGCCACCCCGCGAAGCACCGGATGCCCCGGCACCTTTCGAGCCAAAAAACATCTCGAAGAACTCGCTGAACCCGCCGGGGCTGAAGTCGCCCCCGCCACCGCCGGACCCGAAACGAAAGTGCATGCCTTCGCCACCGGGGGGCGGGGTGAACTCCTGCCCGTTCTTCCAGTTCTCGCCCAGCAGGTCATACCGCTTGCGCTTCTCCGGGTCCTTGAGCACTTCGTGCGCTTCGTTGACCTCCGAGAACCGCTCGGCGGCATCGGCGGACTTGTTCACATCCGGGTGGTACTTGCGCGCAAGCTTGCGATAGGCGCGATGAA
>JAFIFY010000063.1 GCA_020831765.1 Phycisphaeraceae bacterium | reverse complement strand
GCCCATCAGCCAGCTCAAGAGCCGGATGCGACAGGCAATGTGGCGAGAAGCGATCGAGGATGTGGTGAAAGTCAGTCACGAACGGCCCGTCATACGACGTCTGGAAAAACTCATGGCGGCGTGAAATCGGTCAGTTTGAGTAAACAATTGATCACGAGGACAAGGTGCTTGCCGGTGATCAGACCGGTGTGGCGAACGCGGCGAAGCCGATCCTTCCAAGCCCGACCTAACGTCGGCTGGGCACCTCAAAGGCGTGCTCAATGAGGTCTTCACCATCACGATTGGCTCGAACCACCGTATCGCCACGTCCGTCGGCTCCATTTCGCGCGCTCCATTCCACGCGGACCGTCCGCCCATCATCGTTAACTCGGAAGATGCCGAACTGATTCGGCCCCGGATGCGCTCCATGGCTGTAGGGTCCGCCCTTGTAGGAGCCTCGACGTCCCAGCGCACCGGCCTGGAAGACTGGGATCGGTGCGCCTCGGCCATCGGCGTAATCCGCATTTCGCCCATCATCGATCGCCACCATGTGGGCATCGCCGGCGATGATGCAGATGGGAATGTCATGCTCCTTGATGAAGTTGGCGATGATGCGACGTTCTTCCTGTGCGGCACCCCAGTGATCACGCCCCTGAGCCGCGATCCAGGGAACCGAGCTGACAAACACGATCAGGACATGATCTTCGGCCGCGCTGCGGATTTCTTCAAGGAACCACTCGCGCTGGCGTGAACCCATCAGCGATCCGGCCTCTCGCGTGTGCTCGCTTCTTAGATCGGGCACCACGAAGCGTACGCGGCCGACCGTGAAAGCCTGGGCGATCGGCGCGGCTCGGTCTTCCGATTCGGCTTCCAGACGCAATGGATAATGGGGGACGACCTGGCGATAGACCTTGTGGGCGGCCTGCCTGCTGGGGTTGTTGTAGCGACTGTCATTGGGACCGTAGTCATGATCATCCCACATGTAGGCGATCGCGCGCGAGCGATACAGGGACGCCTGGGCCGGATCGGTCAGCACCTGCTCCATGGCGCGGCGGAAATCGTCCGGCCGATTGGTCGCGATGTCGCTGTAATGCATATCACCGGTGTGGATGAAAAAGAGCGGATCCTGATGGACGATGGCGCGAAAGGTCGGGTTGTCCCTCGCCGAGTTGCACGCACCCAGCGCGAAGGTGAACGAAGCGGGCTCTCCGGCGGCGGGCATCGTGGTGAAATGGCCACCCTCCACGACTCGCCGGCCAAGACCGAACCGATACTCATACCGCACCAGGGGCCGCAACCCCTCCAATTCGAATCGCATCACACCGTGCCCATCGGCCTCGGCCGGATCGGTGAGTTGGACGCGCCGCCCGCGATCATCCAACAGCAGAAGCGTGGCCCGATCAAGTCCGTCAATCGCGGCCACCACGACCGCCGATTGGTCCGTCGCGGCGCCACTCCAGCACCATCGGATTTCCGGCGCCTGCCGTTGGGCCGCGGGGGCCTCGACCGACGCGACAACACACGCCAGCAGGAAGAAGATCATGCATACCAACACGCCTGACATGGTCAGACCTCTTGTCGGAAGGCGGAAGCGATTGCGATCGCCGCCGTTGTGGGCCTGCAATCGCAACGCAGATGGGGATCGGAGTTCGTTTCGCAAACGGGCGTTCTGATCAGTCATCGATGCAATCCTCTTCGCAGAGACAGATGAGTCATGGAGACGGTGGCGAATCAATCATCCCCGATATCCTTGACGCAGCGAAACCCGCGCTCGGCATGGATGTGATTGGCCGGTGCGCCGTAACGGCGTGTGGTTCGTGCTTCAAAGGGCATATCAGTATAGCCGCTGCCGCGCAAAGGTTGGAAATTCCCTGCCGGAATGCCCCATCGGCGCGGGGTCTGCGGGTTCACCGGTTGAGCACGCCCGCCAAGTACCGTGTAGAGGTTCGGATCGTAAGCCGGATCGGCGATACACCACTGCATGACGTTGCCGGCCATGTCGTATAGCCCGTAGCCGTTGGGTGGAAACGAACCCACAGGCGCCAGGACGGGAAAATCGTTGAGATCGGGCCGACCATCAATGCGTACATGGTTGGGATTGGCCGGCGAGAGGGTGGCCAGCCGTTCACCGCCGAGATTGGCCTGTTGACCGTTGTAAGGCTCATCGCCCCAGGGAAAGAGCGGATCATTCGCGCCGCCTCGCGCGGCCCATTCCCATTCCAGTTCGGTTGGCAGCCGCTTGCCCGCCCACTGGGCATAGGCCACCGCATCGGGGTGGCTGACGCCGGTGATCGGCGATCGATCATCAGAAAACGATGGGTGAGTTTGCTCGGGAAAGAGCGATCGGGGATGGCCGCGCATGTTCGCCTCACCGGTCGAAGATGCCTGGTAGGGCCACGGCATGCTGCGCCCGGTCGCCTCGGCGAAACGGCGATACTGCGCGACGGTGACGGGCGTGCGATCCATGTAGAAGGGGGCGATGCGAATCTCCACGGGCTCTTCACCCGTGTTCCGCTCTACGTCCAGCCATGTACGCTGGGATTCGATGAAGGCCAGTCGGCTCTCGACCTGTTTGAGAAGTGCTTCCTGAAGGTCCAGATCGACCAAGGCGGCGGACAACGTGGCCACACGGCTGCGCAGGTATGGATCATCGGGATGCTCGGCAAGCAGACCTCGGGCGGTGTTCAGATCACGTTCAAAGCCTCCTCGCCGGCCATTCAGTTCGCGACGCGACCGCTCAATGAGTCGATCAAGAGGCTCCTCGGTGTCGTCGGCATCCTCGGCCAGGTGAGCCAGTCGCGGGTGTCGCTTCAGCCACAAACGTAGTTGCGCCCGTTCACTTGCCCAGTGCGCTTCAAGCTTCTTCTCCATCTCCGTGCTGAGACCAGGACGGAAGGCACCGCCGGGAATCAAGGCCATCCCCTCGGGTGGTTCGGGCGCGGAGGTTTGCTCGGCGGACGCGCTCAACGGCATGCAACCCATCAGCAGCCATATAAGCAGAGTGGGTCCGGCGGCGAGCCGATTGAGCGGCGGTCGGGATCGTCCATGGGCCATGCGTGTGCATCCTCGATGAAGGCGGGTGGTGATGGCGATGGATGCATCCTAGTGTAGTGAGTCACGCTGTTGGCCCATTATCCAAGACATCGCGAGCGCGGCTGACTTTGGCGAGAATCTTTTCGGTTGTCGCGGCCCATACCAGCGGCTTGGGATTCGCATTGTTCGTATCGATGTATTGGTTGATGGTTTCGATCAGTTGCGGCACACTTCGGAAGGCTCCGCGTCGAATACGGTCCTGGGTGATGCGGCCGAACCAGCGTTCGATGAGATTCAGCCACGAACTACTTGTAGGAATAAAGTGCATGTGAAAACGCCGA
>JAFIFY010000062.1 GCA_020831765.1 Phycisphaeraceae bacterium | reverse complement strand
GACCGCGCGGGCCCATGGATGGATCGTGCGGCAATGGCGGCTCGATCGGCGGTTGCCGAGCCAGCGCGAGCAGGGGCGTAGCAAGACGGATCGGTCACGACATCCGGCTCGACGTCGGGCACGGCCCGCGTCGCGGCATCGGTTTCAGTTTCGAGCGTCGCCTGGGTCATGATGCAAGCACAACAAAGGGGCCCGTGCTCAACGGCAGCGCGGCCAGTCAAAGGGCAGGCCGCCGTCACGCGGGAGCGGAAGTCGTCCGTCCGTCTTGAATTGCCACCCGAGGCAGGTCATGCGCGGCCGGCGATTCCGACCGGGTATCAAGATATGAGCGTTGAGCGTGCGTCGTCTTTGCCGCGCGGCTATTCCAGGGTCACGCGGGTGCCGTGGGGTTGGCCGCTGATGACTTCGGCGATGTGGCCTGGCGCTTTCATGTTGAAGACGATGATGGGGATGCCGCGCTGACGGCACATGTCGAACGCGGTCAGGTCCATGACCTTGAGATTGAGCCGGATGGCCTCGTCGAAGGAGATGGTCTGGAATCGCGTGGCATCGGAATGTCGCATCGGATCTTTGTCGTAGATGCCATCGACCTTGGTGGCCTTGAGCAGGATGTCGGCCCCGATCTCCGCGGCTCGGAGCGCGGCGGCTGAATCGGTGGTGAAGAACGGATTGCCCGTGCCGGCGACGAAGATGACCACGCGCCCCTTCTCCATGTGCCGCAGGGCCCGGCCGCGTATGAATGTCTCGGCCACGGCCGAAAGATTCACCGCGCTGAGCACCCGCGCCGGCTGGCCCATCGCCTCAAGCACTTCCTTGAGCGCAAGTCCGTTGATCACCGTGCCGAGCATGCCCATATAGTCGGCCGTGACCTGGTTGATGTGACTTTCGCGGGCCATCTCCGCGCCCCGGATGATGTTGCCGCCCCCGACCACCACGGCCAGTTGGACTCCCAGCCGGGCGGCCTCGGTAATCTCACGGGCGATCAGTTGCAGCTCATCGCCATCAACCCCCATCTGACCCTTGATGCCCATGGCTTCGCCGCTGATCTTCAGAAGCACACGCCGATATTGAGCTCCGGGGGCGGGGGCGGGGGCATCGTCGCCATCATCGCTGAGCGGGTTCGGGGCCGGGGGCTCGGGCAGTGCGGTCATAGTGGTTGGTTCCTGGGCGTGAAGGGCTTTACTTGCGGGGATCAACGCGATCGAGCTCTTCCCAGAAGCGCTTTTCGGCCTTCTGGAAGCGCTTGAACAGTTCATCCAGGTACTCCTGCTTGGCTTCGATCTCTTCCCTGCTGATGTGCTCCCGCGCGGCCATGGCGTTGAGGCTGGCCGAAGTCGCCCGCAGCGCCTCGGCGGCGAGTGTGAAGGAACGCACCGCATCATAGAGATTATCGGTTTCCAGCTCGCGCGAGCCCGGTTCATAGAGCAGGCGCCAGGGCGAACGCCGAACCTCGATCGCGGCGAGCTTGAGCTGCCCAGCGGTGATGGCCATACTCGCCATCGCCTGCTCAAGCACCGGCTTCTGACCGGCGACCAGGGCGGCGATGTCATCCACCGCCTTGTGAAATTTCGCGACCGCAGGAGCGCCGTCCTGCTTGAAGGACGCCTCAATCGCCGTGGCCAGTTTCTTGGCCGATTCAACGATCGCGCTGACATCTTCACGGTGGTCTTCGACCAGCTTGACCAGATCGGCCGCCAGTTTGTTGGCATTGGCCGCGAAGGTGTCGACCGACTCGATCCAAGCCGCGCGCCGTCCCTCCAAGGCATCGACCCATTCACGTGCCTGGCCGGAAACCCGCCCTACATCGGCAATGGTCGAATCGATCGACTCTACCCAAACGTCTTTCTTGGCTTTGACTGGCTCGATGATTTCACCAACATCCTCGAGAATCTTGGCAAGGGATCCAACTATCTTTGGAACCTGTTCCACCTGCCTGTCCCCAATACCGATCTGCCGGATAAAATCGCGGACCATCCGGTTGCCCGGCACATGGCCCGGGATGGCGGCGGCGGGAAAGGCATCGATCAGTTCCTGGACGTCCACCTCATAATCACGCTCTCTTAAGATTTGTCGCAGGCGTTCTTCGCGCTGATCCTCGGGCAATATCGGTGACGCCGCCCGGCCTGTGGTCTCGATATTGAGCTTCCCTCCAGAGCCGATCAACGGGCTGTCCACGACGATCCTCGCATCCCAGCCAAGCTTGTATCGCTGGGGGATACGGGCCACCACCTTCTTGCCGATCACGCGCGGGCGTTCATTTCGGGTATGGACATCCTCGATGGCCGCCACCACACCAATCGGCTGATGGCCCAGGGTCACCGGTGAGCCGGGTTTGAGCCCATCCACGCCGTCGCTGAGCAAAAAGAAAACCTCGATCCTCTCCATCGGCGTCGTGAAGCGCCGAAAATCCGCCAGGATCATGATGATGGAGACGAAAATCACCAGGCCCAGCAGCACAAAAATCCCGGCACGGACGTTGTCATGCTTGATCGACATGGTTGGGCACGGCTCCTGATTCGGGTCGATGGTTCATCGTTGGGCTCCGCATCGCACACGAGCTGCGCGGCCGGCGGCATTCATCGCCGAAGACGGGCGCCGTTCGGCGGTCACTGGTCGCTCGACCGCGTGGGCAACAGCGAAGGCCGGCTGTGTTCCCGGGCCGCTGAGCCCAGCAGGTCCTCAGCATAACTGGTCGATTGGCGTCGTCGCGTGATCGGCCCTTCGGCAGCGCCCAGCAAAAACTGCCGGATCGTGGCCAGTTGCTCATCCTCCGGTTCCCGCCCATCCCGGATGCGTTCAAACATTTCGCGGCGATCGACCAGAATCATGCGGCCCTTATCGAGCATCGCCATCCGATCGGCCACGGTGAAGGCCGAATCCATTTCATGGGTGACCACCACGCTGGTGACGCCCAGTTGCCGCGAAAGGCTCTTGATCAGCATATCAATCTCAGCGCTGGTCACCGGGTCCAGCCCCGCCGAAGGCTCATCGTAGAAGAGTATCTGCGGGTCCATGGCCAGGGCGCGGGCCAGGCCGGCGCGCTTCTTCATCCCGCCGGATATCTGACCCGGATATTTCTCCGCATGTTCACGAAGACCCACCAGCTCCAGCTTGATCTTCACCATGATCTCGATCGTCTCCGGCGGCAGTGATGTGTGCTCGGACAGGGGCAGCGCGATGTTCTGGCGAAGCGTCATCGAGTTGAACAGCGCCCCGGACTGAAACAGAATCCCCAGCCGCTTGCGCGTCGCGTTCAGACCGTCCTCATCCAGTTGCGTGATCTCCCGGCCAAAGAGCCGCACCGAGCCGGACTCGGGCTTCAGGCTTCCGATCAGGCAACGCAGCAGCGTGCTCTTGCCCGAGCCGGACCCGCCCATGATGACCATCGTCTCGCCACGCCGAACTTCAAGATTGATCCGATCCAGAATGACCTTGCCGTCGAACGATTTGACCAGGTCCCGCACCTCGATCACGGGCGCGGGCGTTTCAATGGCATCCAGGCCCTCGGAAGGAACCGGCATGCGATTCCTCAACTCCATGTTGCCGCCGGCGTTTCTTGGCGCGACCGCATCGGCGGGCGTCGGTCCGGTGGGGATGGAGTCGGGAGGGATTGAAGACAATGCGTTCACCTGTGTGGTTTCGCCGCCAGCCCCCCGGCGTCGCGGCGGGCGGTTTGCCGAACGTCGATCCGCATGAACTTGCGCGATCGACCGGCAGGGCGGCCGAGCCGCGCGATTCAATTCTGCTCGGTCACCGCGTCCAGCACATGCTCGGCGGCGAATATCGGCACCTCCGTCGCCACGCCCAGCGCGATGGCATCGCTGGGCCGACAGTCCATCTCGACCAGCCGGTCGCCCTGGCGAAGCAGAAGCCGGGCGAAGAAGGTGTGCTCCTTGAGGTCGGCGATGATGATCTTTTCGATCTGCGCCCCCAGGGCGGTGATGATGCCCGCCAGCAGTTCATGGGTCTGGGGGCGCGGCGGCTTGTGGCCCATGAGTCGGCGCTCGATCGCGGCGGCCTCGGTGAAACCGATGACAATGGGAAAAATCCGCTCCCCCTCGGCCTCGCGAAGCTCGACGACATGGGTATCGTCGGTCTCACGGATCAGGATTCGAGCCAGTTCCATGCGGACAGCCATGCATCAGACTCCTGGTCCCGCTCACGAAGGATCGGGTCGGCCCGCCGCGCGGCCCGGTCCGGCCCTGCCGATCGCGATCCGCCCACCCGTGCTTTCCGTCGGCATTGTAGCCGAACGGGTCGGGGCCGCCACTGGCGACAGAGCGTGGAGAGTGGAAAGTAGAAAGTGGAACAAACGTTCCATCGCCGCTCGACTCTCGACTTTCTTCTCCCCCTTCGCGCTCTTCGAGGTGATCAACCAACGGTTCCGGCCATCCAGGTCCGTGGAGGACTTACACTTCCGAATCACGGATCATGTCCGGCACGCCAAAAAAAAAGCGGCGGCCCCCATCGCACATGGGAGCCACCGCCGGGTTTCATCGATCGTTGCCGGTGATCGTCTTCGATCAACCGATGAGCATCAGGGCTGACTGGGGCTGGCTGTTGGCCAGAGCCAGTGAACTGGTGGCGGCCTGGACCAGAATCTGGTTCCGGGTCATGGACGCGGCGGCCTTGGCGAAGTCGGTGTCACGGATGGCGCTTTCGGCGGCGGTGACGTTCTCCATGGCCACGCCCAGGCTGTTGGCCGTGCTCTGGAGGGTCAGTGCCTGGAAGGCGCCGATGCGGCCACGAAGGCGCGAGACGTTGTCGATCGCGGTATTGACGATCTTCTGGGCGTCTTCGAGCTTGCCGTTGACCGCGTTGGCGTGCCGGCCGGAC
This sequence comes from Phycisphaeraceae bacterium, assembly GCA_020831765.1. GTDB lineage: Bacteria > Planctomycetota > Phycisphaerae > Phycisphaerales > Phycisphaeraceae > JAFIFY01. The sequence continues at coordinate 46,368 of JAFIFY010000062.1, read as the reverse complement.
CCCAGGTCCTGCAAACGGTAGGTGGTGCCGCTGATATCCGTGGTGCCCAGGACACGGCTGGAGACATTACCCAGCCCGATTCGCGCCTGGTTGTTGATATCGATGCTGGCGCCCAGCGCGAAGGTGGCCCCGCCGCCACGAACGGTCAGTGCGGTGACGCTGCCGGGAGTCTGGGTCGCGGCGGTGGTGTTCTTCATCGTGATGCTGGCATCAAGCTGATCACTGATGACCGAGAGCGTGGTGCCCTGACCGCGGGCGACCAGGCCGTTGATCGTGCCGCCGATATCCTTGCCGGTATGGCGAACCTCGCTGACCGTGGTGAACGCCGTGGCCGCCCCACCCTTGACGGTGTTGTTCTGGGTCGCCGACATCTCGCGAATGCCGGTGCCCGAGCCGATCACCTTGTTGCCGCCGCCGGTGACCTGCACACCCACGAACGCATCGGAACCGAAATCGACGCTTCGAAGCAGAACACCGCTGGTGCCCTGCACCGAGGCCGAGACGCCGGTGACGCTCTTGAAGGCGTTGATCGAATCGCGCATGTCGGCCAGAGTGGAGCCGCTGGAGAAGCTGAACTCCTTGCTGCCTTCCATCCCGTTGACCACGAAGCTGAAGGTGTCGGTGGCGGCGCTGAGATTCAGGGCCGCGCCGACATGGATCATCAGACCGCCACGCTGGGCCGACTGCGTGACCGTGGCCTTGATGGCCTGGCTGGAGCCGGTGAACTTGGCGGCGTTGACTTCATAGTCCTGCACATTGGCGTGGACACCATCAACCCGGAAGTCGTAGTTGCCGTTGAGCAGCTTGGTGCCCTGGAAGTTGGTCGTGCCGGCGATGCGGTCGATGGTGCTGAGGATGCTGTCGATCTGAAGCTGGTTGGCTTCCTTCTCCTCATTGCTCAGGCCGGCGGTGTTGGCCGTCTCGGTGATCAGGCCCTGGAGGTCCAGCAGGAGCTTGCTGACTTCCTGAAGGCCGCCTTCGGCGATGTTCATGACGCTGTCAGCGCGTTCGACGTTACCAATGGCGGCGCCAAGACGTGCCTGTTCGGCCCGCAGCTTCTCACTGGCGATCAGGCCGGCCGGGTCGTCCGCTCCGCGGTTGATCCGCAGACCGGTGGCCAGTTGCTGCATGGTGTTGGACAGTGTTCGATTGTTCTGTCCGAGCACACGCTGGGCAATCAGGCTGTTGACGTTGGTGTTGATTCGACTCATGGTGAGTACCCTCTCCTAGATGCCCATGCCCTTGTTCGGTGAGTTGCCCGACCGGGCGCCCTGGGCGGTGACAAAGTTTCCGCGAACTACTCGTGCCTCACTCCGGCTCCGCGCCCCCTTCCAGTGGGCCGACCGGCGTTGCCTCGTTGCGGCCGCGCCGGGAAACGCTCCGTCGCGGTACGGGGTTGATCGACCCGGCCCCGGCCGCCGATAAATCAAGTGCCCACGTTTTGGGACGCATCACACCCCACCCCACCGCAAAGCCGTTACAGGACGATCCAGCGCGGCAAATCTTCACCAGACCAATCCATCGGACAAAGTCAGCCCCGCTTGCCCCGGCGGCAGAATCCGAATGATCGGACCTTCTCGTAACTTGTTTTTTTTCAGAGTATTACGACATCCAAATATGCCCGGAACCCCAGGCATGGCCCGCCCAACGCCCAACCAAACGCCAGGCCGACCCGCCCACCAGCAAAGCGCGGCAAGCCCACACACCCACGGAAAAATCGCCCGCAGAATCACCATCTCACCAGAAACTTGAAAAATCCACCCCGTCTGGCTCAAGTGGGCAAAGTGAGGAAAGGTCAACCTGCACCGATCCGCATGCGCAGTTAAGGAAGCCTGCTACAATCCCAAACCCAATCGCAAGTCGGCCACCGCGCCCACGGGGTGTAGCTCAGCTTGGTAGAGCGCCTGCTTTGGGAGCAGGAAGTCGTCGGTTCAAATCCGGCCACCCCGATTTTTCGGCGAAGCCGAAAAATAGAGCAGGAGAGCGGTGGAGCAGTAGACAGGAGAAACTTCAGGTGCCGTCGGCAGTGCAAGGGCGCGATTGATGGCACGCGCTCACCTGCGGTCTCCTGCTCACCTGTTCTCCTGTTCGAGGCTTGAAAGGGCATTTCATGGCCATCATGTTCGAGAACCTTCAGGTCTATCAGAAGGCCATCACCTTCGCCGACGCCATCTGCACCCTGATCCGCGATTTTCCGCGCGGCTACTTCTTCCTCGCCGACCAGCTCAAACGCGCCGCCCTGTCCATCGCCGCCAACATCGCCGAGGGCAACGGCAGGTTTACCAAGCCCGACCGCCGCAACTTTTTCGGCATCGCCCGCGGCAGCGTGCAGGAGTGCGTGCCACTGCTGGAACCGGCTGCACGGCAAGGCTTGCTCAAACCCGCTGGGCAGGAACTACTCAAGACCGACCTTGAGGAGATCGCCCGCATGCTCTCCGGCCTGATCAACGGTCTGGCGAAACGACAGCTATGAAGACAACATGAAGATCGGCGTTTTACGGGAACCGTGGGACGCGTCGCGCGTCCAATGACCAGGAGCCCGACATGATCCCACCGGTATGCATCCTGCTATTGGTCGCCTTTGCGGCTTCGTTGATGACAGCTTGCACCATGCCCGCCGTCAGCCCGACTGGTGATCCGCCGCCCGACCTGCGTCTGCGACTGGAGTTGAGCGACGATGTGGTCGATTCGCCGCACGATGCGTTCGTCACGGTGATTGCGCAGAACGTCGGCTCCGATACCCTCGTTGTTGCGACCGGCTACCTGAGTTTCACGGTGAAGGGGGAAGGGGCGACCGCGTCGCAGCTTCCAGTCGGCGCGAGGGCTCCTGGACCGTTCAAGGCAATTGCTCCAGGTGAGACCTTGGAGCGACGGTTCAGTCGTGCTGGCTTGAATGATGGTCAGGTGAGTTGGCGGCTTGAGCCGGGCGTCTACCATGTCAGGGCGCTATTCCTCGAGTTTTCGGAAGGCGATCAGCGATGGGTCGGACGAATCAAAGAGGAACAACCGACACAGGTTCCTGACGGGAGAGTGTGGACTCAGCGAGTTGAGTCCCCGCCGGTACGATTGACCGTCCGCGAACGATGATCCCTGATAGGATTGCTCCTGGGCACGCCAATGCTCGCTCGTGACCCAGCATTTGCACGGCCATCGAGCAAGCGCCGCCAGAGGGTTTCGATACCATGACAGGCACCCCAATTTTTGCCGAAAGCAAAAATAGAGCAGGAGAAAGGAGAGAGTAGAGAGGAGAGCAACCAGAAGAATACAGGGCTCCCCACCCGCGTCGGCGGAACCAGGGGGTCTCTCCTGCGGTCTAGTTTCTACTCTCTATTCATTGCGGGTACCATGGCCCCGCTCAAACTCGCGGGGAAGGCGACTGGGCTTACAAACCGAGCCATCGTTACGCACGGAGCAGAGGGTGATGCAATATCAGGCGATCCTGCTGGATTTCTACGGGACTCTCGTTGCTGAGGACGACGAGATCATCTCTCGTCTGGTACAGATGATCGCCAGCCAATCGCCTCTGAAACCGACGGCACGTCAGGTGATTGATGCATGGAAGTTCTCGGAGCGGTGCTCCACGTCCCATGGTGAGGCTTTCCGGACTCAGCGCGAGTTGGAGTTGGAGACTCTTGGGGAAGTGCTTGACCGCTTTGAATGCCCTCTTTCGCCAGAGGAATTGTCCGAGCCACTCTATGCGTACTGGCGTGCACCGACGGCATTCCCCGAATCCGCCTCATTCCTCGCCAGTCTCGAGGTGCCGACATGCGTGGTTTCAAACATTGACCAAGACGACCTTCGCGCGGCATTGGCACACAATGGCTGGGAGTTCCAGCATATGGTGACAAGCGAAGGCTGTCGCAGCTACAAGCCACGTCCCGAGATGTTCCAAGCCGCAATCGAGCTTCTAGGGGCTCCTCGGGAAAGTGTTCTTCACGTTGGGGACTCTTTGATCGCGGATGTTCGTGGAGCGATCACGTCAGGCATCCCGGTTGCATGGATCAATCGACGTAGCCGGGCACGGCCTGAATGGGCCGCGCCGTTGGTTGGCGAGTTTGGCGATTTGGCCGCATTGGGCCAGTTCATCACGCGTGGCCAGTAGGCAATCACACGAATTGAGTCTACGATGCGCATGATCCATGATTCTGGCGGCAGCAAGAGCATTGTGATGTACGGCCGAATTGCATTCCTTGGTCCGAAGCTCGGTCAGTCGCCCCGATTGAAAAACCGCCTCGGGGCGGTTTGTCAATCAAGCAGTTGAGCAGGAGATGGAAGCAGACCGTCGTTGACGTTTGGGCGGCCGTGGCTGGACAGGCCGGCTCAACTGCGGTCTACTGATCACCTGTTCTTCTGAACCTCGGGGCTCGCCGGAATATGGCGGCGGTAAGCTACGTCCGCAACGCCGACCGGGTCTTTCCGTCGCGGCGATCTGGAATTCATTCGCAAACCGTGCTCGACACCGCTACAAGAGCTCAAGCATCAGTTACGAGGCTCTGAGAACTCCTGCGATCGGCAACTCCTTCGCCCTTTTTTCCGATGTGGTGCAATAACTCCCTTCCGGCCGCGTCCGGTTCTGGAAGGAGTCGCTAATGCAGTATCAAGCGGAACAACGGAATACCCACCCACCTTGCGCGACCGGGTTCACCCTCATCGAGCTACTGGTGGTGATTTCCATCATTGCTTTGTTGATCGGCATTCTGCTGCCGGCCCTGGGGGCCGCTCGCGAAAGTGCCCGTCGTGTGGTCTGTGCCGCCTCGGTCAAGCAGATCGGGCTGTCTCTTGAGATGCACGCCAATGATGAGCAGGATCGGTTCCCCATCGCCGGAGGCAGCATCGCCTGGGGCGAAATTGATGCATCGACCGGGCAGCCGAGTTGGATGGAGCAGATTTTCCAGTACACCGAGGATCGCAGGGTGTTCGCCGGTTGCGGCAGCTATCCGGAAGACAGCGAATACCGCTATTTTCTCGGTGTACGCGCCGCTTACATCCGACACAACAGCTTTGCTCCGGTCATTCGGAACCTGATCGTCCATCCCTCATCGTTCGTGCTCGCCGGCGATTCGACTTACCGGGGTTTCTCCAACGATGATGCGGACAAGGACGACTACACCCAGAACGCGTTGGTTTTCGACGACGGCGCCCAACACTGGCGGGCCCACCACGGCGGGTCCCTGAACGTCCTGTTCGCCGATCAGCATGTCGAGTCGGTCCGCAACCGTGAGGGGATGACCTTCCGCTACGACCAGATATCAGACTGGTAGCGGCTAATAACTTCTTTCGCCATTTTTCTTGCCGGAACAGGATTCGTCGGGTATATTGCTTGTGTTCAATGGCCGTACAATGGTGTCATTGAATGCGTTGCGGGCTGTGGTTTGGTCTGCGATGGCCAGTGGGTTTGAGGGTTTTGCTCAGGCTTATTTTTGTTGTGGAGGAAGAGAGCACGATGAGACGGCGGATACTATCGATATCGGGCTTGGTGATCGCGTGGGCCGCGGGCGTCTCATCACCGGCCAACGCGGAGTTGATTCACCGTTGGGGGTTTGAAGAACCAGCCAACAGCACCACGGCTTTGGACAGCGTGGGCTCGCGCGTGGGCACGCTGGAAGGCCCGATCGTGGGCAATCAGCCCGGCTCGGTGGCCTACATCGACCCCGGTGCCGGACTCGGCGGCGGCAATGCACTGCGACTGGTACAGACCGAACTGCTCCGGCCCGCGGGCTGGGCGGGAAGGACTGAAAACGGCCGCATGAACATCGGCGCGGGCTATCAGCCGGGCTTCAATGGGTTTACCGGAACCGTCAGCCCCGTCACCATTTCCATGTGGGTGAAACTCAACAGCGAACGGCCTACTCCCCCCAGCGGCACCGATGACTGGGTCGCGTTCGGCCACTTCCCCCCCGCCCCCACCGCTGAACACTTCACAACCACCATCCGGCGCAATCCGTTCAGCACCACCGGGTCGGAAGTCCGCGGCTCGCCGATCGTCTCATCGCGCGGGCCGATCGGCGGCGAGCTCGGCAAACCGCCCTACGCATTGGATACCGATTTCACCTTCTTCGATGACCAGTGGCATCATCTGGTCATCATCCAGTCGGCCAACCCCGACCAGACCACCGGCTACATCAACGGCAAGATCCTTTACAACAGCGATACCCTCGCGCCGCTGATCCGCGACAAAGGAGTTCCCCAGCCCTTTGCGGGAACCGAATGGATCATCGGCGGATCGACCGTTTTTTCAGGTGGCCAGTTCGTCAACCTCGGCTTCTTCGACGGCTGGATCGATGAGGTCCGCATCTATAGCGATGCCCTGTCCGCTGAACAGGTCAAAGCCCTCTATGAAGACCCGACCATGGGCTGGCCCGTGCCCGAACCCGCCTCGCTGGCGCTGCTGGGCATCGGCACACTCGCGCTCCTGCGACGAAACACAGGCAAGCGGTAGGCGCGGACAGCGATGCATGTTTCGACTGATCACCGACACCGGCTCGATGCCAACCCCGCCCAGGGCATTGAGGACCATGCGAAGCAACCTCGGCAATGACCGCGATGGTCAGTCTCCATGAAGCATAACGCCCTCGATCTCGATGCGCCAGGGCCGGATTGTGCGCATGGCGCTGAGCGTGTAAAGCCGGCTGTGCCGCAGATCACTGATCCGGGGTTGCTCGGACCAGCCGGGCCCGGCCAGATGTGCGATGATCCGGCCATCGGCGATGCGATGCACCCTCAAGGGCTCGGGTTCGGCCGCCTTGATGTTGTCCGGCCGTTGCCGCGTGATCAGGTACCGATTCGATTCATCCAGCACCGCGCATTGCAGGCCGTCGAGTTCGACAACCGTCTCACCCGCGGTGATATCGAACAACACGAACCGCTCGCCGCGCCCGACCAGCAGGTGGTGCCGCTGCTCGCACCGCACCGACTGCCAGTAGTGCCAGTGCCGCTGCTGATCCTCACGGACGACAGGGCGAAATTCACGCCGCGTCTGACCTGCAAAGTCGGCCATGACAATTCGCCCGTTCGCCTGACCGATCACGACCCGGTCCCGCCCGGCAAACGCTGCGTGGCTTATACCCTCGCCCACTCGGACGCGATGCGTGACCCGGCCCGACTCGGTGTCGAAGATGGCCAGGGCGTTGTGCCGCGCTGCTGAAAAGCTGCGCACATGCACCAGTGCAAGCGCGCCGTCGGCGGATACATCGAGCGGCTCGGGGTTGGGGTTGCCCATGCGCACCGCCTCGGAAACGCGCAGCACATGGTCCAACCGGTTGCGTTCCAGATCGACCCACTGATCGGCGATCAGCACTCGCCCGCCATCGGCGGTGGTGCGCAGGGGTGACTCGCTGTAGTAACGGTTGATGGTCAGGTGGATCGTCCCCGCCCGCCGGCCGGTTTCATGCAGCAGCACCAGGTGTTCGGTGCCATCGGTGGCAAGGATCGTCTTGTCCGGCAGAAGCGCCATGTCATGCACGCGGAACGAATCCCGATCGATCAGTGGCCGCAAGGCCTCGGCCGCGAGTGTGGGCGGCGCGGCCACTTCAGAATCCTCCGCCGCGCTATTCGATGCAAGCATCGGCGGATCTGCGCTGATGCCCACGATCGCCGCGCTGATCGCCACCATTGCCGTAATCGCCGCGATCAACCATCGCGGACGCTGGCTGGAGGCGCGATATGTCCCAAAGTCGTGCCCGATATCCTGAGGTGTGAAGCGCATGACCATGTCGGCATCCTCGTACAGGCGGCCGCATTCGTCGCGGCGTTGTGTATGTCGGCATCATAGCCAATCAGGCGTCGTCCCTATCCGCTGTTCAGCCAATGCGCTATAGACAGGAAATTTTGTGCCAGGCGGGCCGGGGTGCGGGGTCCCGCTGTGAGCCAAGCCGTATGGGTTAAGGGCTCCTGCTCGGCGAAGCCGCGCTTCGTTGGGCAGCGCGAGTTGTGGGGATGAAGATGGCGCGTGGTGGGGCCGTACTGGCGCGTGGCGGGCATGGCGGGTGGTGCGATCGCGTGAGGCGACAGGCAGACGGGCCGGCGGCGATACGTGCAGTCGGTTAATCGGGTGGGCTCTCGGCGATACCCAGCGCCTGTCGCAAGGTCGTTGCCATCCAGCGTAGTTCGTCCAGTTCGCGTCCGGTGAAGAACCCGTGCTTCCTGCCGGTGGCCAGGTGGACCTGCAACTGCATCAGGGGCTTCCTGTTCGCCGAGATGCTGCTGACATCGACCATGACATTGCGAACGTCCTTGTGGGACCAGATCCATTGCCGGATGCCGAAGATCCCTTTCTGGGTGATAAGCAGGACATTGCCATGCACATCGATGATGGCAACACGCCTGCCCATGTGCATCGCGCCGAGCAAGGTGCCGATACCCGCGCCCACGAAGGGAATCATGAACAGCGCGATGATCCAGGGATCCGGCGAGTTCCCATTGGAACTGGTTGCGGTTCCCGTGAGCAGGCTGACCGCCATGGCGAGGATGAAGAAGCCGACGAAGGCATTCCAGACGACGGCGAAGAACATGAGGCCGTTGGTGCCGCGCCACACGCCCTCGGGCGGGATGGTGAGCGTGATGCCGCCGGCCGCGTGTTCGACGACGACTTTGCTGTCCGAAGGCTGGTCATGAATGTCGGCTGACAGCGGGGCAGTGCCATCGACCACCTTGACCTTGGGTGTGAAGGGACGACGTTCGGCATGTGCAGCATCGTCGATATGAAGCTGCGCGGCCAGGTAATGCGCCAGCGCTTCGACCAGTTCGCTCGGGTAGCCCGGTGCGAGCAGGAACGCTCCGCGATGCGGCATTTTACAGTCGACGAAGATGGCCCCGTGAGCGGATCTGACAGGGGTTCGAAAGGGAAGCGGCGGTGTGGAGTGTCGAGTCGTGGGGAAGATGTCGGACGTAATGCGCAGGCTGGTGATGCGCTGCAGGGGACGCCACCACGACTTACGGAGCGGCCCGACACGTTCGGTATAGATGAGTCGCTTGCCGTCCACGACAATCTCGCCGCAACCGGCGATGATCGCCAGGCCGGTGAATATCGGCATGTAAACGACCATGAGGAACACCCCAAGGAGGAAGACCATGGCCACCACGCCGAACCACTGCGCGGACACATCGGCATTGGTCATGACCTCGGTGGCGACCAGGTACATGCAGGTCACGATGATGCCGCAGAAGAGGCAACCCACCCCGATGGGCAGGATGCCGACCAGACTCAGTGCGCCGAGTTTTCGTTGGGGCAGGATGAGCCGGAAGCCGTGAGCCTCGCTCACGCGCTCGACTCCCGCCGGCAGGCTGTGGGTGTGTGTCCTCATGACAGGACATTGTAATCTTTTGTTCGTGCCGTTCTGGTGGGTGGTGAAGTTGCTGTGGGGGATCTGGCCGGGGTTTCGATGTTGCGGCCTTGCGGGCCGCATCGTCCCATCACCCGGCGAGGGTGCAGCGTTAACTGTCAGGAAACTCGATTCCAAGCGGACCGGGCTTCGGCCGTGAGCTCGGCGCGGCCGGGGGCCGGGCTGTTTCCGCAGCGCCGCCTGCCTCTGGAGGGCCTGCATGGGCGCATACCATCGAAGATCGCACAACGCACATCGAAATCCGAGCGCTGCGTTCAGTGCCGCAGCCATTCCGATACACGGTTGTTTCAACCGCCTGGCGACACTAGGGTCGGGTATGGCCATTCACACAAGGAGCACTCCATGCCCGCACTTGAAGCAATCGCACTGGAAAGGCACAATCGCGCTGTCCATGCATTCAACGCGCACGATGTCGATGCTGTTGTCGATATCTACGCCAGAAACGCTGCCCTCGACGATCCGCCCAACCCCGAACCTATCCGCGGCAGAGACGCCATCCGCGCTGCGTACGCCGAGATGTTCCGTGCCTTTCGTGATATTCAGGTCGCCTGCCGCAACCGCCACATTCACGACGGGTGCATGATCTACGAACTACGCCTGACGGGAACGAACGACGGCCCGCTCACAACGCCCGAAGGTGAGTTGCCCGCAACCGGCCGCACGATCGATCTGCCCGCCTCCGTCTTCGCGGACCTCGATGATGACGGCCGCTTCCACGCCGTGCGACGGTACTACAACGTCGCGACAATGACACGACAACTCGGGATCGGCGCGTAAAGACAGGCCCTTGCTCTGGACCGATTCAGCGCTACGCTGCGGAAGTGAGTTTATCGGGCGGCTGCTGTGAAATCGTTCCCGCACATGCATTTCGATGCGAGTTACCTTACACGCCATGCACTGATAGCACATCTGCTTTCATGCGGGCTGGGGTGCGGGGGCTTGGGGGTGAGGGCTTTGACAAGCCACCAATGGGCACCCAGACCCGACGCCTACGGCGCAAGGCCTATCACCAGCCAGATGATCGGCAGAATGATCGGTAGAAGCAGGATAATCAGGATCGCGATCAACATCCTCATCACGTTGTCGATGCGCTGGTGCAGGCGAACGAACTGCCAGTTGGTGTATCGCTGCCACTGGTCGAGCTCGGCGTCGGGCGGTGACGCCGGCGTGACCTCGAACACGGCCGCGAACCCGCGCTCGAGGGCGATGGACTCCGCGTCCTCCGCGGTCGGCGCGGCGATCACCTCGAACAACTGTACCGAGCGCTCATCCCGGCCACGCACCATCCACTGAGGTTGCGGCCCGCCGGCAGCGCCCGATGTGCTTTCATGGTCCATCGCTGTGTCTCCGCTGAGGTGGACGCACCCGGAATGGGCCCGGGTCACGCCGCAGCCACATGATACCCCACCCGCCACGGGAGGCCTCCACGCAGGATGCGTTGAGTTTCAAAAACGCATCATCCGGCGCACCAGAGCACCATCGACGTACCGGCACCCGCCGATCGCCCGGCATCGGGCCATCATTCGATATCACCGGCCAACCGAGTCCGGTATCGCCACATGCTGTATCAGCATTACCGACGGCCATACGCAACTCCGTGAAATGCTTCACGATCGCTGTCGGGCACGCGATGTCCTTCGGCATGGGCTTGAGCGCCGCTACGGTACGGCGTCGTTCACGCTGTGATCGATCAGTTCCAGACCGAGTCTATACCGATACACACCATCCGACCAGCGTAGTTGGTTACCCTCGGCCTCCAGATCGTGCACCCACGGCCACGATTCCTGAAAGTCACGCTTGGATTGATAGAGCTTGATTCTGTGGTGGCTTCCATTGCTCATGCTGATGACTGAATCGCCGGGGTCCAGAAAGGGCCAACCGATTGAGTCGGTCACATGATGCAGATGAACTGCGCCAAAGTCCCAATGGTAAATACGCTCCGCATGCACACGGTACCAACGCCCGTTCTGAAAGTGTTCCCAGTACCGTCCAGTGAAGAAAGCGGCCACGATCGCCAAGCCAATCCCGGCGATGATCAGAATCCGACGTGCTTGTTGTGTAAGTTTCATCGGTCGGCTGGTGGGTTACTCGATCCCAGGCCGGCGGGGGTGTTTCTTGGGGCATGGATGGTCCATCGCCTTGTCGCGATGGGTTTTCTGGTTATGGTTGGGTCAGCCGCGCCGGCGGGTGAGCATGGCCAGGCCGCCCAGGGTCAAGAGGGTGAGGCTGGCGGGCTCGGGGACCACGGTGAAGTTGTCGAGGCGGGTGACCGAGTTGTTCTGGGTGTATGAGTAAACCCCGACGGCGGTGATATCACCAGCCGGCAGATCATCAACCATACCGGATTGCGCGCCATTAAATAGATCAAAGCCGCTGCTGGCGTCGCCGACAAGGCCATCGAAGGCCAGGGCGCGCCATTGCGCTCCATCGGTCGTGAAAGGAACCGAAAACTCGATCGCGCCCGAGGCGAAGTTGGTGGCCGCGCCCACATTGTTCGTGCCGAACGCTGTGGTCACAAACCACTCCGGGCCATCGATCGTCTCGATTCGAACCGCAAAGCGGGTTTCGTTACCGGCATTGGAGTGACCGATAAAGGCGCTCAGAGCAGTGACGTCGCTCTGCGAAAACACCGCATCGTCATACCAGGCGAGTATCGCTCTGGTGCCCACGCCCGAGAAGTTGTAGGCGAAACCTGGATCGCCACCGACACCGGCATTACTGCTCAGAAGTCCGAACTGGCGGTTGCCCGTGTTGCTGCCGGCACCATCATTGACCGCCCAATTCCATCCATCCAGATTCGTAATGGGTGCCTGGTCCGTCGTGTTGTCGAACGTTTCCTGATAAAGAGCCGCCGCATCGGCCTGGGCTCCGGCGACGCCCATGGCGACACCCAGGCACATGGCATTCAATAATCGCATCCTCATCTGAAGCTCTCCTTCATCTCGGGCAACCACCCTCCGCCGTGCCGACACGGATGGCCCTCTTCCCGAATCAATGGAATCTGTTTTCAAACCTACCACAGAACGGCGAATTTGCAATCAATAATTGCGCATTCTGTTCCGCCTGGTAACCAGGCCCGCATCACCACGTCACGATCATGGGAACCTAAACTATTTCTGACAAGCGTTTTATACTACTGGACCAATCAGCCTTGCGCAGGAGGCCGATTCAGCCCCCGAAACTTGGCGACGTGGCCTTACCCGGGTGTCGATCGTCTGATCGATTCCAAGGTGATCGAATCAATCTAACCTCTCGGGCCCATCCGATATGGGTATGGCCAACCTCATTAGCCTCCGATGGGCCGCCGATCAAATTGGCGGCGAGGGACTCGAGGTGACCAGCTTCCCGGCGAGGCCCAATCCGGGGCCGGCTTGCGCCGCACACCGCGGGCTGACCATACCAGGCTGAACACAACGCGCGGCCGCGGTGATCGCTGCCTGCCTGAGCTGTTGCCGCGCGTTGCAGCCGGTCATCCAGATCACTCCGGCTGATCCGCCAACCCACCGCAAACGGTTACACCAGGGCCATGACGCTGCGACGCGGTTCGTGCGTCGGCTGTCATGTTGACACACATGACGCTTGCGCTACAATCAACTGATATGAGACTATCCGCACCGAATATCTGATACCGCGTTCGACCCGGCGAAAGGGCTCGAACGCGGTGTTTTTATGCGCGCTGAGGTAGCAGGAATCATGGAACCTCGATTCACAAACAGCATCGGTCGTGGCCGCGCAGTAGGACCGCCATAGCGCCGCTTCTGGAGATCAATGCCCATCCGGACCATTGCCCATCGGTTCCATCCAAGCCCAATCGCTCACACTCGGCAAGATCAGGAGTTCCACCATGCAGACTCGAACCATCGTCATCACCAGTCAGGATCTGGATCGCTTGCGGCAACTGATTCACCACACGCGCGAGCTGCGAACTGAAAACGATGAGTATCTGCGTGCTCTTGAGCAGGAACTGGGCCAGGCGCAGATCGTGAAAGCCGATGCCGTTCCACCGGATGTCGTGACGATGAATTCCACCGCGGTGGTGCGGGCCGAAGGAAGCCGCCGGGCTCAGACCTGGACGGTCGTCTATCCCGAGGATGCGGACATGGATGAAGGGCGCATTTCCGTGCTCGAACCGCTGGGCACGGCTCTCTTGGGCTACCGCGCTGGTGATTCGTTGGAATGGGATGTGCCCGCCGGACGTCGGCGCTACGAGATCACCAAGGTAATCCACCAGCCCGAGGCTGCGGGCGAGTTCGACCGTTGATCGCCAGGAGCGGCGTGACGGGGATACGTCCCCGCGATCCTATCCAACCGGCCACTCTTCGGATTCAGTGCGGGCCGTCTTGAGATACTCGGTAATGCGGCCGACCATGTCGGGGTTGTCGGGCGCGACGTTTCGGCTTTCGGCGATATCGGTGGGAAGGTGATAGAGCTCCATGGGTTGGCCGCGCTGGGGCAGGACGGCCTTCCACTCGCCTTGCCGGACGGCCTGCTGGAAGCCGCCTTCATGAAACTCCCAGTACATGAAGCGATCGGCAAGCTCGGGTTGCGCGCGTCCGAGCAGGGATGGGACGATGCTGGCACCGTCGATGCCGCGTGGCACGGGCGCTCCGGCGAGTTGGGCGAAGGTTGGCAGGACATCCGTGAAATACCAGGGCGTGTGATCGACCCGGCCGCGCTCGATCCTGCCGGGCCAGCGCGCGATCATGGGGACTCGGATGCCACCTTCATAGAGATCTCGCTTGCGGCCGCGCAGTGCCCCCGAGGCATCGAAGATGCCCTCCCATCGCTGGGCAGCGCCGTTGTCCGAAGTGAACATCACCAGGGTGTTCTCATCCATGCCCCGCTCCTTGAGCAGCGCCATCAGGCGGCCGACATCGCGGTCCATTCGCGTGATCATCGCCGCGTGAACACGCGCATCACGGGGCCACGGCTCATCGGCATACCGGCCAAGGTCAGGAATCTGGTATCGGCTGTGCGGAATGGTGTACGGTAGATAGAGGAAGAACGGATCGCGCCGCCGCCGGCCGACGAAATCGAGCGCGAACTCGGTGAACAGGTCGTGGGAATACTGCTCCTGGCGACCGCCCCGATTGCCTTCCAGAGCGTGTCGCTCCTCGTTGCGCCAGAGATATTCAGGGTAGTAGTCGTGTGCGTGCCGCTGGTTGAGATATCCGAACCACTCATCAAACCCCTTGCGCCTGGGAATGCCCGTGGTTCCCGGCTCGCCGAGGCCCCACTTGCCGGTGATGCCTGTGGCGTAGCCGGCGTCCTTGAGCAGATCAGCGACAGTGACATCTTCGGCACGCAACGGCACGCGGCCGCTGACACCGAAATTGCCGCGAACGCGCGTGTGACCGGTGTGCTGTCCGGTCATGAGCACGCTGCGCGCCGGAGCGCAGACGGGCGAGCCGGAATAGCACTGGGTGTAACGCACACCGTCGGCCGCCAACTGATCGAGGTGCGGCGTGGCGATGCGCTTCTGCCCGTACGAGCCCAGATCGCCGTAGCCCAGGTCATCGGCCATGATGAAGATGATGTTGGGGCGCGGCGGTCGGGCTGGCGTTGAGCCAGCCATCAGCGGATGGGGGAACACCGATGCCAAGGCGCCGCCGGCAGCGCATGCCAGTGAGGCGTTGAGAAATCCGCGTCGAGTCAGGTCGCGGCCGTTGCTCTGTTCATCAGTCATCGGATTGGCTCCGTGGCGGTGAAGGGTCCGTGGCTGAGCGTTCGCGGAACTGATCAGAGAATCATACCGCGTCTTCGGGACGATCAGCCATCCGAGTCAACCCGTCGCTGACCCATTCCATCCAGCTGGCATCCATGGGACAGACTCGATCGATAGTTCGATCCGCCCCACCGCGACTGATCGGCATCGGTCTTGCCGCCCATACCTTGCTGGGCGGCAAGACCATAGATGCTTTCTATCCGCCGGACGGCCGTTCATTCCAGTCTGCCCATGCGGCCGGCCTGATAATCGGCGATCGCCCGGCGGATCTCATCGGTGGTGTTCATCACAAAGGGACCATGGGCCGCGACCGGCTCATCGATCGGCTCGCCGCTGAGCAGCAGCAGTGTCGCGCCCTGGTCGCCTGCGCTGATGCGGACCGATTCGCCGGTGGCATCGAGCAACGCGCACTGGTGCTTCTGGATGGCCGCGCCCCCGATGCTGATGTCGCCACGCAGGACCACCAGGATCGAGTTATGCCCATCGGGCACGGGAAGCTCGACCGAAGCGCCCGGGTTCAGCCGAACATCCCAAAGGTCCATCGGGGTGACCGTCCTGGCCGGGCCCCGCGTTTCGCCCAGGCGACCGGCGATCACGCGCGCAGCGCCGGCATCATCGGCCAGCTTCACGCTTGGGATCGATCGGCTCAATATCTCCTGGTAGCGCGGCGGGGCCATCTTCTCATGTGCCGGCAGATTCACCCACAACTGGATCATCTCCAGCGTCCCGCCCTCACGTGTGAAGGTAGCCGAGTGCTTCTCCTCATGCACCACACCCGAAGCCGCGGTCATCCACTGCACATCGCCGGGACCGATCCGTCCGCTGTTGCCAGCCGAGTCCCTGTGCTCGAGCTCGCCCTGATAAACGATGGTGACGGTCTCGAACCCCCGGTGCGGATGCTCATCCACGCCGCGCGGCCGTCCGCCAGCATCCGGTTCGAACCGGTGCGGGCCGGCATAATCCATCAACAGAAACGGGCTGAGCGCGGCGGAATCTTGCCCATGGATCGAGAACATCGACCGCACCGGGAAGCCATCACCGACCCAGTGCGGCGCGGGGGCGGGAAGGGCTTGGGCGATACGTCTGGTCGTGGTGGTCGTCATGGCGTGGTCCTTTCGCTTGAAGGTAAGCTCGTCTTCAATGGCCGAAGCGGGCGATCGACCCGCCGCGACCGATGGTTCAGCCCCTGGCGTTGTAGCTGGTGATGAGGTTGCGATACGCGGGCAGATGGTTGGAGAACAACGTCCCCAGCCCTTCGATATCGTTGCGCCAGTCACGGTGCAGCTCGCAGGCAGCGCCGAACCAGGTCATCAACTGAGCCCCCGCCGCCTGCATCCTCAGCCAGGCGCTTTCTCGAGTGGTGTGGTTGAACGTGCCCGAGGCATCGGTCACCACAAAGACCTCATACCCCTCTTCCAGAGCGGACAGGGCCGGGAACGCCACGCACACTTCGGTGACCACGCCGGCGATGATCAACTGCTTCTTGCCGGTGGCCTTGACGGCCTTGACAAAGTCTTCGTTGTCCCAGGCATTGATCAGTCCGGGCCGGGCGATGTACGGCGCATCGGGAAAGAGTTCCTTGAGTTCGGGCACCAGTGGCCCATTGGGACCCTGCTCGAAGCTGGTGGTCAGGATGGTCGGCAGCTTGAAGTACCTGGCCGCATCAGCCAGAGCCAGCACGTTGTTCTTGAAATCATCCGGCGAGAAATCGCCCACGATGTTGCACAGTCCGGACTGGTGATCCACCAGAAGGACAGCCGCATCGTTCTTGTCCAATCGGCGGTAGTTGAAACCCTTGCTCATTCGAGTTCTCCTTGAATCGGCAGTTGCGCGGCCGCGTCGGCAAGCAACGTGCTTGAAACCGGCCACCGTTGTACGGGCACTTTAGCGCGTATAAAATGATTGACAAGAATGCACAAAATTGTAAGTTAGTAACTTTCGTGTAACCGTGAGGCCCATGACCATGAGCAGAAAAGCGGTCGGTTGCCCGGTTGAAGTGACGCTGGAAGTCATCGGCGGGCGCTGGAAGGTCATGATCATTCATGAGTTGCTGGACGGCACGCGCCGCTTCAGCCAGTTGCACCGCGCCCTGACGGGTGTATCGCATCGAACCCTGACCCAGCAGTTGCGCGAGCTTGAGGCACGCGGACTGATCCTGCGCAAGGTCTATCAGCAGGTGCCGCCCAAGGTGGAATACTCACTGACCGACCTGGGCAGGAGCCTGCAACCGGTGCTCATCGCCATGCACGAATGGGCCGAGGCGAACGCTCTGCGGTTGAATCCGCCGACGGGGGATGGATGAACCGCTGCCCTGTGGGGGACGGCGACTTGCACCTGTTGGAGAATGTCCATGGCATTTCCCGTTGATGAGTCTTTCATTCGAAAGACGGAAGCAGCCATCGGCGCCAGCTTTCCCGCCAGCTATGTCAACGCCATGGTCGCGGACAATGGTGGGTCGATTCGTACCGGATCGGACCAGTGGTCGCTGTATCCGATCTTCGATACAAGCGACAAGAAACGTCTCAAACGCACCTGCAACGATGTGGTCCGCCAGACTCGGTCGGCGATGCAGTGGACGGGCTTTCCCGAGGATGCGGTCGCCATCGGCGGCAACGGAAGCGGCGATCAACTCATCTTTCTCAAACGCGGCGAACAACTCGGCCCCGAGGTGCACTGGTGGGACCACGAGACCGGCAAGGTGCATCCCATCACCGATGACTTTGGCAAGCTGACCAAGCGCCGCGGTTGATCGGCGGGCACCCACCATGTCACGCGCGATTACGGTCATGATTGAACGGGGGCGTTACCGTCCGGCCCGAGCCGTCCATCGGCACATCACTCGCTTCCGCGCACCTCGGCCTGGTCGGTCACACGATGGATTCGAAAATCATCGAAATATCCCTTGCCTTCACCGATGACCACGAAGCGCACATTCATCGGGTTGCCGTGCGGCTGTCCGCGGAACTCGACGCTGACCTTGCGCCATCCCTCACCGGCGCGCACCGTTTGGGTGCGATGGGTGCCGATGCCTTCGCCATCGAGCAGGCGTTGGGGCGTCAGACCCAGCGCGGGGCTGGGAATGATGAAGGCTTCGGTATCGTCGCCTTCGACCTTGACCCAGCATTCCAGGCGATAGAGCTTGTTGGGCAGAAAGCGCGTGTGCGCCCGGTCGCGCGGGAAGAAGCGGAAGTTGATGAACTGCTCGGCCGTCATGCCATCGACTTCCAGTGAGCGTTCGCCGCCGCGGGCGTGGCGTGTGGTGATGCGGCAGTTCTGGCCGGTGTCGATGCCGTGGGTTCGGTCGGGCTGGAAGCCGCGCTCGGGGGTTCCGGCCGGCAGCGGCTGGTCTTCAAAATCCTCGCCATCCGGGCGGATGAGGATGACCCGGCCCTGGTCGTTGACCTGCCGGGCGTTGTCGATGATGTGATCGACGATCTCGGGCGGCAGGGTCATCAATCGCTGATGAAACTCGCCGCTGATCGAGCCATCTTCCGCCTCGTCGGCGATCATCGGCACATGGGGATGGAAGCCTCCCCAGATTGGACAGACGCTGTAGCGGGATGGCTGATCGAACTCATGTGTCAGAGCCACGCCCCAGCCGGTGCGGTCGCGAAGGTTGGCGACGAAGCCACGGGGGTGGACGGTGGGATGATGGGGGCGGAACATGGATTCGCTGTTGTTCGACCAGATGGTGAATCGCGGGCCATCACCTTCGGCGGGCATGTCATGGGCCGCGCCGCTGAAGCGATAGGTGATCTCCTCGGGCCAGATGGAAGTGATGCCGCCGGAATACCACATGCCGGCATGGAAGGTCGGCGTGGGCCTGCCCTGGCGATCGACCGGGCGCTGGTCAGCGCGCCATTTCGTGTGGCGATCGATGACATAACCCCACACCGGATCGACACGCAGGGTAAAGGTCGTCAGCGAACCGGCTCCGCGCTGGGCGCGAGGATCATCCCTGAACGCCCCGGTGCGCGCGGTGAACACCAGGCTGCGGCCGGTGGCCAGGACTTCATGACTCCGGGATCCGGTCACGCCCGGGCTTCGGTCGGGGATATCAACGCCAAACCGACGGAAGCGCGGATTGAAGGTTTCATCGAGCCAGTTGCGCGTGTCCGCGCCGGGATAAGGCGCAAAGAAATATCCGGGCAACATGGCGATCGGCCGATCGCCGTCCATGACCAGATCAACCATTTCCCGATGCTCGGCAAGCCCGCCATCCCGCCACCAATGAAAGACCAGTTCATGCTTGACCACGCGGAAAGCAGGGACATAGTCGGCAAAGCGGACCGGCGGTTTGACTTCAAGCGCAAGCTGATCGAGCACACCGGGAACCGGGGCTTCCGCTTCCGCCCGCACCAAAGCCGCGAACGAACCCGTAACCAGAAACGTGATCGCCAGCAGAGCGCAACACTTTTTGTCCATGATACTTTCCTTGTTCGTGGTCATTGAATTATCACTCGCAACTCATTCAACATCATTCCCTCGCTGGCGAACCTCAGCCTCGATCCGCTCCAGCGTCCGCCTGACCTGCGGCAGGACCGAGTGAGCCCGGTGAGCCCAATCACGCCCGACCAACTCACGCAGGGCGGGGATGGCCGGCTGGGCATCCCCGCCGTAAAGAACCAGGGCGCGGCAGGCGTGGAGGATGATGCGGTATTCATAATGCCCGGTATGGTTCTCCTGATCGAGGGATTCAATGAAAAACGGCAGCATCCGCCGGCCATATCGGTGCAGATACTCAGCCGCCAGCCCCGCGGTCGGACGCGTGCTTTCGAGCATGATCGCCCTGAGCCCTGGCTCGGCACTGGCCGGCAGCGGTCCGGGCGGGCTGATGTGGAGCAGTGTTTCCAGCGCAGCCTCGTAAAGCTCGGGGTTGGTCGCTCGCTTCTCAAGCATGGCCAAGAGAACCGGCAGCGCATCCATGGCATCACGGCCGAATCGCCCGAGGGTCTCAAAGCCCACACGCCGACGCTGGGCATCGTCGCTCTGGATCCACTCCAGCAGACCGGGCACCGCATCCGCGCCCAATGATGCAAAGCAATCACGAGCCGCAGCGCGCACCGATGGGTCCGGATCATCGATCGACGCCACGGCCACACGCGCGCCGGTTTCCCGAGGCTTTTCGCCGATCAGCGTCAGCAGTTCCCACGCCCCGCGTCGAACCAGGGCACGATCGTGCGCCGTCGCCTCCAGAAGCGCCGGCCCGGCGGCATCCGCCATCCTCGCCAGCAGAGAGTGAGCACGTTCGGCCAGCGGATCGACACCGGTCTTGGCCAGCATCGCCGCCAGCGCCGGCGCAGCGATCACCGTCGCCTTCACCTCCATGCGTGACAGGGCTTCAAGCGATTCAAGCCGTGTCGCCCGGCGGTCATCGGCAAGCAGTTCGGCCAAGCGCTGGGCTGATGCCTGGGCGGCTGCGACTCTCGGATCGTCGCCCGGGCGCCGCAGATCCCAGCAGTAGAGCCCATCGCGCTGGCGAAGGATCAACCGCCCATCAGCCAGTGGATACATGATCGGATGATGGTAGCTGGTTGTCCCTGCACCGATCGGCGGGCTCCAGTTGCGTCGCGGCGTCAGGTTGTTGACCGAGCCATCCTCGGCCACGCGGTATATGCAGGTCTCAATGCGTCCGTGGGTGCCATCGATCCGAACGAAGACCAGGTCGTTCATCGCCTGGAGGTAGCCGCCATTGCCCGGCCGCGCCCCCTGCCCTCGGGCCACGATCCGGCCGCTTTCAATATCCACCACCTGCAAGTCGGCGGTGAAGAGAAATCGATCACGCACCACCACGGGCACATTACCCGGATGCAGCGGCTCGACCCGAACCCGCCAGAGTTCGCGTGGCGCTTCCTCGCCAAGCGCCCAGGCGACGGCATCGGCGCGCCCATCCCCGGCCTCGACATAACCCAGCAAGCGGTCACCGTGCACCGAAAGCCCACCGGAGCCCAGCCCACGCCCGCCGGATCGAATCCGGATTCCCTCCAGTCTCCAGACCACTTCGCCATCGGCCGCATCGATGCCCACGATTCCCGTCCCGTCGCCATCGCTCACCGCTCCGATGAGCACATCCCCCGATCCATGGGACCAGCGCGCCAGGATGACATGCTGGTAAGGGACGGGCGAGTGCCAGAGCAATCGACCGGTCGCTCCCTCCATCCCCGCCCATCGGCCGCGATAGGGCACCACCACCATCTTGCCGACCGCCTGTGCCGTTGCGCTGTAAAGCGCCCCGCCGCCAAGGCCCAGCGGCCGTTCCCACAACCCCTGCCCGGTCACCGCATCCAGCGCGTACAGATTGCCCGACATGCCGATCGCAAACACGCGCCCGCCGCCCACTGAAGGGGTCATGTTGAAGGGCCCGGCCTTGTGGTGCTGAATATTCTGACCACCCCGCCCCCGGATCGTCGCCTTCCAAAGGGTTTCGCCGGTCCGAGCATCGATGGCCAACACGACCTCATTCAGCGTCGGCCAGACCTTCTCCCTGGCATACCACGGCACATCGGACTCGGTAATCCCCGCCCGCTGCGCCAGCGCCGCGATCGCGGCGCTGGAGGTCTGTGTGCCGGGAGCGGGCACGTAATACGAAAGATAGACGCGGCCATCGGCCAGTACCGGCGATGCCGAACCCCCGGCCGTTCGAAGTCCGCTGGCATCCCGCCAGCCATCCATGAACCGTGAGATCGAGCCGATCCCCTGCCCGATATCGTTGGCCTCGGCGCGCCACAGCAACTCGATCTGGTCCGGGTGATCGATCAACGGCGTCGAGGTTGGGAGCGCGGCAACGCCACCATTGACCGGGCCAAGAAAGCTCGGCCAAGCGGCATCGGCCGGGATCGCGTTTCGTTCAGCCAATTCCCGGCCTGGTCTGATCCTTCCCCAGACCGATCCCACATGCTCGCCGATCGTCGCCCGGCCTTCAATGCGACCATCCACGACGCGGGCATCGATCGTGATCTTCAACTCAGGCTGGTTGCGCTGTGAGAAGCTGTGATGGAAGGTGCCGCTGAGCCGATTGCCGCGCAGGTGGAGTTCACCTCCATCGCGACTGACGCCGGTTCCGTGGTCCATCGTGATTCGATCGCCGCGCATCGCCCCGACATATCGCCACTGGCGGAAGTGATCCGGAGCGCCGGGCACATCGAAATCGAGGGTCACCAGTGCATACCGACCCTCGGGCACGAGCAGCTCCATATCGGCAAGCGGCCGGGCAACAGGCTCTTGCGCGGCCAGCGAACCAAAACCCATGCCCGTCAGGAGGAGCCAAGCCGCCACCCAGGCGTAACGACGTCGCATGATCGAACTCCTTTAAGCGGAAGGACAATGAGTCGCGATTCGTCTCGAAAACCCCGCTCCCGACGCTGATCTGGCAGAACGCCCAACTCGCCGCCGCCATTGCCGGCCGCATCACGCTTACTCGATCAGCTTTCCCGCCGGGCAAAGCCCAGATACTCGCGGAGCCAGTCATCCTGTTTGAGCACACCTTCGCGCTGGCGGCGCATGATCCGGGCCGCCTTCTTCTGCGCTCCGGCCACCAGCCAACGTTCCAGCCAGTGTCCAAGCATCGGCACATGCATCCATCCGCGCCCGATTCGCCACAGCCAGCCGCGTGCGTAACGCTTGAACAGGTCATCCTCGAGGCAAAGGATCGCCTCGGCCGTGCCCGGGTCGCCCTGCCGGCCGGTTCGGCCGAAGAGCTGGCGATCGATGCGGCGGACATCGTTGCGCTCAGCACTGATCACGTGAAGCCCACCAAGCCGTACGACCTCGGCATCCGGCCGGATGTCCGTGCCTCGTCCGGCCATGTTGGTCGCCACGGTGATCGACTTCAATCTTCCAGCCTCGGCGACGATCATCGCTTCCTGCTCGTGACGAACGGCGTTGAGCACCTGGTGCGGCAGGTTTCTGGCGGTCAGCCGTTCGCTGAGCTTCTCACTGGCCTCGATGGTTCGCGTGCCGATCAGGACCGGCCGGCCGCCCTGATGCAGTTCCTCAACGCGCTGTGCCACGCGCTCCCACTTCTCTTCATGGCCGGCCAACAGTTGATCCGGCCATTGCTTTCGGATGCAGGGGCGATGGGTGGGAATGCGGACCACGGGCAGGCGGTAGATGGACCAGAACTCCCGGCGCGCTTCCCACGCCGTGCCGGTCATGCCCGACAGCTTTCGATACAAACGGAAGAATCGCTGAAAGCTGATACGGGCCAGAGTGATCTTCTCGGGCTGGATCTCCAGCCCCTCCTTGGCCTCGACGGCCTGATGCAGCCCATCGCGCCAGGTGCGATCGGGCATGGTCCGGCCGGTGAACTCATCGACGATGACCACCTTGCCCTCATCACTGACGATGTACTGATCGCCGTGCAGGAAGAAATGCCGTGCCACCAGCGCCTGATTGACCATCTCCTCGCGCCGCCGCGCTCCGGACCAGATACCGCCCTCCGGTTCGAGCATGTCGCGCAGCCGCTGGCGGCCACCGCGTGTGAAGTTCACCTCGCGATATCGCCGGTCGAGTCGGTAATGCTCGCCTTCGACCAGCTTGCCGGCCGCCTCGGCGGCCTGGGAATAGGCCTGAATCTGCTCGGGATTGGGGCCATCGCCGGAGATGATCAGCGGCGTAACCGCCTCATCGATCAGGATCGAATCCCCTTCATCGATGATGGCCGTATCCAGGCCGCGCTGCACCACCCGTCCGCCTCCGGCCGCGCCTTCGCCCGCGATGGATGCGGTCAGCGCCGGGCACAATCCACCGGTCGGCCCCATCGCCAGACGATCACGCAGGTAGTCGGCCGATACTTCCTTGTTGGTCAGATAGGTGACATCGGCCTGGTAAGCTTCGCGCCGTTGGGCCGGGCCGTCTTCCTGTTGAACCAATCCCACCGAAACCCCGGCGAAGCGGTAGAGCGGGCGCAGTTGTTCGGCATCGCGGCGGGCCAGGTAATCATTGACGGTCACAACATGGCAGCCTCGCCCGCGCCAGCCGCCGATCACGCCCGCCAAACCCGCCGACAGCGTCTTGCCCTCACCCGTGGCCAGTTCCACCAGGCAGCCCCGCCACAACGCCAGCGCCGCGGCCACCTGCACGCGATATGGCTTCAGGCCCGTCTGTCGCCAGGCCGCCTCACGCAGCAGAGCCAAGGCGCGGCGAACCATCAGGCGATCAGCGCGGCCGCGCCGGAACCATTCACGAAGATCAAGCAACTCCTGGCGCAACACCGCATCGGCCGTGTGCTCGAGGGCGCGCGACTCGACAACGATCCGTGACGCTTCGCGCAGAAACAGCCATCGCCTGGGCTTGATCCCATCCAGCCGCCCGGCGATCACCTGCCAGACCTTATCCAGCCCCTGCAACGACCGGGGATGGAGATTCGCCGAAGCCAGGTTGCGCCAGGCGCCGGCTTCGCCCACCGGATCGACAGCGCCGCCGGGACCGATCATCGGGCGCATCGGGCCGGCGCTCATCAGCCATCTCCCATGATGAGCTTGCGTTGGACCAACTGCCGGACGCGCAGATAAAGCTGTGAAGCCAGCGGTCGGTCGGGAAGCTTGAAGCGGGCCACGATGCGCTGGCCGGGACGGATCAGCGGCTCTCCCTCGGCATTGCGCGGAATGGTCTCAGGCTCGAGCACGACCTCGAAGATGCGGTCCACGGTGCGGCGGCCGTCGGGGTCATCCATGGCCGTCTGAATCGCGCCGCCCACGTGATAACTCAGCGCCGCCGATGGCGATTCCTGCGAGCCGGCGGGCAGGAATTGATGTATGCGCGCGGCAAAGATCACATCCGGTCGGCCCAGCAGGCGCACCTCGGCCTTCGCGCCCAGCCCCAGTTCACGCTCGAGGCGAGGCCCAAAGTCCTGCGTCGTCACCAGTCGAAGGCGCAGCTCATCCACCGCCGCCACACGGCCCAGGGCCTGGCCGCGCTGAACATAACCACCGAGCATCCGATCGCGATCACTGATCCAGGCGCCATCCATCGGCGCCGGCACCGCCAATCGCTCCAGCTCGCGCTCCAGGGTCCGCGCTTCCTGCTCGAGCACTTCCAGTTCGCCCAGCAGCACGGCCACGCGGCCGCCATCCCGGCGCCGCTCGATCTCCAGCAGGGCTTGTGTCCGCTCGATCTGAGCCCGGACCGAACCGAGACGGCGCTCGGTTTCCAGGCTCTTGATCGATCCCAGCGAATGGCCGACCTGTACCCATTGGCCCGAGGCCGGCAGGCTGCCGGATTCTCCATGGCCGTCCAAGGCCAGGAATCCATCACCCGCGGCGAACACACCGGCCAGCCGCACAGGCTCGACAATCCCCTGCGCCCGGCTGTAATCGGGCATCGGAACCATGCCCAGGAGCACCACCAGCGACAGGGCGAAGCCTCCGGTGGCCGCGACCGCCCGGCCGCGCGTCCGGTTCAGTTCGTGATTGGTCAGCAGATACTTGATCAGCTTGCCCAGGGGCACGATGACCCACATGGTGATCGCGGCCAGTGCCAGAACCACGCCGACAAAGAACAGCGACTGGGCGACGAACCAGAGAATGCTGATGCTGATGAACACGCGATAGACCAGCGCAGCGGCCCAATAGAAGAGAAGCCACGGCCGCTCGACGCTCGATTGCGAAGGATCACGCGGACGGCGAACCTTGTAGATGTACTTCTTGACCAGGTAGTAGAAGTAATCCTTGCTGCGCTGGGCGAGGTTGGGGCTTTCCAGCAGATCGCAGAGGATGTAGTAGCCATCAAAGCGCAACAGCGGATTGGCGTTGAAGAGGATGGTCGAGACGCTGGCGACGAAGATCATGTTCCAGGCGATGGCGTTGACGGCGGTCCCGGGGTTGGTCGAGGCCCAGACCATCGCGGCGACAGCCGCCACGGCCAGCTCGACATACATGCCCGCCGCGCCCACGAACGCGCGCTGCCACTTGCTGCGGAACGCCCAACTGCTCGAAGCATCGACATAAGGCACCGGCATGAACACCAGGAGCATGATGCCCAGCGTATGCACATCACCCCCCCCACCATTGATCAGGCCGTAACGCTTGCACGCCAGACCGTGGCCCAACTCGTGCAACGCCTTGACCAGACCGAAGCCCAGGTACAGCCACAGAAGGTTGGAAGGATCGAGCACCTGGTTGGCCGGCAGGAGCAGATCGCTGGTCCGGCCGGCAACGGTCGCCAGACCCGCGCCGATCAGGATCAGCCATAACACCCAGCCCACCGGCCCGAAAAGCCAGCCCAGGGCGCCGACCCACATTTCCAGAAGCCGGTTGGGATCGAACAGCGGGAAGCGGATGAAGAGGAAGTTGCTGATGTAGCCGCGAAACTCGCGGCTGATGCGCTTCCGCTGCCGCTCGAACAGGGATGCGGCATCCTGCGGAATATCGCCCTGCAGCAGGTTGGCCACGTGAAGCTGGCCCATGAGCTGGATCGCCTCGCCCTGCGTCGGGGCCGAATCGCCCAGAAGCTGATTGCACGCCTCCCATGCCTCGCGAATGGTCCGCCTGCCGTCGAGCATTCCGACAAAGTGGTAGCCCGGCTCATCCAGCCGGAAATACTGATTGCCCGCCGGGTCGCACAGCACATGCCATATCTCACCCCGATAGCTCTGGCGAACAATCTGCACCACACTGCGCAGCCGCGGCTTGAGGTCCGCCACGCGGTACCAGAACTCGCTGAACGTCGGTCGATCGACAGGCACAACACACTCCGAGCGGATGAAAGGCAAACGTCGAGTACGGATATCATCCGCTCGGGACCGGGTTCAAGTCAAGATGATCCCTGAGCGGAATAGCGCTCACCCCGCCGGCTCGGTGGAATCGGGGTCCGCCGCGGCTTGTTCTCCGATCTGGCGGATCAGTTCGAACGATTCACGATCGACGGTCAGGTTGCGGAGAATCGGCCTGACCCGCCGAGTCACGGCCCCTTGTTTATCGACGATGTTGGTCACGTTCCGGAGCGTCACCAGGTACGTCGCCTCGGAACCGGCCAGTACCATCTCGGACGACTTGAAGCTTCGCGGGAGCTTGACCGACTCTTCGTCTTCTTCCACCTCGAAGGGACGCAACTGCTCGATCCACGAGAAATCATTGGCCTCGACCTTACGTTGGACATCATCGGGATCTTCGATGCCCATGAACGGACCCACCAGTTCGATATTCTTGATCCAGTCGCCCGTCTCTTCGCAATAGAGCGCTTCGCCAAACTGCTTCCAGCCGATATACACCGCCACGCCCAGCATGATGGCGAACTCGCCGAGCCAGATCAGCAACAGCGGCAATCCGCTGACATTGGCCGAGCCGCCCGATCCCAGCGTCCATGTTCCGTTCTCGATGATCCAGTGGATCGCTCGAATCATGGATGCCGGGGCCAGGACACCCCAGTCGTAATCAGCCAGCACGAAGACCCAACTGAAAAACGAAGCCACATAGGCGGTCACCGCACCAAGCACCGACGCGGCCAGAACCAGAAGGCCATTGCGCGTGTGGGACCAGATGGCCAGGTTATACGCGATCCCACCGACCGCGAATCCCGCGCCCGCCGTCGCCAGAAACAGCACATAAATGAACGGCACCCAGTAGACCACCAGGCCATAAACCAGCCCCAGAAGCACCGACGCAACTAACGTTCCCCCAAGACCCACCGGCAACGAACGGGACGTAAGGCGACCGGAGAGACGGTAGTATTGGCTGAACATGCGCAACTCCCTGCCGTGACCGTGAATCCGCCTCGGTCCAATGCGGGACCAGGTGACTTTAGAATATCTCAACACTCATTGCCCGGCAATCCCGCCATAAGTTTCCGGTTGGGTTGGATACACGGCGTCGGACCGGCCAAGCCTTGGGTGACTGGAACTGGTCGTCCCCATCCGGCTCCTGACCGCTCATCCCCGGCCACGACAGGGAAGCCCGCTGATAGACTCGGCGTCGAAACCCGCCTCCGGCGAATCCGGTTCACAGGCACTTGATCGCGGAGGCATCCGAACTCGGAAAGACCATCATGGGCAACGCCACATCACCTCACATCGTTCTGATCACCGTCGATCAATGGCCCGGAAGCCTGCTGGGATGCGCCGGCCATCCGGTCATCATGACCCCGACGATCAACCAGCTTGCCGGAAGCGGGGTACGCTTTGCCAACGCATACAGCGAGTGTCCGGTCTGTGTGCCGGCGCGACGCACCCTGCTCACCGGCCTCACGCCCGCGACGCACGGATGTCTCGACAACGGACATAAGCCGCTTCCGCCAGTCACGACGCTGGCGCAGGCCTTTCGTGATGCGGGCTATCAGGCATACGCCGTCGGCAAGATGCACCTGATGAATCAGCGGGATCGCGCCGGCTTCGATGATGTCTGGGTGGATGAGGAGGGGCGCGCGGGCGAGGGCATCATGCAGGACGATTACGAACTATTTCTTGGCGACCATGGTCTTGCCGGACAGCGCTTCGCCGGGGGCATGAACAACAACCAGTACTGCTGGCGCCCATGGCATCTTCCCGAACGCTTTCATGTGACCAACTGGGCCGCATCCCGGATGTGCCGGATGATCAAACGTCGGGACCGGACCCGGCCGGGTTTCTGGTACCTCTCCTTCTCCCATCCCCATCCACCCCTGGCTCCCCTTCAGGCTTACCTGGACATGTACCGGGACAAGACGCCGCCTGAGCCTTACATCGGCGACTGGGCGCGCCTGGATGAAAACACGCCTGTTCGCGTGGCTGAGCGGATTTATCAGAAGGCCGCCCCGATGGATCACGAGATTCCGGATGTGCTTCGTGCCTTCTATGCCCTATGCACGCATATCGACCATCAACTCCGCACCGTCATCGGCACACTTCGCGAAGAAGGACTGCTCGAGAAAACGGTGATTCTCTTCGCGGCCGATCATGGTGACATGCTGGGGAATCACCGATACTGGGCCAAGGACATGATGAACGAGGATTCGGCCCGCATTCCGATGGTTCTGTGCGGCAGGCCGATTCACGATCGGACGGGTGATCATCAAATCGACACCCGGCTCGTCGGCCTTGCCGATGTCATGCCGACCTTGCTTCATGCGGCGGGCATCCCGATCCCCGAACATTGCCAGGGGCAATCCATGCTGGGTGATGCCGCGCGCCAGTACATATTCTGCCAATGGGGATACGGTGCCAAGGCGAACCTCATGGTGCGTGATTCACGCCACAAGCTCATCTACTTTCCCCGGGCCAACCAGCGACTGTTGTTCGACATGGAGCAGGACCCCCGTGAACTGCACAACCTCGCCGGCAAAGCGGAACTGGCGGAGGTGCGGCGGCGACTTGAGGGAAGGCTGATTCAGTCTCTGGCGCCGGACCAGCATCAGGCGTGGGTCACCGATGGCCAACTCACCGGGCTGCCGGAGGGCGAAGCGCCGGCGCCTGGCCCGACCTTCGGCCTCGAGGGGCAACGCGGCACGCACTGGCCGCCACCGGCCCCGCGTTGAACTCCCGTGCTGGCATCAACACAACCCGATCGCTTCCCCTCTCCTCCGTTCGGTCGAGGTACCGGATTGGGACTTGCGGTCCCCTTCCGTCTCATCGCCACGGCGCTGGAGCCGGTTGTCAAGTCGTGATCAAAACCAGGCGCGCCCGATGGGGGTTAGCCCGCGGCCTGCAACCGTCCATCGGGCACCGCTTCACAAGGCAACCGCGATGAAATGCCGCCGGCTCATTCCATGGCCCGCAGGCGGGGGTCATCGTGGCTCATTTCGGCGAGTTCATCGGACACGAGCGATGAGGCATGGCCGTCGAAGTGGACCATGTTCGCGCGGGTCTGCCCGAGGTGACGGGCGTTGTGCTGCTCGGCGAAGGTGATGCGGGGCCAGCTTCCACCATCGTTGTGGTAATACCAGCCATCGTAGATGGCAAAGGCACTGCTGGGCTGGCGCACGCGGTCGAGGCGCTCGAAGTTGGCGTTGTTGAAGTTGACCCGCTTGAACGGGAACGGCGAGGGGGTGGGCGCGAAGTTGTGATACCCGTTGGCCCCGTACCAGTTGCCGATCCAGTAGGGCTGGTGGTGATCGTTGTTCGACCGGTTGGGTGTGGCCATGGCACCGTAGCCGTCGAAGCGATCCACAGGGCGGATGAACTCGTTGCCTGCGGGCAGTCCGCTGGGGCAGCGGAAGATATGGTCGCCATCGGCGAAGTCGGCCATTCCGCCGGTCTGCGGAGCATTGAGCATGCCGGCATTAATCATCATCGTCGACCAGGTGTCGATCCAAGTGCCCCCGCGATGCAGTTCCGAGGGGAGGATGATCTGCTTGTTATCGATGCCGTAGGTCGTGATCGACAAGCCAATGCTGCGCAGGTTCGACAAACATTTGGTCGATTGTGCCACTTCCCGGACGCCGCCCAGCGCGGTCAAGAGGATGGCCAACAGGATCGCGATGATCGAGATGACCACCAGAAGTTCGATCAGGGTAAAGCCGAACCGGCAATGTTTAGGCCGCCATGTTGTCGGTTTCATCATCACAATCTAGGCCCGCAGGTGGCGCGGCATTGCGCAAATTGCGCAAAACTTTTGCGCCAGGGCGTCAGCGCTGAAGGCCGGGCGCAAGGGTCCGATTGCCAGAGGTTCAGCCCGAACGGGCCGGACCGGGCGGTCTGCCGATGGCCCTGCACGCCTCTTGCCGCTGGCCGCTCTGGCGATGATGCCGGCGGTAGGCGGTTGGGGTCTGGCCGGTTTCACGGTGGAACACCACCGCCAGCCGCGCAGCACTGCGAAAGCCCGACCGGGCCGCCACCTGCGGCATCGGCAGGTCGCTGCGGGCCAGCAGCCGCCTGGCCTGTTCCACCCGAATGCGGGTGATCTCGGCCTGTGGCGTGCGGCCCAGCACCTCGCGAAAACGCCGTTCCAGCGAGCGGCGGCTTACCGGCACCTCGGCCAGCACGCGCTTGATGGTGAGGTCATCGTCCGAGGCATGCTCGCGGATCAGCCGCACCGCATGGGCCAGGTCCGGATCAGCGATGGCCAGGATGTCGGTGGATTGCCGCTCGATCACACCCATGGGCGGCAGCAAGATGGGGCGCTGCGGCGCCCGCTCGCCGCGCATCAGCCGGTCGAGCAGGGCCGCGGCCTCGTAGCCCAGCCGCTCGAAGTCGATGCCGATGCTGCTCAGCGCCGGTACGGCGGTCTCGCACAGCACCTCATCGCCATCCACACCGATGATCGCCACCTGTTCGGGCACCGCGATGCCCGCCCACTGGCAGGCCGCCAGCAAGTGCCGGGCGCGCATGTCGTTGGCACCGATCACACCGATGGGCTTGTCGAGGCCCTCGAGCCAGGCCATGAGGTTCGACCGCTCCAGATCGTAGTAGTCGGCCGAGCCCTTTTGGGGATGGCCGAGCTCTTCCTGCGGGTAGACCCGCATCGCCACGCCGCGAGCGTCGGCGAACTCCCGCGCCCCGGCCAGTCGCTGATCGGAATAGCCATGGCCGACGAAGCCGCAGAAACCGAGCCGCTCCAGTCCCCGTTCCAACAGGTGTTCGGCGGCGAGGCGGCCGATGCCCCGGTTGTCCGGCAGCACGCTGGGCAGGCCCGTCTCCGCGACGATCGCCCCGAGGTTGACCACCGGATACGAGGCCTCGTGGTATGAAGGAAGTCTGGCTTGATTGGCGTGAACCACCATCCCCTGGCCATCGAACGGTCGATCCGGCGGCAGCCCCATGAACCCGCCGCGCGGGTGGGTCTGGATGGTCCACGGCCCATGCAACGCTGCATAGCGCGCGACCCCGGCCAGTTCCGCGTGACCGGCAGGCATCGAGTAGTCCACCCGCACACCGATGCGCGGCTGGCCCGATGACGCAGCCACGGGTAGCCGGGGCGCGGAAGGCTCCGGGGGATGCGCCAGTTGTGCAGGTTCCGGGGGTTCCGGGGGGGCCGACCTCCTTGCTTTCATGTCGCCATGCTATCCCCACCCTGACGCGAAAGCAAAAAAGATTTGCGCCAAGGCGAATGGGCGGGTCGAATTCGCGCGCATACTTACACTGCAAGGGCCGGTCTCACGTGCGATGCGCGCATGAGTCCGGTCCCTCCACATGGCCACATGAAGAGAAGAGAGAGGTTAGACAATGACGATCCGAACCACCGATTCACGGGCGCTCCGCCGCGGACAAATCCATGGCCGTTTGACCGGGGCCGCCTGCGTCGTGGCCCTGTCGCTGGGGCTCGGCCCGGCGATCGACCAGGCCAGCGCAGCCCTGCTCACGATCAACCCCGAGCAGGCCATCAGCATCGAAAAGGGCTCATCCGAACCCGGTGGTGCGGGCAACGCCGGCGACCCGATGAACGTCAAGAACGCCGGTACCGATCGTCGCGGCAAGAAGGTGTGGCTCCAGTTCGACATCTCCGACCTGGACTTCGCCGCCGCGCCGGCCAGCAGCCTCAGCTTCAACATCGTCAGCTACAGCAACACCAATCGCGTCGGCGAGACCTTCACCTTCGCCGTCTACGGAATGACCGACCAGGCACTGGACTTCTGGGCTCAGAATGTCACTTGGATGGACGCCCCTGGCAATGATGTGCAAAATGGCTTCGAGTCCAGCGGGCCCTCGGTGAATCCGGCCAACACCACGCTGCTGGGCACCTTCGATGTGGTGGGCAACGACACCGGCACCTTCTCGATCAACGGAGGCGCTCTGGCCGACTTCATCAACGCCGACACCAACAACACACTGACGATGATCCTGCTGTCGCAGTCCGATCTGGGCATCCCCGGCCCCGATGTCCGTTTCGCCAAAGGCATCGATCAGGCCGACCCGGCCCAGTCCGACATCGTCCTGACCATTGTCCCCGAGCCGGCCAGCCTGGCGCTGATGGGCATCGGCGGCCTGCTGCTGCTTCGGCGTCGGCACAACAGCGCGGCCTGATCCCGCCGGCCCCCGGGCCTCCCACACCCCCGCTTCAGGCGAATCGGCGGCGCTTCCAGCCGATCTCTTTGAGCTTCGCTTCGATCCGCCGCATCTGGTCTTCGGTCAGCGGGCCGTGTTCCAGCGCTTTGATGTTGTCCTCGACCTGCTTGACGGTTTTGAAACCACAGATGGGAACGAGCCTCGGATGCCGGGCCCATATCCAGCCCAGCGCCGCCTGGGCGAGCGTCCGGCCATCCTCCTCCATGATCGGCCTGATCGCCTCGACGGCATCGATCGCCTCGGCGATGTCCCCTTCGGCCGGATTCCACCGGTGGCGGACATCGTTGGCGGGGATGGTGCTGTCGTGGCGGAACTTGCCGGTCAGGATGCCCTTGGCCAGCGGGCCCCGATTGATCCCCGCCAGGCGCTGTTCATCGAGGAGCTCGAGCATCGGCTCGGATGCTTCCAGCAGGTTGAAATGATGCTGCACGACCGAGCAATGCTCGCCCCTCGCGAATAGCCGGGCGCGATGCGGATCGTCCGTGCTCCAGCCGTAGCAGAGAACCTTGCCCGCCCGCACAAGGTCTTCGAGCTTGTCCACCAGGGGGGCGGCGACCTCGGGATCGCACCCACCCATGTGAAACTGCATCACATCGATGTAATCCGTGCCCAACCGTCGCAGGCTCGCCTCGCACGATTCCTCCAGATGCCGGACCGATGGATCATCGCCATCAATGTCCTTCGACCCTTCCTTGAAGACATGCCCGAATTTCGTCGCGATGACAACATCCTCGCGCATCCCACGCAAGGCGCGGCCGAGAACCTCCTCGCTGTGCCCGGCGCCATAACACTCGGCGGTGTCGAAAAACGTCACCCCCAACTCAACACCCCGGCGAACCGCCCGGATCGATTCGGCATCATCCACATCGCCCCAGCCGCAGTGAACCCCCTTGCTGGTATACGCCCCGCCGATCGCCCAACACCCCAGCCCCAACGCACTCACTTCCATGCCGCTTCGTCCAAGTGTTCGACTCATCATGGCTGGATGCCTCCTTTGAAGGTGTCACGCTTTGGCCGCGCTGCGCTCATGCACAACACCGCCAAGGCATTCTAACCGCATCGTCTGAACTTCCCGCTCAATCGCACGCGATGACGGACGGGAACCATGGCCAGCCGTGATAAACTTGACCGCATCATGAGCACATTCACCATACAAACGCGACAGCGAAGCGAGATGCAGTCCATCACCGGGCAGATTCAGGCGGCGGTCCGTCAGGGTGGAATCCGCGATGGCGTGGTGATGGTCCATGTCCCGCACACCACCGCGGGCATCACCATCAATGAGAACGCCGACCCGGATGTGGTCCACGACATGCTCGAACAGCTCGACCGCATGGTGCCCTGGCGGCAGCCGTTTTACCAACACGCCGAGGGCAACAGCGCTGCCCATGTGAAGGCATCGATGATGGGCTCGTCGGCCCTGGTGCAGGTGCGCGGCGGGCAACTGGTCCTGGGCCGATGGCAGGGCATTTTCTTCTGCGAGTTCGATGGCCCGCGCACCCGGCAGGTCCAGGTCACGTTCCTCGCGGCGGCCTCGCCGTCCTGATTTCGGCCCCGGTCGGTGCGCATTTCGAAGCCCGCGGGGCCTCAATTAAGGAGAAAAACGCCTGGAACGCCGCAATTTCAGGCAGAAATCGGTCAATATCGGACCTTTTAGGCTTTTTCATCGCCCCATTTCGGCCATGCCCTTGGAATTGGCCGATTTATGCGGGTTATCGTTTGGTCTGGAGAGGATTGGCAGGTATACTGATCGATTCGCGGCTTATTCGGGCAGCTTCGGTTCGTGGCCGGGCGGAATAGGCCGGTGACATGGCGGTCTGGGCTTTGCGTTCAGCCGTCGTCCCGTGGATTTCCCGAGCGGTTCGGGACGGGCCTGACTATCAACAAGGGCAAATTTTTTTATGGTCGATCGCAATCTGATTGCTTCACTGGATGTGGATGAAAGTGAAGCGCAACTCATGGTGGAAGAGGCGCTGGGTGGAAGCATGGAAGCCAGCGTCATGGACAGTGTTCTCCAGGACTCCCTGCAGGACCTGACCCCGGGCGGCATTCTCAAGGGCAAGATCATCGGGCACGCGGGGCCGGATTTCCTCGTCGAGGTCGGACTCAAGAGCGAGGGCGTGCTTGATCGCAACGAATTCGATCATCCTGAAGAGGTCGAGATCGGCGACACCGTCGAGGTCTTCCTCGAAAGCCTGGAATCCGACGGCGGCCAGGTGGTCATCTCCAAGCGCAAGGCCGACCGCATCCGCGGCTGGGAGCGCCTGCTGGAGACCAGCAAGGAAGGCGACATCATCGAGGGCAAGGTGATGCGCAAGATCAAGGGCGGCCTGCTGGTGGATATCGGCGTGCCGGTGTTCCTGCCGGCTTCGCAGGTGGATATCCGCCGCCCGGCCGACATCGGCATCTTCATCGGCCAGAATGTCCGGGCCATGATCCTCAAGATCGATGAGCCCCGCCGCAACATCGTCATCAGCCGCCGCAAGCTCATCGAAGAAGAACGCGCAGAAGCCCGCCGCAAGCTGCTGGAAACCCTCAGCGAGGGCAGCATCGTCAAGGGCACGGTCAAGAACCTGGCCGACTTCGGCGCGTTCGTGGACCTGGGCGGCATCGATGGCCTGCTGCACATCACCGACATGAGCTGGGGCCGCATCCATCATCCCAGCGAATTGCTCAAGGTCGAGGACCAGATCGAGGTCAAGGTGCTATCGATCGACCGCGATCGCGAGAAGATCGCGCTGGGCATGAAGCAGAAGGAAGACAGCCCCTGGCAGGATATCGAGAAGAAGTACCCGGCCAATACCCGCGTGCAGGGCGTGGTGACCAACATCGTCAGCTATGGCGCGTTCGTGAAGCTGGAAGACGGGGTCGAGGGCCTGGTGCATATCTCGGAAATGAGCTGGACCAAGCGAATCAACCACCCCAGCGAGATGTTCAGCGTCGGCGAGGAGATCGAGGTGGTCGTCCTCGAGGTCGACAAGGACAAGCAGGAGATCAGCCTCGGCGTCAAGCAGACCGAGGTCAACCCCTGGGACCTGGTCGCCCAGAAGTACCCGCCCGGCACCGTCGTCGAGGGCAAGGTGCGCAACCTCACCAACTACGGCGCGTTCATCGAAATCGAACCGGGCATCGACGGGCTGCTGCACGTCTCGGACCTTTCCTGGACGCGAAAGCTCACCCATCCCAACGAGATGCTCAAGAAGGGCGACCAACTCAAGTGCGTGGTGCTGGAAGTGGACCAGGACAAGCAGCGGGTCAGCCTCGGCTTGCGGCAGATGAGCGAGGATCCGTGGCTGGAAGCCATCCCCACCCACTATCAGCCCGGCATGATCGTGCGCGGCAAGGTGACCAAGATCACCAACTTCGGCGTCTTCGTGGAACTGGAAGAAGACCTCGAAGGCCTACTGCACATCTCCGAGCTGGCCGATCACAAGGTCGAGAACCCGCAGGATGTGGTCAAGGCCGGCGAGGAACTGGAAGTCAAAATCCTTCGCGTGGACCTGGACGACCGCAAGATCGGCCTCTCGCTCAAGCGGGCACAGTGGACCGCCGACCAGGACGAGAAGGCCGCCCCAGCCGGCGCGCCGGCCGGACGCAAGAACCTCGGCGGCGGACTTGGCGGCAACCAGGACCAACTGGGCACCGACAAGATCACCTTCGGCCCGACCAACAAGGGCTGAACCAACGTCGGCGGTGCCACAACCCGCCTTCAACAACAGAAATCCGGAAAAGCGCGGCCATCCACTGGCCGCGCTTTTCATTGGATCGCACCCAGTTGTTGATCAAAATCAGTTCAGAACTGAATCTGCGCGGCCAGGTCGACCAGTTGCTCATCTTTAAGGTCGCCCATTACGCACAGCCATCGCGTGCCGATGTTGCTCATGACCATGCGCACCCCTTCGAAGCTGTGGGCGTGGAAGTCGCGGCCATCCCGCTGGTAAGTCACCCCCATGCGATGCCCGAAGTGCTTGTGATCGGCAACGACCAAAGTCACAGGCTCCCCCCTCCATTGCATCTTGGCGACCGCCACCAGCCGGCCCTGAATGGTGGCCAGGCAGCAGGATTGAATACGGGCATCTGCAAGATGCCCGGGAAGGGCCGGCGCCGTCGCCGATTGCCGGCTGATCCATGAGTTGGCCTCATCGACATCGCCCACCGTCTCGACCACGACCCGGCCACCAACCATGTCCTGGTGCAGCCTGCCCAATTCGATGACGGTGGCCGCCGTCGCCCCGTGGGGCGCGGTCATGAAGATAATCACCAGCATGCAGGCCAGGCCCAGCGCCGCGGCCAGGCCCAGCGCCGGCCGCCACCAGCGCGTTTTACCGGCGAATCTCACCAGCGGTCGCGACGCGGCCGAGGGCATCCCGGCCTGCGCGAGCTGCGATTCCAGCCGCACGGAAAGTCTCTGAACATCAACCGGACGGCTGCCCAGCTTCGAGAGTCGAGCAGACGTGGCGCGGTCCAGATCATCAACAAAGCCGGCTGGTTCACGATTCGTCATGCTTCACCTAGTCTTGAACCGATTCATCAAGCCACCCATTGTCGCGTGCAAGGGGTAGCAGACGTTTCCGCAGCACCGCTCGTGCGCGGCTGGCCCGGCTTTTGACCGTGCCCTCGGCCACACCGAGGATCGCCGCGGCTTCGACGACGCTCAGACGCTGCACATCCACCAGCAACAGCACCCAGCGCATGGAATCCGGCAGTTGGCGAAGCGCCGCCTCAATCTGGTCATCGCTGAATCGCTCAAGCAACTCGTCAGGATTCGGCCAACTCCCGGGATCGATGTCGTCCATCGGGACCCCGGCCGAGGGCTCGATCTCCATTTCCTCGATCGATCCGGTAGTGATCTGGCGAGCCTGCTTCCGAATGCGATCCACATTCAGGTTGCGCATGATCGTCAACAGCCATGCCCGCATGTTCGTGCCCTGGCGCCAACTTTCCAGGCCACGATACGCCCGCAGCATGGTTTCCTGAACCAGGTCTTCGGCGAGGTATTCATCGCCCGTCAATATCCGTGCCAGGCGCAGCAAGTCAGCCATAAGCGGCCAGACCTCGGTCCTGAAGCGCTCGGCCGACTTGCTGGGAGGTTCACGGGACATCAAGGTTGTCACTATACAGAACGTCGGACTGGGCCCGAATGGTTCCCTGTGGGCCGGAGCTGAGGAAAAAATCGGTTGAGAGCCGGAATCGGGAACCCCGACGCCCTGATCCATCGTTCTTACCATTAACCCCTTACCCAGGAGATTTCCGATGCGATCCATGATCACCGTCGCCGTCACAACCCTGTTTCTGACCCTGAATGGCTGTACCGAGACCACCGAGACCACTGAGAGGACGGTCGAAGCCGACTATCCGCTGGACACCTGCGTCGTCAGCGGCGAAAAGCTCGATTCCATGGGTGGTCCGATCACGGTCGAAGTCGAAGGCCGGCAGGTCAAGCTCTGCTGCGACGGCTGCATTGACGCCCTGAATGAGAACCCGGAACGCTATCTGAGCAAGCTCGATGAAGCCAAGGCCGCGCATGATCACTAAACGGCGCGGGTCGTTCCGCCGGACTCTATCCATGAGATCATCAACCTCACGGCTTGGGATGATTCTGGCCGGCGGGCTCTTGCTGTCGGCGGGCTGCCAGAGAAACCAGCCGTTTGATGAATGGATCAGCGGCGATCGATCCGCGCATTCGCTGGGATCGGTGGTCGAGGC
This sequence comes from Phycisphaeraceae bacterium, assembly GCA_020831765.1. Lineage (GTDB taxonomy): Bacteria > Planctomycetota > Phycisphaerae > Phycisphaerales > Phycisphaeraceae > JAFIFY01. The sequence continues at coordinate 7,685 of JAFIFY010000062.1, read as the reverse complement.
CCGCGAGGATGCCGGCGGGCCCGGGCACCCAAGCTCAAGCCGCGTTGATCAGCCTCCATGGACCGATCGAAAGCCGACCCTGGACGACCTGCTCGCCCGCGCCATCACCGCCAATCCCCAGGTCGAGGCCGCGCACCTGCGCATCGAACAACTCCAGGAGCGCATCGCCCAGGCCGGCGCTCCTCCCAACCCGATGGCGAGGGTCGGGTTCGGTCAGATGGATATGGACTTTACCGTCGGTCTGGAGCAGCGATTGCCCTTCCCCGGGACACTTCATGCGCGACGGGAGGTGGCCCGCCAGGAGGTCCAGCAGGCCCGACATCAGCTCGAAGCCCTGATCGATCGCATCGAGGGCGATGTCCGGCGGTCTTACTGGGCCTACATCGGCATTTCGGCCCAGATCGAGATTCTCCAACGAAACCGGCGGCTATTGGAGCGAATCGAGGAGACCGTGCGGGCACGGATGCGCATCGGCGATGCCACCCAAGGCGATCTGCTGCGCGTTTCCCGTCGCATCAGCCAACTTGAAAACCGTATCGACGAACTTCAAAGTCGTCGGGCCACCGCCCTGGCGATGCTCCGCCGGGCGACACAACTGCCCACGCTCGAGGAGATCGCGATGCCACGATCCCCGGGGGCGGATACCGCCAACTCGCTCGATCTTCCGCCCGGGGAAGTTGAAGATCGCGCGGCGGCCGAGTTCGGGCGATTGACCTGGTCGCCGATCCATCTCGATGCCCGCGCGCTGGCTGAGCTTGCCGGACATCAGAGCCCGATGGTTCGATCGGCCCAGGCCGAGGCGGAGACCTACCACCGGCGATTGACGCTGGCTCGGCGAGAGCGGATGCCGGAACTGATGTTCGGCGTTCAATACGGGCGGGTGGGCGCTGGCGGCAACGGCATGGCAAGCCAGGAGGATGAGATCATGGGCATGGTGGGCATGAGCATCCCGATCTGGGTGGGGCGCGATGATGCCCGCGAGCGTGAAGCCCTGCGCGGCGTGGGCCGGGCCGGCGCCCAGGCGCAGGCGGCCCGGGATGAGCTTCGGTTTAAAGTGGAGGAAGCAATCGCGCGACTGGAGTTCAATCAGTCGATGCTGCGGCGGCTCGAAAGACGCATGATTCCCGATGCCGAGCGGATCATCGATCTGGCAATGGCTTCCTACCGGACGGGCGATATCACGTTGCTGCAGCTTCTGGATGACTGGGAGCGACTGCTGGATGACCAGGCCGATCGTGTCCGGATCATCGCCGACATGCACCGTGCGGTGGCTGACCTGACCCAGGCACTGGGCGGACCGCTGCCCGATTTTCAACCCGGAGAACCGCAATGAGCCGCGACCAATCCGAGACCAGCCCTCCGGGTCACGACGACCAGTCGGCCGAATCGAATGCGCCAACCTCGCCGGCAACCGGCCGTCGCCTCTGGGAAGCGGCGTATCCCTACCTGCGCGGCGTCGCGGTGGCCATCTTCATCATTGTCGGCATCGGCATCGGCATGCATCTGGGCGGCCCATCTTCCGATGCACCCCCGGGCGAACCGGTCGACGTGGGTGATGGCCGCCAGCAGTTGTACACCTGCTCGATGCATCCACAGGTTCGTCTGTCTGATCCCAACGCCCCTTGTCCGTACTGCGGCATGTCGCTGATACCGGTGCGCGCCGATGACGATGATGAAGACGATCAGTTGCCGCGCCTTCGTCTCGGTGAGCGTGCCCTGGCGCTGCTCCAGCTCCAGGTTCAACCCGCCGAGTGGCGCGACATCACGGTGCCGGTGAGACTCTTCGGGCAGATCGCCTACGACGAGACACGACTCAAGACGGTCACCGCCTGGGTGCCGGGCAGGATTGAACGACTGCACATCGACTTCACCGGCGCCACGGTCGGCCAAGGCGACCCGCTTTTCGATCTTTACAGCCCCGAACTCATCGCCGCGCAGGAAGAGTTGCTCCAGGCCCACCGGGCAAGCGGGCTTTTCACACCCGCGGACACAGACCGCGATCGCCAGTCAGCGCAACGGACCGTTCAGGCGGCGAGTGACCGACTGCGTTTTCTGGGCATGACCGCTGAACAGATTGATCAACTCATCGATCGTGGTGAAGTGGAAGACTACGTGACCATTCGCGCACCGATCGGAGGCACGGTGATCGAACGCCAGGCCGCCAGGGGCGACTATCTTGCCACCGGACAGCCCGTGTACCGGATTGCGGACCTTGGACATCTCTGGAGCCGCATGGAAGTCTTTGAATCGGAGCTGCATTGGCTGGCCCTGGGCCAGAAGGTGAGTTTTGTGATGCCCAGCTTCCCTGGGATGACCTTCGAGGGAAAGATCACATTCATTGAACCCACGGTGACCGAAGCCACGCGCGCTGTGCGGGTGCGGGCGGATGTGCCCAACCCCGATGGCCGACTCAAGCCGGGCATGTTCGTACGCGGTACGGTCGAGGCGAAGCTGAGTGATTCGGCCGTGGCCATGATGCGGACGGACGGCAAGACGGATGATCAGGAGCATCCGGGGGATCATGATCCAGGATCCCATGGAATTTACGAACCGGAGGATGATCCCGAGCGGCACGGCCGACCGCCCGTGGTGATTCCCGCCAGCGCGCCGTTGATCACCGGGCGACGCGCGGTGGTCTATGTGCAGTTGCCGGATCAGGAGCGCCCGTCATTCGAAGGCCGTGATGTTCTGCTTGGGCCGAAGGCCGGTGACTGGTACGTGGTGCTCGATGGCCTGGAGGAAGGCGAGCTCGTGGTGACGCGCGGCGCGTTCCGGCTGGATGCCGAGCTTCAACTCAAGGGGCGACCGAGCATGATGCAGCCCGCCGGCGATCATGCGCCGGCCCACGATCACGGTGATGAACAGGCCCGGCGACCGGGCGCCGATCCGGATGTTAAGCCCCTGGAGGCACCGGAGGAATTTCAGGCCGCGCTGGGACGCCTGATTCAGGCCAACTTCGGCCTGGTCGAAAGTCTGGCCGGAGACTCCCCCGAGCAGGCGCGCCGACGATCGCAAGATGTCCGCGCGGTGCTCGATGCCATCGAGGTTGATGAGCTCGAGGAAGAGGCGCAGAAGCGATGGCGCGATTCCAAGCGAACGATGGCTGAAGCGCTCGAGGCCCTGGGCACTGAGGAAGACCTTGCCAACCAGCGTCAGCGCTTCGAGGCATTCAGCGATCACCTGACGGAGATGGTCCGCGTGTTCGGTGTGACCGGAACCGCGACCGTCTATCGGGCAATGTGCCCGATGGTGAATGGCCGCGAGGGATTCTGGCTTCAGGACGTTCAACAAATCGCCAATCCCTACCACGGCGCATCCATGCTTCGTTGCGGTGAGATCGTCGAAACCCTGGTGGAAGTGGAGTCTCGATGAACGAGCATCCTCCCGATCGGCGGACCTCGTCGCTGGATGCCATTCTCAGCTTCTGCCTTGAGCAGAAACTCATCATAATTCTCCTGGTGCTGCTGATCGGCGCTGGCGGGGTGCTGGTGGCGCCCTTCGACTGGAAGATCGACTGGTTGCCGCGCCAGCCCATACCTGTCGATGCCATCCCCAATCTCGGCGAGAACCAGCAGATCGTCTTCACCGAATGGCCCGGACGTTCACCTCAGGACATCCAGGATCAGGTCACCTTCCCACTGACCGTCGCGCTGATGGGTGTTCCCGGGGTCAAGGAGGTGCGCAGTCGCTCGATGTTCGGTTTCTCATCGATCTTCGTGATCTTCGATGAGGGTATCGAGTTTTACTGGTCGCGGGCGCGGATTCTCGAAAAACTCAGCAGCCTACAGGCGGGCGTGCTTCCTGAAGGCGTCCAGCCGACGCTGGGTCCGGATGCCACGGCGCTGGGCCAGGTCTACTGGTACACGCTCGAAGGACGCGATCCGGACGGACATCCGATCGGGGGTTGGGACCTGGATGAACTGCGATCGATCCAGGACTGGATCGTGCGTTTCGGACTGCTGGCCGCCGAAGGTGTTGCGGAAGTGGCCTCGGTCGGCGGGTTCGTTCGCGAGTACCAGGTGGATATCGATCCGGATGCGCTTCGAGCCTACCGCCTGACGATCAGCGATGTGAACGCCGCCATCGCCGACAGCAATTTGGATGTCGGGGCGGGCGTGACGGAGATCAACGATGTCGAATACGTGGTGCGGGGTGTCGGATTCGTGCGGCGGATCGAGGATCTCAACAGCGCCGTGGTCGGTACGGGTCCGGGAAATATACCGGTCCAGGTGCGTGATGTGGCACGGGTCCAACTGGGACCGGCCGGCCGGCGCGGAGCGCTGACGCAGAACGGCGCCGAGGCGGTCGGCGGCGTGGTGGTCGTCCGCGAAGGGTACAACCCGCTGGCGGCGATCAACAATGTGCGGGACCAGGTCCGGGTGATCGAACCGGGCCTGCCGTCACGCATCATCATCGACTGGACCCGCACAACGCCCGAGCAGGTCCGCGCCTTCGCTCGCGAGCATGGTTTTGAAGCCTACCGGTCGGCCGATTCTCCCGAACTGAATCAGGAAGCATGGCTCGCGTGGCTCCAGCGTGAAGATCATCCCCGTGAAATCTGGCCGGAGTGGATCAACGTCAGCAAGCTCCACATCGTCCCCTTCTACGATCGCACGGGACTGATCCATGAGACCCTGGGGACGCTCAGCGATGCCCTGATTCAGCAGATTCTCATCACGATCATCGTCGTGCTCATCATGGTGTTCCATTTCCGTGTGTCGCTGATCATCAGCGCCACGTTGCCGATGGCCGTGCTGCTCTGCTTCCTGTTCATGAAGTGGTTCAGGGTTGACAGCAACGTGGTTTCGCTGGCCGGCATCGCCATCGCCATCGGCACCATCGTCGACATGGGCATCATCGTCACCGAGAACATCCTCCGGCACCTACGAGCCGCCGACCGGGCCGAGCCGCGCCTCCCGATCGTCCTGCGCGCGACGCGCGAGGTCGGCTCGGCCATCGTGACCGCCATCGCCACCACCGTGATCAGCTTCATGGCCGTGTTCACCATGACCGGCCCGGAAGGCAAGATGTTCGTCCCGCTGGCCTATACCAAGACCTTCGTGCTGATCGGCGCGGCGATGGTCACGCTGACGGTGATTCCAGCGCTGACCCACCTGCTGGTGGCCGGCCGGGTCAGGCCCGGTCAGGGCCGCCGATTACTTCGATTTGGCCTGGGCGTTCTGGGCATCGCCGCGACGGTGATCGGCGTCGAGATGGGCTGGGGCGTGGTCTGGATCGCGGGGCTTGCCGTGGTGGGCCTTGTGGTGATTCAGCTTCTCTGGGAACCGATGTCGGCCGCGATCCGCCGGCGGGCGAACGATGGCGGCGGGCTCAGTAGCCGGTTCGTCCCCTTCCTTGAACGGATCGATATGGTCGTCGAGCGAGTCCGACGCGGTGGCCGCATGGCCGGTCGCGGGGCACGCCTGGTGCCATGGCTGGCCACCGTGCTGGCCGTGCTGGCGACGGGTTGGCTGCTGACCGGTCTATGGGAGCCCCTGGGTCCTGAGCGCGGTCTGGGACGAAACCTGATTTTCGTGTTCGGCCTGATCGTCGGCCTCTTGGGCACCTTTTACATCTTCCAGTACTTCTATGCCTCGATCCTGCGCCTCTGCCTGGCGCACAAGGCGGCTTTCCTCTGCATACCGGCGTTCCTGGTCGTCTTCGGGCTGACCGTCTGGCTGGGCGCTGAACGCGTGTTCGCCTTCGTGCCGCACGCCGCGCAGCGCATGGGCATTGAACCGGAAACGATTCGGCAAAGTGATCCGTGGGTCTGGGCGGTCCATGAGTTTCCCGGCCTTGGCCGCGAGTTCATGCCGCCATTGAATGAAGGCTCCTTCCTCTGGATGCCCACGACCACGCCCCACGCATCGATCGGCCAAGCGTTGGACATCCTCAAGTTTCAGGATATGGCCATCGCCGGCGTGCCGGAGGTCGAACAGGTGGTCGGCAAGATCGGGCGAGTGGAAAGTGCATTGGACCCGGCCCCCGTATCCATGATCGAGACGCTGATCAACTACCGATCCGAGTACAAGACCGACGCGGCAGGACGCCGATTGAGCTTCAAGTTCGCTCATGAGCGCGGCGAGTTTGTCCGCAATGAAGACGGTCAGTTGATTCCGGATCGTTCCCGTCACGGTCGGCCCTATCGCCAATGGCGCGACCATATTCGCAGTCCCAGGGACATCTGGAACGAACTGTCCAGCGCGGCCGACATCCCCGGCTCGACCGGCGCTCCGCCGCTTCAACCCATCGAGACACGTCAGATCATGCTCCAGACCGGCATGCGCGCCTCGATGGGTGTGAAAGTGCGCGCGCCGGATCTGCCCACGCTGGATCGGGTTATGCTCGATATGGAGGCCCACATTCGCCAGGTGCCGGGCATCGATGCCGGTTCCGTCAATGCCGACCGGGTGGTGGGCAAACCGTACCTGGAAATTCAAATCGACCGGGATGCCATTGCCCGCCATGGGCTGCGCGTGGCCGAAGTGCAGCGGATCATCAGCACGGCGATCGGAGGACAGGCCCTGACCACCACGGTTGAAGGCCGTGAGCGATATCCGGTGCGCGTGCGCCTGCCGCGAGAGCTGCGCGATGACATCGACGCCATCGAACGTGTACTGGTGCCGACGCGCGCAGGAGCACAGATTCCCCTGGGCGAACTGGCCGCCGTGGAGTTTACCCGCGGTCCGCAGATGATCTACACCGAAGACACCTACCTGACCGGCTTTGTGACCTTCGGGCAGCAACCGGGGCTGGCCGAGGTCGAGATGGTCGAACGGGTGGGCGACTATCTGGACCACCTCGTGGAGACCGGCGCGTTGACCGTTCCCGAAGGTGTGAGTTGGCGCTTCGCGGGCACTTACGAGCATCAGATCAGCGCCGCCCGGACGCTTCGCCTGGTGCTGCCGGTATCATTGGCTCTGATCTTTCTCATCCTCTATTTCCAGTTCCGATCCGTCTCCACGACACTGATCGTCTTCAGCGGCATCGCCGTCGCGTGGGCCGGTGGGTTCACCATGATCTATTTCTACGGCCAGCCGTGGTTCGCCAACTTCGACATCTTCGGCGTCAACATGCGCGATCTGTTCCAGCTCCATGCCATCAACCTCAGCGTCGCGGTGTGGGTCGGATTCCTTGCGCTGTTCGGTATCGCCACCGACGATGGCGTGGTCATCGCCACCTACCTCCGCCAGAGTTTTGATCGACGACGACCCACCACCATCGCCGAACTTCGCGAGGCCACCATCGCCGCCGGGCTGCGCCGGGTTCGACCGTGTCTGATGACTTCGGCCACCACCATCCTGGCCCTGCTGCCGGTCCTCACCGCCACCGGCCGAGGCGCTGAGATCATGATTCCCATGGCGATACCCAGCGTCGGCGGCATGAGCATGGTGCTCCTGACCATGTTCACGGTTCCCGTGCTCTACTGCTTGGTTCAGGAATTTCGCCTCAAGCGAGGATTCGACCAATCCGGCGAACCGGTTCCCGCCGCTTCAGGCGACGACTGATCGCACGGGCGGCAACCAGGACCAACTGGGTACCGACTAGACCTTAACCCAGCAAGCCTTGGTGTACCTCAGGCTCGGCAAGCATGAAAAAACTCGAAATGCCCTCTGTTTTCGCATAGATTGTCGGTTTGATCACGGACCGCAACACCATGCGAAAAGGACATTTCGAGTGAGCAG
>JAFIFY010000057.1 GCA_020831765.1 Phycisphaeraceae bacterium | reverse complement strand
GTGACGGCCTGGCGGTAGACCGAATCGGCGACATCGCCCGCGGCGAAGACGCCTTCGATGTTGGTCAGTGATCGGTAAGGATCCTTGAGCTTCAGGTAACCCTTGTCATCCATGTCCACCTTGCCCTTGACGAAGTCGGTGATGGGCGTGTGGCCGATTGCCATGAAGAGGCCGCTAATCTTCAGGTCGCTCTCCTCATCGGTCTTGTTGTTCTTCAACTTGATCGCTTCGATGCGATCCTTGCCCAGGACATCGAGCACCTCGGTGTTCCAGAGAATCTCGATCTTGGCGTTGTTCATGGCCCGGTCGGCCATGATCTTGCTCGCCCGCAGTTCATCGCGGCGGTGGATCATGTAAACCTTCGAGGCGAACTTGGTCAGATAGGTCGCTTCCTCGACGGCCGAATCGCCGCCGCCCACCACGGCCAGTTCCTTATCCCGGAAGATCGGCAGCGCCCCATCACAGACCGCGCAGGCGCTCACCCCGCCGCCGGATTGCGCCAGCCGCTGCTCGTTCTCCAGCCCGAGCCAGTTGGCCTTGGCACCCGTGGCGATGATCACGGCATGGGCCTTGACCTCGGTTCCATTGTCGCCCTTGATGCGGAAGGGCCGATCGGCAAAATCGATCTCCTCGACGTTCTGAAACGCGTTGTACAGCCCGCCGGAAATGTCCTTGGCCGGGCGAATGCCATCGTCGGTCACCACTCGCGTATCGAACCGCGCTGCCTGCTCGAAGAACCGGATCATCATGTCCGGCCCCATGAGCCCATCGGGGAAACCGGGGTAGTTCTCGACCTCCGTCGTGCCCATGAGCTGGCCGCCGGGCATCAGGTCCTTGCCGGTGGCGCGGCCGGGGTAGACCAGGGGCTGGAGATTGGCCCGCGCGGCGTAGATCGCCGCCGTCCAACCCGCCGGCCCCGATCCAATAATCACCACCTTCTCAACGCCATTGTCCTGCTTCTGATTCATCGCGATTCCTTCCTCGTCGGGTCAGGTTCGGAGCATACCCGGCCATCTAGCCGCCGGCCGTGTCCGCTTGGTTTCCCGTGATGGCCCGGGCGGTTTCCCCGGCATCACCGGGCCATACCGGCCAGCGCCGGCAAAGGCCAGGGCCTGAAGCTCGGCATTGTAAGCGCACCGCGGCGTGTCGGTTCATCCAGCATTCACACCGAAATCCGGCCGGTGAGCTTGGATGCCGGCCGCGCGGCCGAGGATACAGCGATTCAGCGTTCCGGCACTGGGCTTCCGGGACCGAGGCTCGCTTCCGGCTTGTGGCTTCCGACTTCCGACTTCCGGGGGCGGGGGAAAGGCCCGATGCGTGCCGTATAATCGCAGAATGAATCCCACTACCGCCCAAGCCATCGCCGGTTCGCAGTTCGCCAGTGACAACGCATCGGGCATCTGTCCCGAGGCGTGGGATGCCCTGCAATCGGCCAACGAGGGTACGGCCAGCGGTTACGGCAACGATGAAGCCACGCACCGGGCCAGCGACCTGATCCGTGATCTGTTCGAGATCGATTGCGAGGTTTTCTTCTGCTTCAACGGCACCGCCGCCAATTCCATGGCGCTGGCGCACATCTGCCGCTCATACCACAGTGTGATCTGCCACGAGCGATCGCACATCGAGACCGATGAGTGTGGCGGCCCGGAATTTTTCGCCCACGGCACCAAGCTCCTGATCGTCCCCGGCGAGCAGGGCAAGGTGACCCCCGAGGTCGTCCGCGAGGTGGTCACCCGCCGCAGCGATATCCACTTCCCCAAGCCGCGCGTGCTCTCCCTGACCCAGGCCACCGAGATGGGCACGCTGTATTCGATCGAACAGCTCGATGCCCTGCGTGAGGAGGCGATGCGCTGGGGCCTGAGCATTCACATGGATGGCGCGCGGTTCGCCAACGCGATGGCATCGCTCAACGTTGCGCCCAAGGAAGTGACCTGGAAGGTCGGGGTGGATGTGCTCTGCTTCGGCGGCACCAAGAACGGAATGCCGGTGGGTGATGCGGTGGTGTTCTTCGATCGGGAACGCGCGGCGGAGTTCGACTACCGCTGCAAGCAGGCCGGTCAACTGGCTTCGAAGATGCGCTTCATCACATCGCCCTGGGTCGGCATGCTGCGGGATGGCGCCTGGCTGCGACACGCCGCGCACGCCAACCGTTGCGCCGCGAGGCTGGCCTCGGAACTGGCCGCCATCGAGCCCATCCGCCTGCTCCATCCCGTCCAGGCCAACGCCGTCTTCGCCGAACTGCCCGAGGCATGGGTTCGCCGATTGCGATCACTGGGCTGGCTGTTCTACACCTTCATCGGCAACGGCGGAGCGCGGCTGATGTGCTCCTGGAGCACCACCGACGCCGATATCGATGCCTTCGTGGCCGATGTGCAACGCTGCGCCGCCGGGCAATGAAGCCCCCGGCGGGCCGCCCCCATGATCGAAAGTGCGCATCGCGCGGCCATCCACCTCGCCGCCCATTGAAATGGAGTACAGGCGAATGCTGGCGAGCATGTCAGCCGCTGATCCGGGGCGGCTCATCCAGGATCGCCATAAGGCGGGTGGCGCAATAGACCCGATCGCGTTGGACGTCGCTCGTCCGCTCCAGGATGCCCATGCCTTCCAATCGCTCCACCGCGCGCTGGGCGGTGGTGTAGGCCAGGCCGAGGCGCTGAGCAGCGCGATTGATGGTGCAGAACGGGTTCTCAGCCAGTAAGTCGAGAAGCGACGCAATGGACTTTGATGAGCCGCCGGCCACCTGCTTTCGCCAGCCGGCCATCAGGGTGTTGATACGCTCGGATCGATCCAGCGCATCCGCGGACATGCGCGCCACACCGTTGAGGAAGTATTCAAGCCAGCCCTCCCACGCCGCCACTTTTGAGACCGCGGCCAGACGATCGTAGTAGTCCGATCTTGTGGCCTCGAAGAACGCGCTCAGATAGAGCAGTGGTGTGGGCAGAATGCCGCGTTCGATCAGGAACAGTGTGATCAGCAAGCGCCCGACGCGCCCATTGCCATCGAGGAACGGGTGAATGGCCTCGAACTGGTAGTGCAGCAGGCCCACTTGCAGCAGCGGCGGCAGGCTTCGATCGCGGAGGAACTTCTCCCATTCGCCCAGGCAGCCGGCCAGCAGGTCCGGAGGCGGCGGGACGAATCGGGCATTGACCAAAGTGCAACCCGGCGGCCCGATCCAGTTCTGACTGCGACGGAACTCTCCAGGCGTGGCCTGCTCGCCCCGCACGCCCCGCATCAGCTTCTCATGCAGTTCGCGGATGAGTCGAAGTGACAGCGGCAGTGAATCCAGCCGCGCCATCCCGTGTTCGAGGGCCGTAACGTAATTGCCGACTTCCCGCAGGTCATCGGGGCTGCGCTGCACCACAGCCCCGGCGTCAACCGCCAGCAGTTCACCAAGTGTGGCCTGTGTCCCTTCGATCCGGCTGGACAGCACCGCTTCGCGAGCCAGGAACGGCCGCATGAGCAGGTGCGGGTTGGGAAGTGTCCGGCCCTCGCCGGCTAGCTGCCCGATCAAGCGATCGGCATCCGATAAGGCTCGGACCAAGCGAGGCGACATCTCAACGCGTGGTGGAAGCGGGCTCGGAACGAACGCCTCATACCCGCCGGGACACGGAAGCAGGCTACCGGCACCCTGTGGTTTTCCACTCATGCCACCACGGTATGCGCATCGCCGAAAACAAGCAAGTCCGTTATTTTCGAAATTCGGCGATATCGATAATAAGCAGGCGGTTATTCGCCTTTCAAGGCGGATCGCCGAGGCTTGCGGGCATGCAAGGCCGGTGCCCCGCCCCCGGAACCACCGGAATCACCCCCGCAACCCCCGGAATAGCCCCCGGAATCGCGGATCGCGCCCCGGTGGTTTTGCGCGGCAATTACTCGGTGATGGCCCGTGATTCGGCGATTGCCGTCGATCGCCCGGGCCTGTGGAGCGATGATCGGTGTCCGAGCCTGTCAGCCAATCTGAAACCGAGTCTGTCTCGCCGGCCGAGGACGGTTGCGGCGAGTCCATCGGGGACGACTCGCAAGGGCAGGCCGATCTGATCGAGCCTGAGGCGATCGTCAGCGCCTGCAAGCGCTGGCTGGCGTTGGGGGTTGATCCTTACATCATCCGGCGTCGGTTGACCAAAAAGTTCGGTGAGCCGGTCGGGCAGCAGGCTGAGCGGTGGATCGGCCGCGCACGTGAAGAGATGATCGCGAAGTTGGATGTGCCTCGCCAGGAGCGCATCGCCGAGGCGATCTGGTTCTACCAGTACATCATCAGCCATCCCAAAAGCACCATCGCCCAGAAACTCCGCGCCCGCACACGAATCGATCAACTCAACGGCGATATCCCCACACGCACTCCCGCCCCCGCCCCCGGAA